>ONAG01000116.1 GCA_900315745.1 uncultured Prevotellaceae bacterium
ACCAGCTTCCAAACAGGTTCTCATTATGATTTTTTAACGGCATCGCCGTTTGCTTCATATATTGCTTAATGAGGCTATGATAATGACTGAGTAGTTACATTATCTCCATTTTACAGTTAACAAACGTTAAAAAACGGCTGTCTTGAGTAAAAAAACTGCCAAAAAATTTGGATGGTATTGAAAATGCGACTACTTTTGCAGTGTACTATTAAAGTAGTACACTAAAACACTAAAGATACAACTCTAAAATATAACATTAAAAATATCACCACCATGCAAACCATCATCACCATCCTCACAGTGCTCAACATGTATATCAATGTACTCAATGACTGCACTTCCAACTTTATTTATAACGCCGACATAGAAAACGGCAAAGTAAACACAATGTACGTGTACGAACGTGAAGGCAACTACATCACACCAAAACTGTACCACCAATTCAGCTACGATGAACAAGGACGCCTCACTGAGAAGACCACCTTCAAGTGGAACTCATGGAACAAGAACTACCAAGCCAGCCACCGCCTGCAGATGACCTATGGCACCGACGGCTACGAACTGACACACAGCATATGGGGAAAGAAAGAAAACGACTGGAAAGCGATGGATGAAAAGACCATCTACAAGTGTGAGAACGGACAGCTCGCCAGCGTGGAATACCTGCACATCAACCAGCAAGGAAGACAAAAAGTGATAAACAGCCTAATAGTATCAGACCCATTCGAACAGCTGTTGCTTGCAGGGTCGGCAAACAACGGCAGTAATCGCTAAAGACATCGCTGAAAAACAAGTAAAACAAAATAATCAAAATAAAAATCACAATCATGATAGACGTAAAAAACATCAGCTACAGATATGCAGGTTCAAAAGAAAGCGTGTTTGACCAGTTCAGCCTGCAACTGAAAGAGAACAACATCTATGGTCTTCTTGGCAAGAACGGCACCGGCAAAAGCACCCTGCTCTACCTTATAGCAGGTCTGCTCAGACCCAAAAGTGGCTCAGTGACCATCAATGGAGTGGAGAGCTTCAAGCGCCGCCCCGAAGTGTTGGAGGACCTATTTATCGTACCTGAGGAATTCGACCTCCCTGCAATGTCACTCGATGAGTATGTACGCATCAACCGTCCGTTCTATCCTCATTTCAGCCAAGAGGTGCTCAACGGATGTCTCGAAGACTTCGACATGCCGACCTCACTGAAACTCCAGTCGCTCTCCATGGGTCAGAAGAAGAAGGTTTTCATGAGTTTCGCCCTTGCCGCCGGCACCCGTTATTTGCTCATGGACGAGCCTACCAATGGTCTCGACATCCCCTCAAAAGCGCAGTTCCGCCGCACGGTGACACGCCACATGACCGACGACCGCACACTCATCATCTCCACACACCAAGTGCACGACGTGGAGTCACTACTCGACCATATCCTCATCCTAAGCCGCAGCCGCCTGTTGCTCAACGCCTCAGTGGGAGACATCTGCGACCGTTACAGTTTCGAATACAGGCCAACAGGTGCATCTACAGGCGACGTTATATATAGTGAGCCATCAGTGCAAGGCAACGCCGTCATCACCCTTCGCAAAGAAGATGAAATTGAAACACCACTCAATCTTGAGTTGCTTTTCAATGCAGTGACATTTGGCAAACTAAATAACGAAAAGTAATGGACAACTTCAACCTACAAAGAATGGGGCGATTCACACGATGGACCATCGTGACTGACATGCCCTACTACCGTAAGAGTTTTGCGAGCTACGTGGCTTTTATGTGTATTTTCTTGCAAGTGCCAAATCTTGTTGTTGCTTTTGGCAAGGATCCATCCAACTCCACAAGCATGCCGGTAGGGGCTGTAATAGGCATCCTTGTCGCAAGTGTCATTATGGGTGGAAGCTATATGTTGATGTCGTTCTACAACCGCAAAGACGCTCTTCGTGATTTGGCAATGATTCCAGCAAGCAATCTTGAGAAGTTTCTTGTGCGCTACCTGACAGCATTTTTGATAAACCTCTTTATGTTTCTCATTGGCATCATCATCGCTGACGGCTTGCAATATCTTGTGGGTCTTGTCATTCAGCGTGAACCACTTGGATTTGTACTGGCTGACACATGGGATGTTCTCAGCACACCCTCCAAACCCGCTTCTGCAAGCAAGGGATACTTTCTGATAAGTCTTGCCATCTGGCTGCACACTTATTTCTTGATGGGTGCCAACCTGGTACGCAACATCAAATATGGTTGGGTGTTCTCAGCCCTCACCCTGCTTGTGGTGTTCATCCTGTTCATACAGATCGTAAATCCAAGCGACATATTCCACGACAAGGGCACGATAGGCCACTTCATCAACAGCAACCTTGCTCTGGTTGACATCCTGCTGTTGGCTTTAAGCGCACTCCAAGCATGGCTGTCCTACAAATTGTTTTGCAGCAGGCAACTTATCGGCAAGTATTTTACTTTTTAAGTTAGGTAGAACAAGTACAAGAACCCATATACACGAAAGAAAATGAGACAATTCAATATAAAGAGATTTTGGAACACGTTCCGCTGGTACTTTTGCGAGAACCGAGGCCGCTTGCTGACCTACACTGGCGTAACCACCATTTTAGCAGTGGTGCTGGAATCGACCTTTTCCTTTATGGGGAATAAGGGCATGATGCCAACCCCCGCATACATCATAATGACCAAGTCAGGGTTCGCGATGTCGATGCTATGTGCCATTATTGGCTGCTATTTGTCATTCTGCGGAATATTCTCCACACTGAAGACCAAGCAGAAGCGCATAGCCTACCTCACCTTGCCTGCCACCAATCTGGAGCGTTATCTCACCGCATTCTTAATGGCGGTCATTATCATTCCGATATGCATTTTCATAGGTATTGCCATCGGCGACACCATCCACATGTTGATATTCGCAATTTTAGGAAACGAATGGTTCAGCTGCATCAAGTCTTTGTTCGATTCGATCATGGAAGACCTTACGAAAACAGAGAGCCTGAGAGAGTGGATGTCACGATGCGTCGGACTTTGGGCATGTTCGTTCTATGTCCTTGGCGGCACATGGTTCAGGCGAAGGTCATTCTTAATCGTTACTACATCCTTGATTCTGCTGTTTATTGTCGGGATTTATGTACTGAAGACAATCTTTGGCGAAAACGGACAATTCAAGATTGACTTGGACAGCTTCATGCAGAATGCCGACAATTTCAGGATTGCTGCCATCTTTGCGCTAACAGCACTCTCGCTCTTCAACTTCTGGTTGAGTTACAAGATTTTCAATCGCTTTCAAATCATCACCTCTAAATGGACTAACGTATGAACTTCAGCAACGACAAAGCAATATACATACAGATGGCGGAACGCCTCTGCGACGAGATCCTTTCCGGACAATACAAGGAGGATGAACGCATACCAAGTGTACGAGAGTATGCAGTGCTGTTGCAAGTGAACACCAACACTGCAATGAAGGCATACGACCAACTGGCACGCGATGAGATAATATACAACAAGCGTGGTCTGGGCTACTTCGTGAAAGCAGGAGCAAAGGAGAAAATCATGGACAGCCGTCGCAAGACCTTCATGGAACAAGCGCTGCCCGAACTATTCCGCAACATGCAACTGCTGGACATCACTATGAGCGACATCCAGAAGGCATGGGAAAAGGAGAGAGGAAACTCTTAGTCAAACCCTGCGAGTGCCTTTCAGCATACGTCTATAAGTATAGACAAAATACAGGCAGATGGCAAGAGCAAAGAGCACGGCGACGATAGCCCACAACAAGACGGACGAGTCGTCGCCACCTCCAAGCCGGTCCATCAGGGATGGAGCCAACTGACTGGAGTTCACGCTGTCTGCCACGGCATCGGTGTTGGCAGGTATGGCGTTCACGGTATCCACAACCTCTTGTCCACCCGAAGGCAACGAGCTTGCAGAATCAGCAGCCTTTACGTTCTCCCCACTTTGGACAACAGTGTCGATGTCCCAACGATGGCGTCTTGGCCTGTAAGGCTGACCTGGTATAATTAGATCTAATAATGTCATAGCAACTATTTTTTATATTCTTGCAGCAAAGATAGTGCAAGTATAGCGCAATGCAAAATAAATACATGTTTATTTTGCTTTGCGCTTTCTTTATTTGCCAAAACCAAAAAGACTATAAAACATATTAGATTGATAGATATTGACCACTTTGATTTCCTATTTATAATAAAACTGATACGAAAAGACTACTATTTCAACAAAAAATACGTACTTTTGCAAAGCAAAACCAACAAAAGATGTATCACGTGACAATTGGAGTGTAAACAAACAGCGACATAGCACCACCATCCAAATTACGCCAATTAATAAAAAAAATAATAATTCATTATGAAAAAAACATTCATTCTACTTCTGACACTGCTCCCATTGGCATGCATGGCGCAATGGAAAACAAGCAACGATCAAAAGCCAATCAATGATGATAGCAAGAAAGGATTCTTCACCTTTGGAATCCACCAGACCACAGACTTTTACAAGGGAGCCACAGGCATTGGTCTTGGCATGATGGCAAACATTGGGCGTTTTACCGACCTGCTGAACGTGTCTTTTGGTGTGGAATACATCGAGTACCTGGCAGGCGACCCACGTCCTGAAGATGAAAAGAACGCCCTCAGCATCGTGGATGCGGGCGCACAACTTATTGTTCCCGCCTATCTGAAACTGAACTTGTTCCGCACAAGCAAATGGACGAAGTTCTATATCGGATGCGGAGCTGAAGTAGGCATGAGGCTGCGTGAAGGTGGCGTGCTAAAGCACTACTATGAGGAAGGACATGTACTGAGCGACCACAGCGTCGCCATCACCCCGATGATTGGATGGAAGAGCCGCAACTTGGACTTCGGCCTCTACTACAAGCACTACCTCGACAAACCATTCAACAACTCTATTAAGGGCGATAAGAACCTCGGTGATGACAAGGCACGCATCGGGTACCATTTCACATATTATTTCTAAAAAGGATGCCTTGGCATGTTCCTTTTGAATGACTCCAACATCCACTAAAATACGGAAATGGCATCAAGCTTTTTTTATTCTCACTCAATTGAGCAAAAGAAGCAAAAAGAAGAACAACAATCCCAAGAGGAAGCTGATGGCATTGCACAAGAAACCATAACAAACGGACATTCTGACATCTTTTACCCATAGGTAATACCACAATGCCTCGACAATGGCAACAAGAAGTTCTGCCATCAGCACCTCTCCAATGCCATGCAGATGGTTGGAAAAAAGATTCAGAGGCACATTGGTTGCCACATTTATAACCACTGATGCCAAAAGCACCCGCTTGCGCTTCTCACCCAAGAGGTACAGCACCCCCAATTCGATGAGGATGGTGGCTACAAGAGCAAGCAACACGTCAGACGGCGATATGGAAAAGATGCTTTCTATCATGCCATAACATTACAAGTAAGCCACCAAAAATCCAGGTATCAAGGCAGCGGCAAGCAGTCCGAAAGCAAGGCCCTCTCTACCTGGCAGCACGACATTTGCCCAATACAGTGTTATGGGCATGGTGCAATTAATGAGAAACAAGCCCAACAAGACGATGCCAATGCCTGTGCCGCCTAATGCATAACAGGCAAGAGAAGACACCAATAAAATGACAAACGACCGCATCGCACCGAGATGACGCGCAAGCCAGCCACCCGACATCTTGCCCAACATCGCGGTGGCGCCAATGAGCAATATCACTCCCCCACCCTTGTTCATGCCTGAGGAGAATGCCTCTCCCATGGAGGAGCGAAACATCACAAAAGCCATCAATACCAGTATAGCGACAATCACATGACCATGCCGCAAGCGTGATTTCAATGACTTGTCAGCATGTGCCATGTTGCTCGCTGTGTCATGCCGTACATAAACCAACGCCAATAGGCTGACAAGGATCATGATGACCAACAACAATTGCCAAGAGCACCAAAATGCCCCAACAGCAAGACCAAATGCACCAGTGGAGACGAACACGCCAAGAGCACGTGGGTCATTGCCTGCCTTAAGCACTGTCTGCCTCCCTCCCCATGTGTGAAAGATGGAGTTGCCCATGCCAAGCATGACAGCGACAACCATCATGGCAAATGTGGATGGCACCACCAATTTAGCCATAACAAAGACAGAAAACAGCACTGCCGCCGTGAGCAACAATACAGAGTAAAGCAACAGCCAATGTGGTCTGCGCGAACAGTCTGCCCACCATCCTGTAACAGGTTGAGTCATGAATGCCAACACGTTGTAAGTGAGAAACACACCAAGAAGGCTGCTCTCTGAATGGCAGGATGCCATCAGATATAGGCAACATAGGCACAATGCATCCACCAGAAAATGCAACATAGTGCATATTCCAACCATATATATCTTATGACTTACCTTCTCATGCATAGCGATGCAAAAATATGGAAAAATAGCCAAAAAGTTGCCTAACTACATAAAATTTTGTTGTTCTCCTTCCTACAAGAATCTATTAGCATCCTTTTCTTTTTCACCACCATCATCACTATTCTTATGTTTTTCTTTGATTATTGCATATTTAGACATACCTTTGCTCATGCAATAATAATGGAAAACATGAAGAAAGTCGTTTTGTTCCTATCGTTGATTGTATGCACCTTTTTGTTGTCTTCCTGCAACGACCAAAGGCATTGGCAGGCGAGTCTGGATGCCGCTGACAGCATGGTCGACGAGAGGTCCGACTCTGCCCTCACCATACTTGACAGTCTTGAAAGGCATTCGGGCGACTTCTCCAAACCAACAGAGATGCGTTGGCGTCTGCTGAGGCTCAAGGCGCAAAACAAGTGCGACACGGTTTTTCATTCCGACAGTCTTCAACTTCTACTCACAGAATATTACGACAAACACGGAACGCCCAATGAGCGGATGACGGCACATTATCTTCTCGGCAGGGCTCACTATGACATGGGAGAGGTGCCAATGGCTCTTGAAAGTTACCAACAGGCTGTGGAATCGGCAGACACAACAAGCAAGTATTGTGATTTTTATACGCTAACGGCGATTTACGGGCAGATGGCAGATTTATTCCATATGCAGTACTTGCCAGATAATGAAATGGAAACCTTGATTAAATCCGAACGTTATGCATTGAAAGATAATGATACACTCGCAGCAATCAAGGCATATGAGTTGAGGATAAGACCATATTTTCTGAAGAATGACACAAGCAGTATGATGCATGTTATGACAGAGGCACAAAAGAGGTATTTAATAATGGGAGACAAACAAAGGGCTGCTCGCTCTGTTTATTCTGCAATAAGCATTCTGCTTGACCGTCATCAATATGATAAAGCAAAAAAATACCTTGACATATATGAGCATGAGTCTGGAAATTTCGATGAGAATGGAGAATTGATCAATGGAGGCTTCTATTATTATGACAAGGGGCGTTATATGCTGGCAATTGGAAAGAGGGATTCTGCGATTTTCTATTTCCGTAAACTCGAAAGATTAGGTATCCAAGAAGCTGCATATAAAGGTCTTTTATCAGCATTCGAGGAATTACATGATGGGGATTCTATTGCAAAGTATGCTTTGCTTTATGCCGCTGCCAACGATTCATCTTATCTATACGTCAACCAAGAAAATGTGCACCTAATCAGTGCCATGTATAATTATAATAGACAAAGGCAGTATGCACTGCAAAAAGGGAAAGAGGCCGATAGATGGAAATATGGTGTTATTATTACCATCCTGTCATCGCTCATTGTCATTTCCCTCATTGCGTATGGATATAAATTATACAAACAAAAGAAACAAAAGGAAATAGATGATTTGCTACATAAGAGGAGCACTTTGGAAACTCTTTTGGAAGAAAAACGTAATGATACTGTACGCTTGAACAACAAGAACGCTCGCCTTCAACGTAGCAAGAATGAACAAATCGAAATATTGAATTCTCAAATAGAAAATCTTAAGAAACAGCTTTTGGATAACAAGGAGGTTGTTGAAAACAAAAACGAATACTTGGATGTCATACGCCGTTTCAAAGAGAGATTTCAAGAGTATAACAAAAATTATAAGCCACCTTCGGAAGAAGAATGGATAAAAGTGTCTAATGCCTTTAGAATCTGTCATGCCGATTATCATGATTTCATCACATCCACCTATGAAACAGATAGTGAGTATGCCCGTATCTGTATGATGATTATGATGAATTTTTCAGAACGTATGATGGCAATAGCATTATGTACAGATGGCAAGCATATAGATAGGAGAAAGCGCCAGATTAATAAAAAAAGTTTGGCGAAGGTAAAGCCAGTTCTCTAAAGGACAATCTTATTCTTCTTTTTAGGCATCAATAACTCATAAAAAATTTGTTTTTCAATTCTGACTGAAAAACAAGAAGTTAGATTGTATGCTGTAGATAAGTGTAGATTTTTTCTAGTTGGATTTATATGAGGATTTGATAATCGCAAATTATCTTTGTGCAATCAACAAATTATTCAGCTATGAAAAAAAATGTACTTTTCTTTCTTGCCGCATTTATAGTAATGGCGACAACATGCAAAGCGGCCTGTCTATCTCATCAGATTGAGTTGCAATCTTCAATTTTGGATCCTACTAGCCAACACGACGGCCAGTGTATCGGGGGGGACGGGGGATTTGATACATATATATATAAAGCAGGGAAACGAATGTCAAAAGCGGTCATGATATAATCTCGTTCACCTTGGCCTGATAGTTGATTGTCTCATATTGA
>ONAG01000042.1 GCA_900315745.1 uncultured Prevotellaceae bacterium
TATTGTTGCATCATCTTACGCAACATCTTCTTTGCCCGTGAAAGTTGTGATGATGAGGAATGTGGTTCTATGCCCAGCAAAGTTGCGATTTCCTTGTGTGTCATGCCTTCAAAGACAGACAGACGAAACACTTGCCCGTAGCCTTCCGGCAGTTTGTCTATCAAACCTATCACCTCGGAAAATGGAATTCCCCTTACATCCTTTTCTTTGGACGATAGGTTCTCACCATCTGATGATAGGTACTCACCATCGGACGATTGGTACTCACCATCGTCTTCATTTGATAGGTGTTCTGCATCGTATGCTTCTTCGAGTGGAATGGTTGGCATGGCTTTCAGATGTTCCTTGCATTTGAAAGCCACATTCCTCACTATGGCCATCATCCATGGTTCTGCACGTCGAGCATCACGCAATTTGTCAAACGAAGTGAAGATTATGACAAACGCGTCGTGAAGCACATCGTCCACCATCTGCTTGTCATTGATGTAACGACGGCATACGCCCCTCATACGCTGGGCGTATGCCTTGTACAGTTCTCCGAGGGCTTCAGCATCCCCCCGCCTGCATCGTTCTATCAATTGCACTATCTCCATCGCCAACATAATGACACTATATGTATATAGTCCGACTTTTATCAAAAGACTGCATGGAAAACTCTATTTTTTTGCTTTTTTTTATGTTTTTCTTGTTTTCATGTTGTGTAAAGTGCAAAACAGGTTGCAAGAATACAGAAAAAACACGAAAAAACCTCGGCAAAGTTCCTAAAAGGGATGCCGAGGGTGCAAGTCTGAACATTTGTTCAGTATTCTATCTTTTTTGTGGTTAGTTTTCGAATGTAACAGCCTTTCTGATGCGTGATAATTGTTGTGGTGTGAGGTTCAGAAAAGAGGCGATGGCATTCAACGGCAGGTGTTCCACGATACCGGGGCAGCGGCGGAGCAACAACTCATAACGCTCGCGAGGTGTGGCACGATGGAAATCCAAATAGCGGGAACGTGCCTGTGTAAGCAGGTGCTCGGCAATGATACTCCGTAGTTCCATGGCTGTCATGTCTTGGTTGAACAATTGCTTCATCTGTTTGCCGCTCACCATGAACACGTTGCTGGGCATCATGGCTTCAATGGTGGTAAGTGATGGGTTGCCGCTAAGGCAACTTGGATAATCGCCCACAAACTCACCTTCGAAAGAGAACCACGTGATATGCTCCTTGTTGTCGCTGATGCCTTTTGTTACATACTTGAAGCAGCCTTTGGCTACGAAACCAAACCACACGGATGGCTTACCTTCACACTCCATCTGTTCTCCTTTCTGAAAACTTACAACCTTGCCTTCTCGCTCACAGAATTCGCGAAGTACCTGGATGTCAATGCTGTTTGTTCCGAATTTTTGTTCCATGTCACTGGGTGGCGTTTCTTCGTTGATAGTTAGCCCATCCATTCTCATCATTGAAGAAGGCTCCATTAATGCTTAATGTTTGCTCATTTGCATATCCAAACACCAAGTCGTTTTGGTAAGCATTGCTAACGTGCTTTTCTTTATTGTCGAATGTTGCTTCCAATATTAGGCTGTTGTGCTTTTCTGCACCCGTACCATTCCAGTAGGCAAGGCGCCACTTGCCTGTGAATGTGCCACACATTTCCTCCAAATCCTCCCAGTCGGTATAGCGCTGTTTCCCATCTATGGTGACTAATGAACGCGTCTGCCATCTGCGGTTTCCGGTGAGAATTCCTCCTTCGTGGAAGGTCAGTTTTTCTGTGAAATGGTGCTTTTCACCAATATGTTCATAATACCATGTGCCAATGATGATTTTTCCATATTGTTTGTTGAGTTGCTCGGTTTTTTCATGTGCCTCGGGGTCTGCCCATTCCGGGTCACTGCTGTTGCAAGAATCGAGGGTGAAAACTACAAGGGCGAGCAAGGAAATTAAGGTTCCACAACTCAATGCGCTACTTAAATGTTTCATTCCTTTTCTTTTTTTGTTCCTACAAATAATAACGTTTTCTTTAGGAAAATCTTGCATCTTCAAACGTTTTTTATGTCAGTTGTTTCCCTTGATTATTCCACCCACCTCGTCGCTGTTCTCTATTGTTGTCTCTGTCTTCTATGGATAAAAGGGATAGCCTCGACATCGCGTCGAAGCCATCCATGAATGACCCATTAGTGAGAGAGTTTAATGGTGTCATGATTGTTTTCATTCCTTTTGTTGTTTTTTTCATAACAAACATATGCCATTGTTCATGTGGAAATCTGATATCATTTGATTGTTTATGAGTGGTACTGATGAATGATTCTTGCCATTGGCTTTCGCCTTTTTCGTTTTTATTAGTATGATGTCATTTGTCCGACCATAGGGTCCTTCCATAATGGCATTGGCGGAACCGCGTTTCAGCATACGCACCTCCTCTATGTTTTCAGAGGGAAGTTGAATAACAGTCTCCTTGCTAACCCTTTCTCCATCGATTTTATAGACCACAGAGTCGTCGTGCATTTCTGTGTATAATGTTATCAAACCGTTGTCCGAACTCATGGCTATCTGTTTTGTGGTATTACCATCGAAGATAATCATGGTTTCAAAAGAGACCTCTCCTGATGTCATGAAGTTCGGTATGCTTCCTTTCCCTCTGGAATAATTGGCCGTGGTGACATTCAAGGGATATTGGTGGCTTTCCGGTTCATTAACTGTTGACCACACATCAATCTCGCTTTGCATTTCCGTTTGATGTGTCTCGTTTGACACTGTGGTTGGTCTTTCCTGTTCCACTACTTCTTCTGTTATAATTATGGATTTGCTTGTCATAGCCTCTTCATTGCCATCTTCCAAAGGTGTTGGATTATGAGATTCTGTTTCTGCTTTCTCGGTAGAGGCTTGGAATGTTGCTTCTTTTTCTTGTTGCATGTTAATGCCTTCCTTCTTTGTCTCATTGGAGTAGCGTGGATTCATGCTCGTTTTCTTCACATATTGTTGAGCAATGGGAACTTCTTCTGTCTTCTTTGTTGTCAAGACGAAAGCAAGGATGACAGCTGCCGCAAATAATGTTGGCCATGACAAAATGGATGCTTTTTTCCTTGTTTTGATTGTTCCAATCTCTTTATGTTCTTTCATCATTTTGTCGAATTCTTTTTCTTTCTTATCTGACAATTCAACATTTGTTCTACACTTGTTGGCTGTAGTGATAATGAGTTTTGCATCCTCCTCTTCCGGGGGCAGTTCGTTTTTGGCATGTGTATAGTAGTCCAGAAGAAGTCGTTCCTCTTCAATGCTCGTATCTGCATTAAGATAACGTTGGATCATTTCCTGTCGTTTCGCCTTGTTGTTCAAGTCTGTCATTACCTTTTCCTCCCCAATTTTAATGTCATCATCAATTGCTTTCTTGCACCACAAATCATGGTTTTGGCACTGGCTGGCGTCGCGCCGCAGGCAGCTGCGATTTCTTTCATCGTCATGCCCTCGGCACGCATGATGAGCATCCTTTGCTCAGTGGCTGACAGCATTGCCATGGCGTGACCGACAATTTCTTCCGTATCATGCACAATGGCTTGATGGTCGGATTGCGTGCTGGACAAAGCGCAGACCGTGTCATCCAGGGTGTCGTGTTTTGTGCCTGCCTGTTTCAGCATGTCGATGCAGACGTTCTTGGCTATTTTTACTGCCAATGCCTCGGGACACTGATAGCCATCCAGCCTGTCGCGAATCTGCCAAAGGCGCAACAGTGTTTCCTGAACGGCATCTTCAGCATCGTATGCCAATTCCTGTCGGTCGAAAAAACTCCGACACAAGGAAATGAGCCTTGGACGTATGGCAATGGCTATATGTTGAAAGTCGTCTTGCATGTAGTCTTCTGCACTATACACGAATGAGAGAGGAAAAGGTAAACTAAAAAATGCAGCATGGCATCCGTTTTTCCTCTGGCAAAGTAACAACAAACAGCATGAAAAAGCCTTCAATACAATCAAGAAAAGAGGTGTTGAGGTTGAAAGTCTGAACATTTGTTCAGACTTTCAACCTATTTTTGTGCGGTCATTCATGTATTTGTGCGGTCATTCATGTTTCCATAAGATTCCCACAATGATGGCAATGTAGCCTGTGAGGCACACTATCGGAGCGATGACAATTCGGCGTGTGGAGAAGATTTCTTCTTGGAAGTCGGTTTCCGTACTGCCATCTCCTGCCATGAGCATAAAACCTACGGTGATGGTCACACAGGCTAAGAGAATGATTGCATAGTTCGTGCGACCAAACAATTTATGTGGTTCATTTGTTTTGGAGTTGGTTGGCATGTCTTTCAAATTTTTGATGGTATTTTCTAACAAGTTGTTCACGTTTATGACTATAGGCGGTGCCCAATGATTGCTGCATGGTCTTCAGCCATACGATAGCAGTGTATGTGGATGCCTGCTGTCGATTGGTTCCAATCGTTTCAATCCATGACAGCCATTCGTCGCTTCTCATGAGCAGGTCGGAAAGGATGGCATCTCCACGTTCGTTAATGCCATTCTTATAATAGCATCGCGCCAGGGATACAGCAGATTCTGTGTAGGGTATGTTGCAGGAGGGCAATTCCTTCTCCCATTTCTCTGCCACCGCCAATGCCCTCTGCTTGTCACCTCGCGACAGAAGACTGTCTATGAGGATGCTCATCACATATTGGTGGGTGTGTGCCATGCGCATGACATCCTCATCCACATATATCCCTTCTTGGTTTAGTCCTCCGTATTTGAAACGATGCATCACGTTCTCATACAACCGTTCTACGTCAACACGAGGACCTTCATTTTCAGGTGTTATTCGATATGCCATGCCTTCAAGCACATAATGGTCGCGCAAATAGGGTATCTCGCTTTCGCCCAAGCTGATGGAGGCATAGATAGGTCGGCCCCAATTGCCGTGTGATAGCATTTCAAGCACAAACAAGTCGTTTTTTTGCAAATAGTGTATGCCTTTCAGTGAGATGTTCATCTGATTTCCAACTGTAGTTACGGTAACAGTGTCGGTTGGTATGCAGTGTGTTTCAGGACTATCGCCGAGCACCCAGTGCTGGATGATGTTGCGTAATTCGAAGGGCTGGTCCCCAAACATCCTCCGTGCTTCTTCGGGGTGCTCTTCATAAAGTTCGAGGATGCTCTCCTTGAGTTCGGGCTTCACTTCCACCAAGTCGTTGTTTCCTTCCTGATAGTCAGACCGCTTCCAATAGAATGGTAGGGCAGGAGATTCGTAAGCAGGACGTTTCATTTGGTCGATATACCAGTCGGTATTAACGTACGACAGGTTGCAGTCACGGGTGTCGGTGCGCTTTCCTTCCACCTCATGGTTATACCATAGTGGGAAAGTGTCGTTGTCGCCATTGGTGAGGATGATGGGATATCCCTCGCGAGACATGCTTTCCAAGTAGTTCAAGCCGAAGTCCCTGCAAGCATAACGGTTGGAACGGTCATGGTCGTCCCATGTTTGGCTCACCATTTGCAAGGGAATCATAATGCTCATGACAGAGGCTATGATGGCAGATGGCAATGACCTCTTGATTAATCGTTGTATGATGCTCCAAATGGTGAATGCTCCCATTCCTATCCATATTGAAAAAGCATAGAAAGAGCCGGCATATACATAGTCGCGTTCACGTGGGGGCTGTGGCGGTTGGTTGAGATACACTATGATGGCAAGTCCGGTCATTAGGAAGAGCAGTGCCACCACAACACTCTGTCTCCGTCCATAGCTCCCTTGCCGGTATTGCCAGCATAGTCCTAAAATGCCGAGTAACAGGGGAAGTCCGTAATAGACATTCCTGCCTTTGTTGGCGAGAAGGTCGGAGGGTAGTTTTGAAGTGTCGCTGTTAAGCAGCAGGTTGTCAATGAACCTTATCCCTGTAATCCATTGTCCGTGCTCCATTTCTCCCTGACTTTGGATGTTGTTCTCTCGGCCTACGAAGTTCCAGAGGAAATAACGCCAGTACATGAAATTCACCTGATAGGTCAGGAAGAAACGTAGATTCTCGCGGGTGGTGGGCAGGTTGCCTCTTTTCTCCACTCCGCCCATCCACTGTTCATAAGCCTGGGCGTGCTGCGACGAGACCATACGAGGAAACCACATGTTGTCCTTATACACATATTTCGTGTGATGGGCTATGGTGGCGTATTTGTGTCCCGTACTGTCGTTGGTGATGTGGTAAATGGGGCGCCCTTCTTCCTTTTTCGCTACATAATAATCACCATGTGGCTCATAGTCCAGTTCACTGCTATAGGCAGGTCCATAGAGCAAAGGGGTGTCGCCATATTGTTCCCGACTCAGGTAACTGCCAAGAGCAAATACATTGTCGGGCGAGTTCTCGTCCATGGGAGGATGGGCTGACGACCGGATGAGGATGACGGCATAACAACTGAAACCTATCAGCAGCATCAAGATGCACAAAGAAGTTATCTTGATGACTCTCTTGCGGGCTCGGCTTGCAATTATAATAGTTGCTATGAGCAACAAGATGAAAGAAGTGATGAGACCTATGTGTAATGGAAGACCGAGAATGTTGACGAACAGCAGTTCTGCCCATCCTCCTATTTGGATGATTCCAGGAACAAAACAATACAATATGCCGAGAAGCACCAACATGCCTGCCACAAATGCTTTTGACTCGCCCCACCATGTCACGTGTCTCACCTTCTTGAAATATGCAACCAATGCCATGGCGGGTATGCATAGCAGATTGAGCAGGTGTACGCCAATCGACAAGCCTATGATGTAGGCTATGAGGATAATCCAACGGTCACTCTGAGGGCTGTCAGCCTCTTCTTCCCATTTCAGAATGAGCCAGAACACCAAAGCTGTGAGGAAACTTGAGAAAGCATACACCTCACTCTCTACGGCAGAGAACCGGAATGTGTCGCTGAACGTATATGCCATGGCACCTGTCAGACCACTCACCTCTATGAGAATGACTTGTGTGAGGGAGAGGGTGTCGCTTCTTTGTGTTAGCCGGCGGGTGAAGTGGGTGATGGTCCAGAACAAGAAGAGGATGCACCCTGCACTAAGCAAAGCCGACATGATGTTTATCATCCATGCCACTTCGGAAGGATCGCTCGCCAGTTGTGCGAACAGGTTGGCGGTGAGCATGAAGAATGGTGCTCCAGGAGGATGCCCGATTTCCAGTTTGTAGCCACTTGCTACAAACTCGGGACAGTCCCACAAACTGGCTGATGGCTCAGTCGTGAGACAATAGGTGAGAGCGGCTATGGCGAATGCCAGCCACCCCATTAGAATGTCGATTCTTGAAAAAGTCTTTTGTCGTATCATACCGTTGTTTTGAGTTTTGCTGCAAAAGTAGCATTTCCAACGGCTGTGACGCGAAAAAAGACCTTACATCTGTCTTACATTTGCCTTACATTGGACTTATCATTCTGAGAGTCAGATGCTTTTGAAGGGCTGACCAATTTGTATTCCTTACCTCTAATGTTGATGATATCCATTCCCAACTGGTCTCTGAGAGTGACTTTCATGCGGCTGATGAATGTGTAGAGGGTGTTCTCAGGGCGTTCTTTCTTGGGCCAGAGTGTCGCACAGATGGAATCCTTGCTGAGAATATGGTCAGGGGCAGAGGCGAACATCTCCATCAACTGTTCTTGCATCGGTGTAAGATGTATTTCCCTTTTCGATGGTTGGGTGGAAATGGCTTCAATTTCCAAGTCGGTTCCAGACATCCTGAATCTCCACAACAAGACCGAAAACAAAAGTATGCTGAAGAGTATGCCGGTGATGGAAAGGCGCTGGTCGGAGTGGCCCAACATGGCGCAAAATGACGGGTTGGCGTATGCCTTGAGGGCTATTACGGCATTGCTGCTTTCCTGTTGGGTGGAATGCCACAATAGGGTGTCACTGCTTATAAAGGCTTCTTCCCTAAAGGCTTCTCGTTCATTGTTGTGCAAAATGCAAACGGACACATGTGAGGTGTCTTTGAGTGGAAGGATGGTCAGTTGGTCTCTGAAACTGTTTTCCACATTATTTAATGTCAATACACTGTTCTTGTGTAGAGTATGCAGCGTGTCGAGCAACAACAACTGTCGTGACTCGTCAATGACAAATTGCCGCAAGGCATTGGTCAAATCTCTATGCATCTCTTCCTTGGTTTCTTGGTAGTTGCTGAATCCGACGGCGATGGAGCCCAACAACAAAACTACAGGCAAGACCATCAAATAACGTAATCCTCTCATAGCTTAATTTTTGGCAAAATTACTAAATGTTTGGCATAAGACAATGCTCTCGTAACTATTTTTAAGAAGCAATCAGAGATTAAAATCATAATAAATAAGGAGCGTGAATTAAAAATGTTTATTGTACCTTTGCATCCGAATTAATATAATTCATAAATAGGTGTTATACAAAACTATGAAACACCTACTGATTAGATGTATTGAAAATTTACTTGATGAAAATAAAGTATATCTTTTTATCTTTGACTGTCGCATTCGTCTTGCAGGCACATGCCCAAAAGCAGGATGAGATGAGACAAGTTGTGGAGTATTTAGCTTCGCAAGAACTTGGTGGCAGATATCCTGCTACAGTGGGTGACACCCTTGCATCCGAATATATAGCTGGCAAACTCCGCAAAATGAAGCTCAAGCCTATTGTCAAGGAAAGGAAAAACAAAGGTCTCTTTCAGGACTTCACCTATGGTAAGACAGAGAAGAGAACCACCCATAACATCATAGCAGTCCTCCCAGGAAAAGACAAGAATCTTAAGAACGAATATATTGTTGTTGGTTCGCATTACGACCATTTGGGCATGGGAGGCAAAGACTCTGGTTCACGTCGTCCAGACACATTGGCGGTTCATCCAGGCGCAGACGATAATGCAAGTGGTGACGCCGTGGTGCTTCAATTGGCAAGATATTTTAAAAAGGTAGGTTCTCCACGTAGTATCATCTTTGCTTTCTTTGGTGCTGAAGAACAAGGTCTTGTCGGTTCCAAGTTTTTTCTGGAATGGTTGAAGCATGAGGACAATAAGCGCGTCAACCTCCCTAAAGATAAAACAGGCATCGTCGCCATGGTGAACCTGGATATGGTGGGACGTATGCGTGACAATGCCATGAGTGTTTCAGGAACTGGAACAAGCAGTGGATTCAAGGCTCTTGTGGAGGATGTGGCTGAACAAACTGGATTGCACGTCACCTGTATTCCTGATGGCTATGGTCCAAGCGATCATGCATCGTTTGTGGCAGTGGATATCCCTGTCCTCTTCCTCACAACAGGCGGACACATGGAATATCACACACCTGGTGATGTACCTTCCACATTGAATTATGACGGCATGCAGCAGACCTTGGATTTTTCAAAGGAATTGATATCCCGACTGGCTGACATGCCAATGGCTCCCGATTACATCAATGTACCAGCCAGCAATAAAATGAGTCATGCCAAGTTCAAGGTCACTTTGGGTTTGATGCCCGATGTCATGGGTGCAAGCAGCACTCCAGGTCTTCGTGCCGACATTGTGGTGGCTGGAAAACCTGCACATGCTGCCGGTATCAGAAGTGGTGACATCATTCAAGAAATAGACGGAAAGCCTGTCAAGGACATCAATGAATACATGGAGCGCTTGTCGGAGCTTACCGCTGGCACTACCATTCCCGTGAAAGTGCTTAGAGATGGGGAGACAATTGTTTTTCAAGTTCACTTAACACCTCCTGTAAGATGAAAAAGACTATGTATTGGTTTCTGGCTGTTGTCATTACATTGGTATTGAGCATATACCAACGCATGACAGGACCCACCCATCCAAAAAGCGTGGCAGTAGAACTGAATGGGGAAAGTTATAAGTTGAAGTTGCCCAGAAGTGGCGTGCAACATGACGAGATAGTGAAACTTAAAGGCGTTCCTTCCGATACCAAGGCAAAAATGCATTACCGCCGCTATCCTACGTCTGATGAATACACCACGGTGGATTTCACATGGAAAGATGATGTGTTGCAGGCAGCCTTGCCTGTGCAGCCTGTTGCTGGGAAACTGCAGTATTATGTTACGGTGGAGGGTGAAGACCTTCCTTCCGATGAGCCACTTCTTATTCGTTTTCGCAATGATGTCCCTGCCAGCATCTTGGTGCCTCATATCTTTTTTATGTTTGCGGCAATGCTCTTCGCCGTATATACTTTCTTGCTGGTCATTACAAACAAGAAATACAGCCGGTGGTTGAAGATTACAGTTGGAACTCTGTTTGTTGGCGGTTTCATTTTTGGTCCCCTCGTGCAGCATTTTGCATTCGGACCTTGGTGGACGGGATTCCCTTATGGAACAGACCTTACAGACAACAAGACGCTTTTATCTTTCATATTCTTTGTTGCAGCCATTGCTACTTTGAAATGGAAGTACAACAAATGGGTTGTCTGTCTTGCCGTGCTGTTCATGATAGCCATATTCAGCATTCCTCACAGCACATACGGTTCGGAGTATGATTACTCCACTCAGAAGTTGGGCACGGAGAAATAAATTGTTTTTTACGAACATTATATAATCATCTATTTATTAATTTGAATTTTATGAAGATCAGAAGATTTGTGACAATGATGGTGGCTGCCTTGGCGGTTGTGCTTTGTGTTTGTTCATGTGGAAGTGATGATGATGAACCAGCAGTGGCAGTAGCCACACAGGTGGCAGGTTCTTATACGGGCAATGAGGTCATCGTCGTCATGGGAGATGAATCATCCAACGGCACCTCGACTTACGTATTTGCAAAATCCACAGACGTATCTATTGATATGACTATTCCTGAAGCAGGAGGAATGGGACCAATGACGATTCCTTCACTTCAAGTAAAGAACATACCATTGACAAAAAGCGGTAATACAATTACAGGAAAACTCGCTTCCTATGCTGGTAAAGTGACAACCGCAGATGGTGGTGAGAAAGCATATACCGTTAGCAATGTGGCTGTTTTGTTCAATGACAAGACGGCTGTTGTTACATTCTCATTGAAGTATGGCAATATGCCATTTGCCATGGAAACTACTTTTACGGGCACTAAAAAGTAAGTGGTGACAGGGATTTCGACAAATAAAATCTTACATTATCTTTTAGCTGGCATGGCAATGGCTGTGCCAGCTGTTGAACTATCTGCACAGACGGCGATACGTGACTCTGTAGAGCTTGACCCAATTGTTGTCACGGCTTCTCATTCACCAAAGACCTTGAAGGACGCACCCGTGGTGACTCGGCTTATCACATTACATGACATAAAAATTGCCGATGCTACCAATATCCAGGATATGTTGATTCAAGAGATACCTGGCTTGGAATTCGGTTTTGCCATGGCTCAGGAGACATCTCTCAACATGAGTGGTTTTGGCGGCAATTCTATCCTCTTCCTTGTTGATGGAGAGCGTATGGCTGGCGAGACCATGGACAACGTTGACTATAACCGGATGAATCTTGACAATGTTGGGCGTATAGAGATAGTGAAAGGTTCTTCGTCGGCTCTCTATGGCTCAAATGCCGTGGGAGGGGTGGTCAACATCATCAGTCGCGAGAATATTGAACCATGGACTGCAAATGCAAGCACACGTTTCAATTCCTTTGGAAATGAATGGCGAAATAGTGCTAATTTCTCATTCAACAACACCAAATGGAACTCTCAGACGAGTTTTCAGCATACTGATGTTGACCCTATAGATTTGCCTAAGGCACACTCTTCCGAAGAGATTGCAATGTAACTGATGAAGAAGGCTCAAGGCTTGCCCTACGAACTCCAATCTGAGCCGACTTTACGGACAAAAGACCTACAATATAAAAGAACGACTGACTTGGCGCCCCTCAGACCGTCTGACACTGATAGGCAGAGGAGGCTATTTCTTTCGAACAAGTGAGAGAGACACTTACGACTATCATTTCAATGGTTATAGTGCCGGATTGAAGGGTAAGTACGAATGGGACTACTTCAGGCATCTTGAACTGTCATACGCCTTTGACCAGTATGACAAGGCGAATTTCATGCCTGATGGTACGCGAACACACGACCACGACTACAGCAATCGGCAACATGTGGTACATGCGCTTTATAGCCATTCGTTTGGCAAGAACGGCCTCATTTTGGGAGCTGACTTCATGCACGACTATCTCACCACTTATCAATTCATCGACAATAGCAGCCACTCGCAGAACAATATCGATGCCTTTGCGCAATTCGACTGGAACATCACTCCACAACTCAATATTGTGGGTAGTGCTCGCTACGATTACTTCTCAGCCTCAGCCAAGAAAGCTCTCACAGCGCGTCTCGCTGTGGTGTACAAGTTCCCATGGATGACATTCCGTGCCAATTATGCCAGTGGTTTCCGAGCCCCCACTCTGAAAGAGATGTATATGCATTTCGACATGGGCAATATGGGGTATATGATTATCGGAAATCCTGACCTTGAACCAGAAAAAAGCCACAATTTCAACATTGCCATTGAGAGGCAGAATCGCATTAGAAATGGGAGTGTCCTGGATGGTGTCTATAACTTTACTCTCATGGGCTACTGTAACATATTCGACAAACGTATCACCACCATCGACCATACTTACGAGGATATGCAAAGTGCGCTATACTGGAACGAAGATGGTGTTAACGTATGGGGCGTGGATGTCAGTATAGGACACTTCTTTGATTGTGGAATGACCATCAAGGTTAACTATTCATGGATGCATGAGACAGGAAATGTGCTATTCTCACAGTTCTCTCAGCCCCGTTCGCATTCCTTGACATGGAGATTGGGTTATGGGCATCGCTTTTCACGCCATTATGCCCTTGATGCGGCTCTATCAGGGCGCAGCCAAGGCAAGCCACAGTCAGGACGCAAGGATGTTGACCAAGGATATACCATCTGGAAACTTATGCTTCAACACCATGTTTGGCGGGGTGTCAATATCAATACCGCCATTGACAACTTATTCAATTACAAGCCCAAGTCGTATTATTATTGTTCTCCTCTGACAAAAGGGACATCCTTCAGCATAGGACTGTCTGTGGATTTGGATAAAATATTTTGAGGGTTGTGTTACCAGACTCTGGATTTATCGTAATTCCTACTTTTTTGTAACTTGACAAAAAAGGCGGTGGCAAAATAATGGTAATCACAAGAAAATTTGTATTTTTGCCATCGAATTCTCTTATGACGACATGATAATCATTTAACATGCTTTTGTGATTATTTCCAAGCGTCATGATATTAATAGCAATGGAGCTGATAACCAGTCTTGTATGAATACATTCGGTCTTTCTGATGAATATCGGCGCGAAGAACTTATTCGCATGATTGAACATTCCGTGGAAAAGCTTACAGTCCAGGAGCTTGAAGCACTTTATTACGACATGATAACCAAGTCGTATATCAATGAATCGCAATGATTGCGACTTGCCTTGTGCTTGTGGCTTGTGGCTTGTGGGTTTGTGACAACTTAAATAATCAAAACAATGCAATAATGAAAAAGTTTTTTAAAAGTGCAACAGTGGTGCTTGTTGGTGCGTTTCTGTGCTTGGCATGCAGTAACAAGGGACAAAATGGTGAAACCAATGTGAATGAAAATCCCAATGACGAAAGCAAGGTGGAGGTGAAAGATGTTGAAGGACGCAAGAACTTTGCTGATAAAGCCATTATCACCCCTTTGCCAGCTATCATGATTGCAACTTGGGATGCAGAGGAAAATCCCGATGTGATGATGGCTGCATGGGGTGGTCAATGTGGACCGAAACATATTTGCTTCGAATTGTCGGCACACAAGACCACAGATAACATAAGATTGAAAAAAGCCTTCACCATTAGTTTTGCGACAAAGAATGATATAGTGCAGAGCGACTATTTTGGAATAGTGTCTGCCAATGACGTGCCCGACAAGGTGGCTAAGGCTGGATTCACAATAACAAAAAGCCCTAACGTGGATGCGCCAATCATCAACGAATACAAGCTCACCCTTGAATGCAAGGTGGTTACCTTCGACGAGGATGAGAACGGAGGCGCACGTGTTGTGGGTGAAATTGTCAACATGAGTGCTGATGAGAGTATTCTCGATGAGGAGGGTAATGTAGATCTCGACAAGTTGCAGCCGGTAGTGTTCGACTCTTCTAAGAACACCTATCGTGTTGTAGGTGAAAAGGTTGGAGAAGCATGGGGCTCAGGAAAAGCCATCCAGGAGAAAGAAGTGAAATGATGGTGTTATGAACTTGAATAAACAGAAAAAGACTTGGCTGTTGAGGGGCGCTTTGCTCTTGATGACTTTTAGCTCATCAATTCATGCGCTGGCCGACGGAATTACAGTGCACTTCCCCGACATCACATTGTTGAGGGACAGCATCACTGAAATGACTGTAACATACAATAATGATGTTGACGACATCAGAGGTTTTCAGATTGAGTTCTTCTTGCCCGATGGCATACACCTTGTAGATGCGAGCCTGACGGATGAATTGCTGCGTGCTTGCTCCGGCTTGAGCCTCTCATTCAGAGACCGCCGCTATGATAATGTCAGTATTATTATGGTGTTCCAATTTGCAGCGAAAAACTTCCCTACAGGGGAACTTGATTTCCTGAAATTGCAGTTTAAGGCTGATGCTGACGTTGAATATGGAACATATCCTGTTACAACAAGCAAGTTGCTTTTCGCATCGTACACAAGGGACAATGTTGATGCAGAAAACCAAACCTTCAACATAACATATTCTGATGGTCAAAATCCTGATTCCATCGATTTTATCAAGTGGAATGCTTTCAGTTCTTCTGATGGGAAAGAGGATAAAGGCTTCTTTCGTGAGGGAAACAGCATTTTCATCCCTGGCATGATGCAGCCTGACTTGGTGCGTGTTTACACCAAGGAAGGTGTTAAAGTGCCTGCATCCATAGAAAAGAGTGGAGATGGATTGATTCTCTCTATTGGCGATTTACCCAAAGGCGTTTTCATAGTTGACGTTAATGGCAGAAGAACCAAAATAGTAAAACAGTGACAAGGATGCTTCCAACTTCGTAAGTAAATAGGCATAAAATAATAGTTAGGGGCTTCTTGTTCATTTGTGAGGCTCAATGTCTCCGGATAATCATATTTAGCAAATTCATAAAACAACAGACAAATCATAACATGGAAAAATTCAAGAAATTGTTGCCAGACCTCATTGCCATAATTGCATTTGTGGCAATTGCTTTCGCTTATTTTTTCCCTGCCGACTTTGAGGGAAGAATACTTTATCAACATGACACGGCTGCTGGTAGAGGGGCAGGACAAGAGGCTCTTGAGTATTATACCCAGACGGGAGAACGTACTCGGTGGACTAATTCCACATTCAGTGGCATGCCCACCTATCAGACGTCACCTTCCTATAACAGCACCGACAGCCTTGTGCAGGTGGTGAAAGCATATCACCTCTGGCTGCCCGACAATGTATGGTATGTCTTTGTCTATTTGCTTGGTTTCTATATCCTGCTTAGAGCATTCAATTTCAGACCTTTGCTTGCATCTCTTGGTGCCATCGTATGGGCTTTCTCATCCTATTTCTTCATTATAATCGCTGCTGGACATATCTGGAAAGTATGGGCTTTGGCTTATTTGCCACCGATGATAGCAGGCATAGTATTGGCATATAGGGGGAAATACTTCTGGGGACTTGCTGTCACTGCATTGTTCGCTGCTTTCGAAGTGAATGCAAACCATGTGCAGATGACTTATTACTATCTCTTTGTCATTGCCTTCATGATAGTGGCTTTCCTCGTGGATGCGATTATGAAGAAGCAGGTAATGAGGTTCGTAAAGGCTACGGTTGTTTGCATCGTGGCAGCGGCTATTGGCATTTGCATCAATATTTCCAACCTTTATCACACCTGGGAATATTCCAAGGAGACCATGCGAGGAAAGAGCGAACTGGTGAAGGAAAATAGTGCCAACCAGACTGACAGCGGACTTGAACGTGATTACATCACACAGTGGAGTTATGGGATAGGTGAGACCTGGACGCTTCTTGTACCTAATGTCAAGGGCGGTGCTTCTGTTCCATTGGCAAATAATGAATTGGCGATGAAGAAAGCCAATCCTCAATATTATGGATTGTATGCGCAAATAGGACAATACTGGGGCGAACAGCCTGGAACCAGTGGACCTGTATATGTGGGGGCTTTCGTGGTCATGCTTTTTGTCCTCGGACTATTCATTGTAAAAGGACCAATGAAGTGGGCACTGCTTGCTGCCACCATCTTGTCTTTCATGCTGTCATGGGGAAAGAATTTCATGGGATTGACAGATTTCTTCATCGATCATTTCCCAATGTATTCCAAATTCCGCACTGTGGCTTCCATATTGGTGATTGCTGAATTTACGATTCCTCTACTCGCCATGATGGCTCTAAAGAAAGTGGTGGATGAACCAGAACTTCTAAAGAAGCGTTTCAAGGCTCTTGTTGCTTCTTTCGTCATAACAGGTGGCGCTTGCCTTCTTTTCGCTCTTGCACCTACACTTTGCTTCTCCGACTTTGTCTCTTCGTCAGAAATGCAGGCTCTTAGCCAGTTCCCCTCCGACCAACTCGGACCATTGGTTGCCAACCTTCGAGAGGTGAGGGAGGCTATCTTTACTGCTGATGCATGGAGGTCGTTTGCCGTAATAGTGTTGGGTACCATCATGCTCTTGCTTTATCGCATAGGAAAGGTGAAGGCTTCTCACATGGTGCTTGTCATCATTCTGTTGTGCCTTGTAGATATGTGGACTGTGAACAAACGCTATCTCAACGATGGTATGTTCGTGTCAAAGAGCATCAAGGAATTGCCTCAGCAGATGACTGCCACAGATGAGGAAATACTTAAAGACAAGAGCCTTGATTACAGAGTGCTTAATTTCGCAACCAATACTTTCAATGAAAACGAAACTTCCTTCTATCACAAGAGTATAGGTGGATACCATGCTGCAAAACTGAGACGGTATCAGGAATTGATAGAAGCACACATCCAACCGGAAATGATGGATGCCATGAGGGCTATCTCGGAGAAACAAGGCGACTTCACCCAAATTGCGGGTGATAGCTTGTATCCCGTTATCAACATGCTTAATGCCAAATATTTCGTGATGCCTCTGCAAGACGGAATGACAATGCCACTTAGAAATCCCTATGCCTTCGGCAATGCATGGTTTGTTGACAAAGTGCAATACGTTGCCAACGCAAATGAGGAGATAGATGGTGTGGGCAAGGTGGACTTGCACCATGTGGCTGTGGCTGATTCACAATTCAAGGAGGTGTTGGGAGAGAGCGCAGTCCAAGACTCTACTTCTGTTGTGAGCATTACCGCTTATCAGCCTAATAATCTGAAATACAAAGCCGAATCTAAAAATGGTGGTGTGTTGGTGTTCTCCGAGATTTATTATCCTGGCTGGACTGCTACGGTGGATGGTAAGCCCGTCGATATCGGTCGCGTGAATTACGTTCTTAGGGCTATCAACATACCACAAGGAAAACATGACATCGAACTTGATTTCCATCCCACATCGGTGTCCAACACAGAGACTGTGGCTTACGTAGCAGAATGTCTGCTGTTGCTTGTGTTCATAGGTGGTGGAGTGATGGAATGGAGACGAAGAAAAAACAAATCTTGATAACTGATAATGAAAAAATTTCTTTCTCTGCCTCCTAATCTTGTGGGGTGTTTCCATCGAATTACAGGATACGATGAACATGATTGGTTCTGCTCCAATGATCCCGTGGGAAGAAAGTTGGGGAGTGGGGGAGGAACTACATGGTTGCTTCGTCAGTGTCATCAGCATCAAGCTCCAAATCTGGATTTCGAACAATGGCTTTCACAAGACAAGAAGCTTGTGCTGCACGCTGGTGGACAAAGCAGACGCCTGCCGGCATACGCTCCTTCTGGAAAGGTGCTGACACCAATACCCGTTTTCAGATGGGAACGTGGACAGGTGCTTTCGCAAGACTTGCTGTCGTTGCAAGTGCCCTTTTATGAGAGTATCATGAATGCTGCCCCAGAAGGCTTGCATACCATGATTGTGAGTGGCGATGTGATGATAAGGACAACGCAACAACTGCCATTGATTCCCGATGCCGACGTGGTATGTTTCGGCTTGTGGTTGAGCGATGAGATAGCTACCGCACATGGCGTCTTTGTGGCTGACCGACGCTCTCCCTCCATGCTGAAGTGCATGTTGCAAAAACCATCGATGGAGAAGTTGGCTCTGCTCAGACACGACAATCTTTATCTCACGGACATTGGCGTGTGGCTGCTCAGCGACAAAGCTGTCAAGTTGTTGGTGAAAAGAAGCGAGGTGGATGGACAAGTGGTGAATTACGACTTATATTCCACTTTTGGTTGCGCTCTCGGGCAACAACCCTCACTGGAGGACAAGGAAGTGAACGGACTGAAAGTGGTTGTCCTTCCTCTTGCTGGAGGGGAGTTCTATCATTACGGAACAAGTCCCGAAATCATTTCCTCTACAATGCAAATTCAAAACCTGGTCAACGACCAAAGGGAAATAATGCATCATTCAGCAAAGCCACATCCTTCCATTTTCGTTCAAAACTCCCAAACTTGGATTCCCATTACCGACAGCAATAGGGATTTGTGGGTGGAAAACAGTTGTATTGCAGAGAGATGGAGCCTTTCTTGCGAAAACATAATCACGGGCGTGCCTGAAAACGATTGGGAAATTGATGTTTCTCCAGGACAATGCATAGACATAGTACCTTTGGGCGAAACTCAATGGGTGGTACGACCATACGGCTTTCACGATGTGTTTAGAGGTGACCTCCATGATGCTGAAACATCATTCCTTGGTCGGCCGTTCTGCGAATGGGCACAAGAGAGGGGAGTGAGCATTGATGAAATAGATGATGCACAAGACTTGCAGAGTGCAAAATTGTTCCCTGTTGTGGATAGCGTCCACGACATGGGATTAGTGCTAAGATGGATGACAAACCACCCTGAACTGGACGGAGGACGTATGATCTGGCAAAACGCAAGAAGAATCTCTGCCGACGACATAGCAGCTGAGGCAAATCTTGAAAGGCTTACCTCGCAACGTGTGGACAACAGAAGACAGAATTGGCCGTTCATAGCAAGAAATCATGAAAGAAGTATTTTCTACCAGGTAGATCTCGACAATGCAGCAAGTGAATTTGCTGAATTCAACATAGCCGAGCCACATCCTTTGCCCGATGATGCTCCTCTCATGACAAAAATCCATGATGCAATGTTTAGGTCGAGATTACGTACATTGCGCGGCAAGCCTGGCGAGGAAATGGAAGCAAGGGCTTTCGAATTGTTGAAAAAGGGCTTGACAGAGACGGCTCTGAAAGACAGGCAGGCTCCTTCTTTCTCGGTGTATGAAGACCAAATCGTTTGGGGAAGAAGTCCTGTGAGAATCGACCTGGCGGGTGGGTGGACTGACACTCCGCCGTTTTGCCTTATGGAAGGTGGCAATGTGGTGAACATCGCAATAGAACTTAACGGACAACCTCCAATTCAGACGTATGTAAAACCGTGCAAGGAGCCTTGCGTCATTTTGAGAAGCATTGACTTGGGGGCTTCTGAGGTGGTTTCCACTTACGAACAACTGGCTGATTTCCACCACGTGGGGAGTCCTTTTTCCATTCCTAAGGCGGCTTTGGTGCTATCTGGATTCCATCCCAACTTCTCATCAGTGGAATATCGCTCTCTCGAAGAACAGTTGAATCATTTTGGCTGTGGCATAGAGATAACATTGCTCTCTGCTATACCGGCTGGCAGCGGACTTGGCACAAGCAGCATTCTCGCAGCTACAGTTCTTGGTGCATTAAATGATTTCTGCGGCCTTTCATGGGACAAGAATGAATTGGGACATCGCACACTTGTGCTTGAACAATTGCTTACAACAGGTGGAGGATGGCAAGACCAATTTGGTGGATTGTTGCATGGCGCCAAATTGTTGCTGACAGAGAAGGGCTTCTCCCAATGCCCAGTGGTGAGATGGTTGCCTGATGACGTTTTCAACTTGCCTGAGTACCGACCTTGCCATTTGCTATTCTATACTGGCATAACACGTACGGCAAAGAACATACTTTCTGAAATCGTCAGGAAGATGTTCCTCAACCATCATTCTCAGTTGGCTTGCTTGCGTGAGATGAAGGCACATGCCATTGACATGTATGAGGCAATTCAGCGAAATGATTTCGAACGAATGGGACTTCTTGTGAAAAAGACATGGACGCAAAACCAAAAGCTCGATGCTGGTACAAATCCGCCTGAGATAGAGGCTCTTACCACAATGATAGATGACTTGTGCCTTGGGTATAAACTGCCAGGGGCCGGCGGAGGAGGATTCCTCTATATGGTGGCAAAGGACCCGGAGGCTGCTGCGCGTATTAAAAAAATATTGATGGGAAATAGGTTGAATGCCAATTCCAGATTTGTGGACATGGCTCTTAGCAAGACGGGATTGCAAGTTAGCAGGAGTTGAGTTTGCTAAAATTGATTGTATTGTTCTACATTAAAAGGTGATACTTATGAAAAAACAAATGTTGCTTGTGGGTGTGATGATGCTATCATTGGCAATGCAAGCTGAAGAAATGCCTTTGTTGGGCAATGTGATGGGACGGCAAGGGATGTCTCTCAATGGAAAATGGAATTATATTGTGGATGTTCAGGAGGAGGGATTCTACGACTATAGGATGAATGAGAATAGATGGGGATTCTTCATTAACGCCAAACCGCAACGGCCAGAAGACCTTATTGAATATGATTTCGACAAATCGCCCACCATTAATGTTCCTGGTGACTGGAACACTCAGGATGACAGGCTGTTCTTCTATGAAGGATGCGTGTGGATGAAAAGGGATTTCAATTATACACGCAAATCGGGGCATCGTGCAATTTTGTATTTTGGGGCAGTAAACTATGATGCTGTGGTTTATGTCAATGGGAAAAAGGTGGGGCATCATGAAGGTGGCTTCACTCCTTTCAATTTTGACGTGACCGATGTGTTGGTTGATGGCTCCAATTTCGTGATAGTGAAAATAGACAACAAACGAAAGGCTGAGAGCGTGCCAACACTTATATTCGATTGGTGGAACTATGGAGGCATCACCAGAGATGTAACATTGCTCGATGTGCCAAATGTTTTCATCGAAAACTATTCGCTCCAATTGCTTAGTCTCGAAGGAAGGAGAATTGGATTCTCAGTGAAGTTGAATACCGCAGAGGCGGGTAGGGAAGTGCGCTTGTCCATCCCTGAACTGAAAATCAAGAAGAACATCGTAACGGATGCTGAAGGCAAGGCAGTGCTTTTCATGAAGGCAAAGCCTCAACTTTGGTCCCCAGATAACCCAAAGTTGTACGACGTGTCGATAGTCATGGATGGTGACACTATCTGTGACAAAATAGGATTCAGAAAGATTGAGACTCGGGGAAAGCAAATATTGCTGAATGGTGAACCTGTCTTTCTTAGGGGTATCAGCATTCACGAGGAGAAAGCGTTTGGTGGCGGAAGGGCAAATGGGAAAGAGGATGCACAACTGCTGCTCTCGTGGGCTAAGGATTTAGGATGCAATTTTGTCAGACTTGCTCATTACCCCCACAATGAATGGATGGTGCGCGAGGCTGAACGCATGGGCATCATGGTGTGGTCTGAAATACCATGCTACTGGACTGTGGCATGGGATAATCCTGCTACGCTTGAGAATGCGCGTAGGCAATTGCGCGACATGATAGAACGTGACATTAACCGAGCAAATGTCATAATATGGAGTATCGCCAACGAGACACCGCATTCCAATGCGCGTGACATTTTCCTTACCAAACAGGCACAATACGCACATCAACTTGATTCCACACGACTCATTAGCATGGCAATGGAGGTGACAGGCGCTTCCAACTATGTGAATCGTCTGAACGACAATATGAACAAATATGTTGACGTTGTAAGCTTCAACCAATATGTGGGTTGGTATCGTGATGTTCACGATGCTCCTAAAATGAAATGGGAGATACCTTATGATAAACCTGTCATAATAAGTGAGTTTGGAGGTGGTGCTAAACAAGGTTACAGAGGGGCGAAAAACCAAAGATGGACAGAGGATTTCCAAGCAAACCTTTATGAAGAGAATTTGAAAATGATTGACAAAATTGAAGGGCTTGCTGGAACTTCTCCTTGGATTCTGAAGGATTTCCGCTCTCCCAGAAGGGTCTTGCCCGAAATTCAAGACTATTACAATCGAAAAGGTTTGGTGGGCGACAATGGTAAAAGGAAAATGGCTTTTGATGTGCTCAAGGCATGGTATGCAACCAAAGCAGAGGCTTATTCCAAGAAGAAGCCATGAAACCTTCATGGATGCCAATAATCAATAAAAAATGCTATTAAAAAATGTTAATTACGCAATAAGTTCTTAATGAAGTGCCCAAAATCTGAGAATATTTGCTATATTTGCACATTGAGAAAATAAAAATAAGCGCTTATGACAAATAAAATATTGGCTTTCTTACTGTTTGCTGCCCTTCTTGTGGGAACGCCTACATGCGCTTCCGCAGAAAACGCTATAGAAATCATCGACAATGAAATGCAAAACACAGCCATCTCAGTGTCGGAATCCATCCTGCATGTAACAGGGGCTAATGGATTGGTACTTGAGGTGTACAATGTAGCTGGAGTGAGGGTGATGAGCGTCAAAGTGGAGGGGCAGGACAAAAAATATGAGCTCAACTTCCCCAAAGGCTGTTATATCGTGAAAGTAGGGAAATTGGTAAGGAAGATTTCCATACGATAGGATGGCATGAATTTTGATCTTTTGGGCATGGACATCTTGCTTCATCATCTTGATTGAGGTGTCCATGCCTTTTTTATGTATATTTAGTGACAAGATAGTGGGATGATGGCATTCGATGAGAAAAAGATCGTTGAACAGTTGTCGGATTCCAAGACACAAAGACAGGCATTCGAGTGTATTGTCAGACAGTATGGCGAGTCGCTGTATTGGAAAATCAGACGTATTGTGCTCATTCATGAGGATGCTGACGATGTGCTGCAAAATACCTTTATAAAAGCATGGATCAATTTGCAAGACTTCAGAAACTTGTCAAAAATATCAACATGGCTTTATCGCATAGCGATAAACGAATCGCTCGACTTCCTTAGAAAGAAAAAACACCTGCAAGATATTAGTGTGGATGAGGCTGCCAGTGTGGGCAACATGCTTATGGCTGATGAATTCTTTGACGGCGACGATGCTCAGGCGTTGTTGCAAGAGGCTATTGCAAGTTTGCCTGATGTGCAGAAAACAGTGTTCACACTTAGGTATTATGATAATATGAAATATGGGGAAATAAGCAAGGTCTTGGGTACGTCAGAAGGAGCTTTGAAAGCCTCATATCATATTGCTGTGCAAAAGGTTACAGCATATCTAAAAGATCGCCAATAATAATTATTTAAAAACTAATAACTATGAAAGATTTTAACTTCTTTGCACCCACAGAAATCGTCTTCGGTAAAAATTCTGAAGAACAATTGGCTTCCATGATAAAAAAATACGGAGGCAACAAGGTGCTTGTGCATTATGGTGGTAAGAGTGCAAAACAGTCAGGATTGCTTGACAAGGTTTGTGAAGGCTTGAATTTGGCAGGAATCAGTCATGTGGAACTGGGTGGAGTGGTGCCAAACCCCCGTCTGTCGTTAGTGAAAGAGGGCATTCGCATCTGTCGTGAAGAGAATGTTGACTTTATACTTGCCGTAGGAGGTGGCAGCGTAATCGACTCTGCAAAGGCTATCGGTTATGGCGTGGGATATGATGGCGAACCATGGGACTTCTGGATGGGAAAGGCTGTTCCCCAGTCGTGTCTCCCTATAGGCGTGGTGCTTACCATACCTGCAGCAGGGTCTGAAATGAGCAATAGCTGTGTCATCACCAATGATGAAAACAACGACAAGCGTGGCATAAACAGCAACTTGTGCAGATGCAAGTTCTGCATAATGAATCCCGAACGTACGTTTACTTTGCCTACATACCAGACGGCGGCAGGGGCTACCGACATAATGATGCATACCATGGAGCGCTATTTTACCGTTCATGATGACATGACGCTGACGGATGCTTTGGCAGAGGCTCTGCTACGAACGGTGAAGGATAGTGCTTTGGAGGTCATGCGAAATCCTAATGACTATAGGAACAGGGCTCAGATAATGTGGGCTGGCAGCCTGTCGCACAATGACTTGATGGAGTGTGGCTCGGCAAAGGACTTCGCAACCCATAAGTTGGAGCACGAACTTAGTGCCATGTTTGATGTCACCCATGGAGCAGGTTTGGCTGCCATTTGGGGAAGTTGGGCACGATACGTGCTGCCTGGACATGAGGCTCGATTCGCTCGCTTTGCAGTGAATGTCATGGGGGTGGAAAATGACTTTACGGATATCAGACGCACGGCAGAGAAAGGTATAGAGGCTACAGAAGCTTTCTTTGCTTCGTTGGGAATGCCGACAAGCATACATCAGCTCCTTGGACGTGACATCACCGATGATGAGATTGAGGAGATGGCAAGAAGGGCAAGTCATGATGACCAAATCACTCTTGGCAATATTCGTGTGCTCAAGCGTGAAGATATGGTTGCCATATACCGCCTTGCCAAATAGCGGTTCTTCTAATGACCTTGCGAGACCGGCAGATATTGCACTTGGCTTTGCCTTCCATCGTATCCAACATCACTGTTCCTTTGCTTGGACTGGTTGATGTTGCCATAGTGGGACACATGGGCAACGCTGTTTATATAGGGGCTGTATCTGTCGGCTCCATGATTTTCAATACCATTTATTGGCTTTTTGGATTCCTCAGAATGGGGACGAGTGGCATGACGTCACAGGCATTGGGTAGAAGGAAACTTGGAACAGTCTCCCAGCTGCTTGTAAGGTCGCTGGCTGTGGCTTTGGCAATAGCATTGGTGTTGATTCTTTTGCAGGTTCCAATCAAGCGCATAGCCATGTTTCTCGTGGAACCTGAAGTCGAAATAGAAACGCTCGCATCGGATTATTTCAACATCTGTGTCTGGGGAGCTCCCGCCATGCTGTCTCTCTATGCGTTGTGTGGTTGGATGGTAGGCATGCAGAATACACGCCTGCCCATGATTGTATCCATTACTCAGAATGTTGTCAATATAATGGCAAGCATTTGTCTTGTATATGGATTCAAAATGAAAATCGAAGGTGTAGCATGGGGAACGGTAATCGCACAATATGTAGGTGTGCTTGTTGCTGTGTTGGTGATTTGCAGATGCTATGGGAGGTTGGGAAAATACCTAAAATGGAAAGGGTTGTTTGGAAAAAGGAAAATGTTCGACTTTTTCAAACTTAATACTGACATATTTTTTAGGACAGTTTGTCTTGTAGCTGTCAATTTGTTCTTTCTCTCGTTCGGAGCCAGGCAGGGTTCTTTGATTTTGGCGGTGAATACACTGCTTGTCCAACTTTACATCTTGTTTTCATATTTTCTTGATGGCTTTGCCTTTGCAGGGGAAGCTATTTGTGGTAAGTACTATGGGGCATCCAACAATGCGGCGTTTCAAGAAACGGTAAGGCGTGTTTTTGTATGGGGCGCTTTTGTGGCATTGTTTTTTACATGTATCTATCTGTTTGGAGGATTGCACTTTCTTAATTTGCTTACCGACCAAAAGGAGGTGGTGGAGAGGGCTGCTGATTTTTATTATTGGGCAGTTGCCGTACCTCTTGTTGGCGTTTCTGCTTTTGTGTGGGACGGCGTTTTCATAGGGATAACTGCATCTCGCGGAATGTTGTTGTCTTCTGTTGCAGCCACCTTGTCTTTCTTCATTTGTTTTGGTGCGATGCAAGGGCTTTATGGCAATCATGCTTTATGGATGGCGTTTCTCTTGTTTTTGGCAGTAAGAGGAATTGTTCAAACATTCATATTTGTAAAATGTTATAATAAATGACATTTTGCTTGTTTCCTTCGTACTTTTTAGATATAAGTACGCATATTTAAAATATATTATTTATTTAGGTTTTTTCCTTAGTTTGTTTTGATGTAACCAACATTTTTCTTACCTTTGTGGTCTAAAATACACTTATTTTTTTTGATGAGACAATTTTTTTTGTTTACAATATTCTTTATCCTTAATGCCATGCCATTGTCCGCTCAATCTTATGATAACCTTTGGAAACAAGTAGGTGAGGCTCAAAACAAGGATTTACCCAAGACTGCAATTGAGGTCTTGGACAAGATTATCGTTAAAGCAACTAATGAAAAAGAATATGGGCATTTGTTAAAAGCACAATTGTCTAAGGCAAAGGAAGTGACTTCTATCACACCAGATTCGTTGCAGCCGGAGGTACAGCGACTTGTCAAGGAAGAGGAAGGATTTCGCTCAAGCAACCCTGTTCTTGCTGCTGTTTTGCAATCTGTCTTAGGCGGAATTTATGAAGAAAACAACTCTTTGGGTGAAGACCACATGGAGAAAAGCAAGGCTTATTATCTCAAGTCACTTTCCAACCCAGAGATGTTGGCTGACGCAAAGGTTGGTTCGATAGCTCCTTTAACTGTAGTAAGGACTGACAGCAAATTTTTTAACAATGACCTTCTCCATGTGCTTAGCTTCCAAGCACGCAATTACTCTCTCATGCACGACTTTTATGAGAAAGCTGGTCGTAGAGAGGCTGCTTGCTTGGCTGCTTGTTTTGGATTGAAAGAGCGCGAGCTTGCAAGGGCTGACGCCAAGGCGGCTACTTCGCCAATGGTGAAAGAGATCGATTCCCTTATGCAGGTTTATGCAGACCTTGATGTCTCCGGGGAATTGGCTCTTTGCAAGTATAGGATACTGAAAGGAGCCGAAGATGTGAAACCTGGACAACTGGTTGATTTTATCGCCATGGCTCAAAAGAGGTGGGCAAATTGGAAGCGCATACAAGAATTGCAAAACGAGAGAAACAACTTGGTACAGCCTATGTTCTCAGTTGACTTGGGCAGCCAGATGTTGTTGCCCGACAAGGAACGCGTGGTTAAATTGGAAAACTTGCGCAACATAAATGCTCTTTCCATGAATTTGGCAAGGGTAAATCTTGATGTCAGCGAGAGATCTTACTACCTGTATGAGAACAGAGATTTTGATTTGGTGCGCAAGGCTATTGTCAAGGGGACAGAGAGAAAAGTTTCATGCACTTTCCAAGGACATAAAGAATACGAACTCTTCAATGATTCCATCGTCTTAGGCCCTCTAAAGAAAGGTGTCTATCTTGTGGAATTCTCTGCTGACAACATTTCTGAAGTTGCCAGAACTTTGATTTATGTGAGCGATATTTATGCACTTCGTCAGTCGTTGCCTGGTGACAAGACGCGTTTTGTAGTGGTGAATGCCACAACAGGCAAACCCATTTCGAAAGCAAAGATTCGTTTCACAAATGACAATGAAGAGAAGGAAGAGGTCGTAAAAACATGCGATGACAAAGGCGAACTTGTCTATGATGGCAACTTGGTTCGTTGCAAAGTGTTTGCATACACTGAGGATGACAAATATTGCCCCTATCAGGACTTGTGGGAACAGAGCTTCCGGTATTATCCTGTTGACAAAGAGAAAAAGACAACCCAGATATTTACAGACAGGGCAATTTACCGCCCAGGACAAGAGGTGCACTTGGCTCTTGTAAGGTTTGCAAACTACAATGGCATTGAGAACAAAGTCCTGGAGGGAGAGAGACTTGATGTTACCCTAAGGGATGCAAACTATAAAGAAGTTGCCACGAAAACAGTTACAACAGACGAATGGGGAAAGGCAAATCTGACTTTTACTCTTCCAAATAATGGTTTGACAGGGCGTTTCACCATACAAACTCGAAATGGGAGCACTTCTATCAGGGTTGAGGAATACAAACGCCCTACTTTCCAAGTGGAGATGGAGGAGGTGAAACAATCCTACAAGGATGGTGACACCATTACTGTCTATGGCAAGGCTAATACCTTCTCTGGTGTTCCTGTTCAGGGTGCAAAAGTAAAATATTCCGTTGTCAGACGCACGGCAAGTTGGTGGTGGTCGATGAGTGCTGATGAGGATCTGGTGGAGGATGCCGAGACTATTTGCGATGAGAAAGGCTCTTTCTCCATGGAGGTACCGATGGTTTTGCCTGACAAACCTGAAGGACAACTCTTTGGAAGATATGCTTCAAGATATTACAACATTGCTGTAGAAGCTGTCGTGACAGACCAAGCTGGCGAAAGCCATCAGGCTTCTATCAGCCTGCCTCTAAGCGACAAGCCTACGGCATTTGACTTCAGCATCCAGAATCGTATTTTGAAAGACAGCATACCACCTGTGACTTTCACGTTGCGCAACATGGCTGGAAATCTTATTGACGGTGATGTTGAATTCTTTATAGATGACAGCAAGGCGTTCCAAGCCAAAGCAAATGAACCTGTGGTTTTGCCATTGAAAGGCAAAATGCTTGCTTCTGGAAAACATGTCATCAAGGCTATATGCATGGGTGATACCGTGACGCATGATTTTGTTTTATTCTCTCTCGAAGACAAAAAACCATGTGTGGAAACTCACGACTGGTTCTATGCCACAGCCAGACAGTTCTCAAATGACGATAAGCCTGTAGTAGTGCAAGTGGGTTCTTCCGACCCTCACACTTATGTGCTTTATAGCGTGATTTCGGAAAACAGGATTTTGGAACAAGGACATTTCATCCTAAACAATGCCAACCAAACACGCAAGTGGTACTACAAGGAAGAATATGGCACGGGCGTGGTTATTACCTTCACGTGGGTGAGAGACGGTGTGCAGTATAAGCACACTCACGAGATTCAAAGACCAATGCCCGACAAACGCATCTTGCTCGCTTGGGAAACGTTCCGTGACAGATTGCAGCCTGGTACACAGGAGGAATGGACGCTTAAGGCTACTTATCCTGATGGCAGTCCAGCAGACGCACAACTTATAGCCACACTTTTCGACCATTCTCTTGATGAAATTGTGAGCCACAGTTGGTGGATGAGAAACATGATGGGAGTTAACTTGCCATATGTGGAATGGAAATCAAGAGACATTGCTTCAGTAGGCCTGTACAAAAACCAATATCTGAAAGGCGTGTATGTTGAACCGTTGAGGATTTCTTCTTTCGATTCAGACCTGTTCATGCTTTGGCAACCAAGGGTCTTCATGCATCGCGCATATTCGAACAGAATGCTTAAAAGTGCCAATGTGGCGGCAGATGAGGAGATGCTTCTTGATGCCATGCCAATGCCGATGGAGGAGGCTAAGGCTTTTGGAAATGCAGAAATGAAAATGGAAGAGGCCTCTTCTGATGATGGTGATTTGAGCAAGTCCGATGAACTCGACAACGTGAGCGTAAGGGAAAACTTGGACGAAACGGCTTTCTTCATGCCTGCTGTATCAACTGATGCCGATGGAAGGATGTCGTTAAAATTCACGCTGCCTGAGGCTGTAACAACATGGAGGTTCATAGGATTGGCCACTGACAGAAAGGTGAATTATGGTACTATTGAAGGCAATGCAGTAGCTCAGAAAGACATCATGGTGGTGCCAAATGTGCCTCGATTTGTCAGACTTGGTGACAAGGCTCAGATAGTAGCCAGAATTTTCAATACCACCGACAATAGCATCAGCGGAAAAGCAAGGATGCAACTCGTTGACCCTGAAACAGAACAAGTGGTGGCAAGCCAGGAGAAAGACTTTTCTTTTGATGCAAAACAAACTACCAATGTGGTGTTCGACTACATGCCTTCAGACAAGACGGGCGTATTGATTTGCAAGATTGTGGCTTCAGGAAATGGATTCTCTGATGGCGAACAGCATTACCTGCCTGTTCTCCCACGTACGGAACTCATTACGAAAACATTGCCTTTTACGCAAAATTCACCCAAAACCACTATCATAAACCTCGACAAACTATTCCCCAAAGGGGTGGAGGATGCAAAACTGACAGTGGAATATACCAACAATCCTGCTTGGATGATGATTCAGGCTCTTCCCACCATGGCTGTTGGCGACAGCGACAATGCCATCACTCAGGCAATGTCATATTATGCCAATGCCTTGGGTCAATATATCATGAATCTGTCGCCCATCATCAAACAGACGGTGATGAAGTGGAGAGATGAACAGGGCGCTCTCGAAAGCAACCTGGCTAAAAACGAGGAACTCAAAGACTTGCTTCTCAATGAGACACCTTGGGTGGGAGAGGCTGACAAGGAGGAAAGCCAAAAGCGTAGCTTGGTGAAATTCTTTGATGAGGAGACCTTAAGCATCAGACTCAACTCTGCTCTCGAAAAAATCAAGGGACTGCAATTGGGCAATGGCGCATGGTGTTGGTGGAAAGGTATGGAAGGGAGTCCTTACATGACAACTGCGGTCAGCGAGATGTTCATAAGGCTCAACAAGATGATTGGGCAACAAAAAGACACCAAGGAGATGCTCGACAAGGCTTTCGGATTCCTCGACAAGTATCTCAAGGAGGAAGAAGCCGAACTGAGAAAATTGGAAAAGAAAGGTTATAAGGTTCGCCCAAGCGAGACGGCTATTGACATCCTCTACAATTATGCAGTGGATGGTCGCAAGCCTTCGTCCAGTATGAGCAAGACCGTGAATTACATGATAGCTCTCTTTGAGAAGAAAACCACGGAATTCACAATATACGGAAAGGCAAGGGCTGCTGTGATCTTGTCACATTTCGGAAAAGTGGCAAAAGCAAAGGAGTTCATGAGAAGCGTTGAAGAATATTCAGTAGCAACCGAAGATATGGGACGCTATTATGATACTCGAAAGGCTTACTATTCTTGGTTTAGCTATAATATCCCTACCGAAGTGGCTGTAATGGAGGCTTACAAGAAACTGACCCCGGAGAAGACTGTCGAACTGGATGAGATGAGGATATGGCTTTTGCAACAGAAGAGGGCGCAAATATGGAATACGCCAATCAACAGCGTAGATGCTGTGTATGCCTTCCTCGATGGCAATATGGGAAGCCTCGAAAAGCAAGAGGAAACCAAATTGACTGTGGATGATGAAGTTATAGAAACCTCAAAGGCTACTGCTGGTTTGGGATATGTGAAGGGTGCAATGAAAGCTCAAGGCAAAAAGCAGTTTGCGGCTCAAAAGACTTCTACAGGAACGTCATGGGGAGCACTTTATGCACAGTTCTACCAAGATGTGGCTCAAGTGGAGGCATCCGCAGCTGACTTGTCGGTGAAACGAGAGGTGCTGTCAAATAACGGCGTATTGAAAGTGGGTGACAAAGTCATCGTCAGAATAACCATTAAAGCCGAGAGAAACCTTGACTTTGTGGAGGTGATAGACCGCAGGCCTGCATGTCTTGAACCGGTGGAACAAGTTTCGAGATATCAATATGGATATTATGTCTCGCCAAAAGACTATTCCACCAACTATTATTTCAACAAATTGCCTAAGGGGACGCATGTCCTGGAAACGGAATACTACATTGACAGGAAAGGTGAATACATCTCGGGCACGTGCAAGGTTCAGTGTGCATACGCACCAGAATTTTCTGCTACAGGAAATGCCATAAAAGTGAAAGTGAACGAATGACAATGACAAAAGTGAAGGGAACATCTGTATCGGTTCTAATACTTGCCTTGATGATGTGGGCTTTGGCTGCCAATACGGTCAAAGCACAAATGATAACATCGTCAAACCAAGTTATCGACTGTGGACAGGTGCTTTTCAGGAAACCGGTCACTGTGCATTTCGAACTGACAAATCAAGGCAAGGGGAATGCTGTCATTAAGAATGTCGAAACAAGCTGTGGATGCATGAATGTGATTTATCCCAAGGGAATGATTTCAGAAAACAAACCATTCATCGTCACTGCTACATACGATGCAAAACTCATGGGACATTTCGAGAAGTACATAGACATCTACACCAATGAGGCGTCGCTGCCATTCACACTGACAATGAAAGGGGTTGTGGTGGCAGAAACAAAGGACTATGAGGGGCAGTATCCTTATGTGCTGGGAAAATTGAAGACTGATAGGACGGAAATAGCTTTCGATGACGTGGATAAAGGAGACCATCCCGTGCAAGAGATACATGTGCTTAATAGTACAAGTGAAACGGTGACACCTCTGGTTATGAACCTGCCAGATTTCATAAAAGCTGACGTGTCGCCGTCAACCCTTGCTCCAGGAAAGCCGGGAATAATCTACCTCACACTGAATTCTGACAAGCTTCAGCATCTCGGATTGGTGCAAAACACCGCATATCTGGGACTTAAAAGGGGAGACCGAATGAACGCTGACAATGCATTCGACATTACTACCATTCTGTTGCCTAATTTCGGGATAGTAACAGACCAACAATTGGTCTATATGCCAAAATTGAAAATCTCTGAGACAACTCTCGATTTAGGAACATTCGAAGGAAAAAAGAAAAAGAAAGGAACTATCAATATTGAAAACCTCGGGCGCACTGATTTGGAAATATATGCCATACAGTCGTTCACAGAGGGACTGACAATAGAAATGAATGATCCTGTGATACAGCCAGGCATGTCGGAAAAGCTACGTATAACTGCCGACAAGAAAATGCTTAAAGGGGTGAAAGCCCAACCCAAAGTGCTGCTTATCACAAATGACCCAAGGTCGCCAAAGGTCATTATCGACGTAAATGTAAAATAAACCTATCCAAAGCATCATCATTAATGCTTGGTGAGCGGAGGAGTAATAAATAATACAAGGGGATTATGCAACATCCTGAAAATAGTGAAGAATACAAGGGATTGACAGTTAATTCTGGAGTGGTGCAACCTTCGTCCATAAATCCATATCTCCAGCGAAACAAATTCCGACGGAGAGATTACTCTGTGTCGGAAATGGTGGAAGGGATAAGTAAGGGTGATGTCACCATCCTTAGCCAGGCTGTAACGCTGGTGGAGAGTGTAAACCCAAATCATCAGGCAAAGGCTCAAGAGGTCATAGAGAAATGTCTCCCTCTTAGTGGCAAATCTCTGAGGGTGGGTATCAGTGGAGTGCCTGGAGCAGGAAAAAGCACCTCTATCGACATGTTCGGATGTCATGTTCTCGATACCAAAGGAGGAAAGCTCGCGGTGCTGGCTATAGACCCGAGTAGCGAACGCTCAAAAGGAAGTATTTTAGGAGACAAGACCAGAATGGAGAAATTGTCACTTAGACCAGAGGCGTTCATACGACCCAGCCCAACGGCTGGCTCGCTTGGTGGTGTGGCGAGAAAGACAAGAGAAACAATCATTCTTTGCGAAGCAGCAGGATATGACAAAATCTTCGTCGAGACAGTGGGAGTTGGACAAAGTGAGACTGCTTGCCATTCTATGGTGGATTTCTTCCTTTTGATACAACTTGCTGGTACGGGAGATGAATTGCAAGGGATTAAACGAGGCATAATGGAAATAGCCGATGGCATCGTCATCAACAAATGCGATGGCAACAATGTGGACAAATGCCAAATGGCTGCTACCAATTTCAGAAATGCTTTGCATTTCTTCCCTCCATCGGATAGCGGATGGATGCCTAAGGTGATGTGCTATAGCGGATTCTATGGCTTGGGAATAAAGGAAATATGGGACATGATATACCAGTATTTTGACTTCGTCAAGAACAATGGCTACTTCGATTACAGAAGGAACGCACAAAACAAATATTGGATGTATGAGACCATCAACGAACAGCTGAAAAACAGCTTCTATAATAGTCCCGATATCATCGACAGGCTGGTAGAGGCTGAGAATAGTGTGCTTAAGGGACAGCAGACTTCTTTCGCAGCTGCAGGACAACTGCTCGATGCGTATTTCGAAAACTTGAAAAAATAATATAATGCTACGAATTGAGATTGACACGCAAAGCGGATTCTGCTTCGGGGTGACCACAGCCATAAACAAGGCCGAGGAAAAACTCCGTGAGGAGAATACTCTGTATTGTCTTGGAGATATCGTGCATAATGGAATGGAATGCCAAAGACTTCAGAAAATGGGGCTGGCTACAATCAACCATGAACAACTGTCGCAGTTGCATGATGTCAAGGTGATGCTTCGGGCACACGGAGAACCACCTACAACTTATGCCGTGGCACGCAAAAACAACATAGAAATTGTGGACACTACGTGCCCCGTGGTGCTCCAACTACAAAAAAGAATAAAAAAACAGTTCGACAGCAATCCTAATGCGCAAATTGTAATATTTGGAAAAAACGGACATGCAGAGGTGCTCGGACTCGTAGGGCAAACAAACAACACGGCAATCGTGGTGGAAAATCTGGAGGATGTGGAAAAACTGGATTTCAATAGGGATATTTTCCTCTATTCTCAAACTACAAAGTCGCTTGACGAATTCCACCTTATTATTAATTATATACAAAACCACATTTCCAATGAGGCCTCCTTCAAAAGTTTCGACACCATTTGCCGACAAGTGGCCAATAGAATAACCAATATTGCCGACTTTGCCGCAAGGCATAATCTTATTCTCTTTGTCTCTGGAGGGAAAAGCAGCAATGGCAAGGTGTTGTTCAACCAGTGTAAAATGGTCAATCAGAATTCACACCAAATAGAAGGACCTGAGGAGATTGACATGAAATGGCTCGACAATATTGAGTCGGTGGGCATATGCGGAGCTACAAGCACACCAAAATGGCTCATGGAAAAATGCAGAAATTTCATTCTTGAAAAAGAAATAAACATATCATCGAATAATAATAAATAACAAATAATAATTTAGGTTTAATCTTATGAAGAAAAAATTATTGTTCACACTGGCTACATTGCTTGCTATCGCAACGCAAATGTCGGCTGAACCTGTATCTAAACAAGATGCGTTGAAAGAAGCACAGGCTTTCATGCAAACTCGTGGAATGAAGGGCTCTCTTGAACTTCAGGAAATTGACGGACCGAGAAAAGCTAAGGCATCTGGCAACCAAACACCTGCGTTCTATGTGTTCAACAATGGACAGGATGGTGGATTTGTCATCATATCTGGTGATGACAGAACACAAAAGGTGCTCGGATATTCTGACAAAGGGCATTTTGACTTAAATGACATGTCGGAATCAACAGAGACTTTGCTTGACCAGTATGTTAATGATATGGAAATTCTTGATAATATGGATGGTCTTAAAAAGGCTAATGCTTCAGCTGCTGTTTCTTCTCCATCCCAGACTCCAACTGCTACTGCAGTTCAGCCATTGATGACTGTAAACTGGCACCAGTTGGATCCCTTTAATCAAAAATGTCCAGCCTACACTTCAAGCAAGAAATGTGCATTGGGATGTACCGCTTTGGCCATGGGACAGCTCATTTATCATTATAGAGACAGGATGCCAGCAAAGCTCGAAACTACCATTCCTGGATATACTTGCAGTTCACACTCAACAATAAAACCTGCATCTATCAACAAGGGGGTAGCATTCAATTGGGATAAAATGTTTGACAAGCACAATGGTTCTCAGACATCCACCCAACTAAGTGCTGTAGCCAGCTTCCTTTATTATGTTGCTGTTTCGATCAAGTCGGATTTCTGGGGAACTACTACCGCATACCTTTCTCAGGTGGCAGTTGCCATGCCTACCTATTTTGGCTTCACATATCCTACTTATTTGAAAAGAAATGCATATACTTACCCACAGTGGAAATCTAAAATCATTGAAGAATTGGAACAAGGAAGACCTGTCTTCTATTATGCTGCAAGTACTTCAGGAAGTGCGCATTCCTTTATCGTAGATGGATATGATGGAGGTGATCTTTTCCACGTTAATTGGGGATGGGGTGGAAATAACGATGGCTATTTCTCCCTTTCCATACTCGACCCTCTTGGCGAGGAAGGGAAAGATGCCATTCTTTACAACACTGCCTATTCTTATAATAACAGTGCATTCTTTAACTTGCAACCAGTCAATGGATATACTCAGGAGGACAAAAATACCAATCTTACCAGTGTGATCAATAGTGTTTCGGGAACAGTGGCAAAGGTGACTTACACTAATAACAACACTACGCAGAATACATATACCTGTGGACTGGGAATAAGGAATGCAAGTAACAACATACTCGTGCTGAAAACATGGGATAAAGGCAACGTTGTCTTGGGTGAAGATGCAACGACAGGAAGCATTTCTTATACATTAAGCTATAGTGATTTCAAAGCTATTGGTCTGGGTAATGGAACATACAAGATATTCCCCATATGCAAATTGAAGAATGAGGATCTTTGGGTGGAATGTGACCAAAACACCTCGTTCAATTATATAGTGGCAAAAATTGCATCAAATCAATTGTCTTCCTTGTCCAAGGGCTCTTTCTCTGCTTCACTGTCTGTGTCGAAAATCGAATTCCCGGGACCATGCCTGAAAAGTACATCACAACCTGTCATCACAACAGTGAAGAACACTGGAGATGAATTTGTAGGCACACTATATCTCTTTGCAAGTAAAACTACAACAAAGGGTACAAGATTGGCTTACACTAAATTGTATATTCCCAATGAGAATTCTACTAAAGTGCAGATGAATTTCACGCCGAAAGAAACAGGTACATACAATGTATGGGTGGCAACTGATGCAAATGGTGATAATGTCATAGGACAATCGAAAGTCACATTCGCATCGGGCACTTACTCCAGAAACTTGGCAATGACTTCCATCAACGTGAAAAACATCAAGGAGGGTACCAGTGCTACTATTCTCGGAACAACATTTGAAGGTACTGTGACGGTGAAAAACAATGCATCCTATCCTTGTGCGGAAAGAGTAACTTTATATCTTTTCTCCAACAAGTCGGGGTGGATTGGTGCTGATGAGCAACATGTGTTCTTCCTTGAATTGCAGCCTGGAAAGAGCACGACCATTCCTTTCAAATTTGAAAACTTGGGCGTTTCATGGAAATATGGATTAGCTGTAATGTACCCTGACAATAGCTTCATCAAGACAAATCCTTATAAGGTAGGTTATGTCACAACCTATGCTCCTATGTGCTATTCGCAGGATGGTACCTTGACGGGCTATACTCCAACTGCAACGTTCACTGTGCCAAGCGATGCTGTGGCTGTTGATTTAACTGGGACCACCGGAACGGTGACTAAAGTAGTGCCCAATAGTAATCCTAATACTATTTATTATATAGGAAGCAATGAAAGTGTTATCTCCGGACTTAGTGGAAAGAATGTGGTGAAGGGCGGTAGCGCTGACAACATTACTCTGGTTAATGAGAAACCTTTCTTTACTCCCAAGTCTTTCGTGGCTAAAAAAATCTCGTTCAGCCTCGTGCCTGCCATTGGTGTTCCAAGAAGTGGTGTTGGTGGTTGGCAAACCTTGACATTGCCTTTCGCAGCTTCACAGGTGACTTGCAATAATAATAAGATTGATTGGTTTAAATCAGACCACGATACAAAAAAGTATTTCTGGATTAAAGAATTCAGTGCCATAGCTGGTCTCAACACCGTTTGTTTGGGATATACTCAGGAACTGAAGGCTAATCATCCATATCTTTATGCCGTGCCAAATAATGAGTGGGGTGCTTCCAACAGCCTTGTAGGAAAGACCCTGGTATTCAGCGCCGAAAATGCCAAGGTGTATGCAAAACCAAATTCCATGACAGGTTCAAGTTCCTTCAATTTCAGAGGCTCGTATAGCAAACAGACTCTTTCAAACATTTACACTCTTAATGCAGCTGGCACGTATTTCGTTAAGGGAGATGCTACCGTGAAACCTTTTAACTGCTATTTTATAGCAACCTCTGATGACTCCAGCATCACTTCTCTCAATTTGGCTTCTTTTGATGAAGACGAATTGACCAAAGTGGAGATGAATATCGTGGAGGAAAAGGAAAAACAAGTGAGTGTCTATAACTTGAGTGGCCTGAAAGTGGGACATGCTACAGTAAAAGGCAATAATGTGGAATTGGGTGACTTGCCAAAGGGTATTTATATAGTCAATGGTAAGAAAATTGTAAAATAATATCATCCTGTAGGCATATCAGCCAATTTTATATATTCACCAAGAAGGCGGTTCCGTTCAAAGGAACCGCCTTCTTGGTGATGAATAATTTTTGTCTTGTCAGCCTTCACAAGCTTCCAAATAACGTTCGTATAGCCATTCGTCTTGTTCAGATATGGTAAGATTACTGTTGTCCAACTCTATGGCGTCAGGTGCCTTGCATAGTGGACTTACTTCACGATGGCTGTCGATATAGTCGCGTTCCACAACATTTTTCAGGATTTCATCGTAAGAGGCTTCCTCTCCCTTTGCTTTTAGTTCTGAATAACGCCTTTGGGCACGTACTTCCGCTGAGGCTGTGACAAAGACTTTCAGTTCTGCGTCTGGGAATACAACTGTACCGATGTCACGACCGTCCATCACTACGCCTTTTTCTTGTCCCATGCGTTGTTGCTGTGCCACCAATGCCTCGCGAACAAAGGGAAGAGAAGCTATGCGGCTGACTTGGCTCGACACTTCCATGCCTCGAATCAGGCTCTCTACACATTCTCCGTTGAGGTATGTGTCGGGTTGGCCTGTTGTCTCATTTAGACGGAAACTGATAGAAATGTCTTTCATTTCTGAGTATAAACGCTGTTCGTCGATCATCGACGTTTTGTCTATTATGCCTTGGTTAAGGGCATAGAGGGTAACTGCACGATACATGGCGCCTGTATCTACATATACATAGCCAATTCTTCGTGCCAAGGATTTGGCCATTGTGCTCTTGCCACATGAGGAATGCCCGTCTATGGCGATTGTTATTCTTTTCATTATTCTATATGTTGAATGATAGGTTAGCAATTATTGAAGAGGATGATACATGGTATTTGCCGTATGACAAATGAAGTTTGAAATGCTCCAATTGCACTCCTGCACCAAAAGAAAGACCTGCGCCGTGACTGCTTTTGTTGTCGCCGCTTTGTATTTTCATCTCGTTTGAACGGCGGAAATTCATGCCTGCACCAACCCATATCTGGTCGGATAGCAATATGTCTGCTCCGACAGCAAGATGGTTGATGGCTTTGTAGTCCCAATGGGTGAGGTCGAGAAGGGTTGCTGAGAAACGAAGTGGGGCTCCTGCCAATTTCTTGCTTATGCCAGCTTGCAGTTCTATGGGCAGACGCTCGTAATCCTCGTTATATGCTTTTAGTTGACCTCCAAGACTCTTGCCTACAACAGATAAAGACAATTCCTTTTCCGGGTCATAATAGTTCAAACCGAGATCCACACACATCGCTATTGAGTTGTAGCCGCCTATATAAGAGGTTATCCATTTCGCACTTATGCCACCTGCCAAATGGTTGGTTAGGTTATAGCTGAGATAGGCGCATATGGATATGTCACGTGCTGAAAACTCACCTGTTTCCACGTGGTTGGCATCCATCTCTTTCATTTTGCCGTAGTCAAATAACTGGGCGCTGGCACCAGCTGTGATTCGGTCTTTAGGAGTCCAAGCATAAGTGGCGCTTGCTGTGTTTACCCCCGACATGTAGTTCATGTAGTTCAAACCGATGCTGCGACTGCTGACAGATGTCAACAACGCAGGATTGGAAAAAATTAAATATGGGTCGTCTTCTATGAGGGTTATGTTTTCACCTCCCAAGGCTGCACCATGGGCACTCACCGGCAATCGAAGGAATTGATAGGCTGTCTGGCTCTCTTGGGCACTCAATGACAGGGCGAAGAGAGGCGCAAATAGCACTAAAAAACCTTTTTTCATCTTTTTTACTTCAATTTTGGGGCAAAGATACACCTTTTTTCATTTATCTGAGTAATTTTGTATCTTGAATTGTTAGCAACGAAGCTTTGTATAGAAATAACGGAGTTTTTACTCTATTATTGAATGTGATGATATTTTTAATTCGTTTCTGCTGAAGCTATGGAAATGAAAAAGACAATAAATGCTGACCTGGAGCACCGCAGACCTGCGTGGTTCCTAATCGGTCTTGCCATAGCTTCTGCTTTCTTCGTCGTTGCATTGGAACTTTCTTTTAAAGATGACGGAAACTACCTTGAAGGGGATTTTCTGGATGAAATAGCTGAAGACATGGAACTGATGCCTCCTTTGGAGGACACGTTCATGGAAGAACCTGATATTCCTGTCGCCAATCAAACTGACTTGCTCGAAGTGGTGGAAAAGGTGGAGACCGCTGAGGAATCTGAAGAAGAAAACGTTACGACACCGGAAATCGTCACAGAAGAAGAAGTGGTTGAGGAACAAAAGGAGGAGGAACTGAAAGTGGATACACCAGTTGATGAGGTGGAAGATGAGGTGAAAGCATTGAACGAAATCGACGAATTGCCTGTTTTCCCTGGGGGGAATGCACAGCTTATAAAGTGGCTTACACAAAACTTGAAATATCCAGAATCTGCAAAAAATGACAAAGTGGGTGGAAAGGTCATCGTCGAGTTTGTGGTAAATGCTAATGGTAGTGTTTCGGATGTCAAACTGGTAAAGAATGTAGAACCAAGACTCGATAGTGAGGCTCTAAGAGTGGTGAGAATGATGCCTGTTTGGAAAGCTGGAATGCTTGGAGGAAAACCATGTCGCACTCTCGTGAAATTGCCTATAGTTTTCAAATTGTAAACTTTAATTCTTAAGATATGCTTAATTCAAGTGAAATATTAGTTTTGATAAACGACTACCTCGACAATATCAAGTATGAGAGGGAGCCGAAGAGTTTGTATGAACCTATCAAATATGTGCTCTCCCTTGGAGGTAAAAGAATGAGACCTACGCTTATGATGATGGCTTACAATCTCTATAAAGAAGACCCTGAGAGCATTTTGCCGGCAGCTTGTGCCTTGGAGACTTATCATAATTATACTCTTTTGCACGACGATTTGATGGACAATGCGGATCTGAGAAGAGGACACCTTACTGTACACAAAAAGTGGGATAATAATACAGCAATACTTTCTGGGGACTCCATGCTTGTCCTCGCTTTTCAACAAATGCAACAGTGCAGGGAGGACAAACTTAAGGATATCATCGCTCTCTTTACGCAGACTGCATTGGAAATAGGTGAGGGACAGCAGTATGACATGGATTTCGAAAACAGAAATGATGTCACTGAAAGTGAGTATATTGAAATGATAAGACTGAAAACGAGTGTCTTGTTGGCATGCGCTACAAAGATAGGAGGATTGTTGGCTGATGCACCAAAGGAGGATGCTGACAACTTGTATCGATTTGGTGAAAAAATAGGACTTGCTTTCCAATTGCAGGATGACTTCTTGGATGTCTATGGTGATACAAAGGTTTTTGGAAAAGCTATCGGTGGTGATATCATCTCCAACAAGAAAACTTTCATGCTCATAAATGCTATTGCAAAGGCGGATGAAAAACAAAAAAACACCTTGATGGAGTGGATCGCTTTGGAAAATCCTGATTCAAAAGAGAAAATTAATGCAGTAACTGAATTGTACAACAAAATTGGTGTGGACCATATGGCAATTGAGGCTATCAAGTCTTATTTTAACGAAGGAATCAAATACCTCGACGCTGTCAATGTGCCTAAGGAGAGAAAACAAAAACTATTGGAATATACAATGGAACTGATGAATAGGGAGTTCTGATTTAAAGGAGAATGACGACATCATAACCAATGCCATACAGAAGATTACCTAAAACTGATGCATCAAGGTTGAAGGCTCTGGAAGCCCTTACAGACAATAACGAGGTCTATACTGTGGAGGGCAGATTCATCAATCGTGAACTTCTCGTTGAAGCACAACGACTTTATGCTGTTTTTAGCGACACTTGTGAGCAATATAAGTCATGCATGCGTACACAGGTGAGATACTCCAAAAGAATGGGCGGACTTCTTCATAATGCAATGACTTATATAAGCCATTTCTTGCAAGTGCTGTTCTTGGCAATAGAGAGAGGGGAAGTGAACGAAAGACATCTCGAACTCTATGGAATTGACAAAAACTGTAGGGTGGTGCCTTATCTCAAGACAGCGGACGCCGTGATGGAGTGGGGAACAAAGGTGATTGAAGGGGAGAAGGCAAGGCTAAAAAAAGGAGGAAAACCTGTGCTCTCTCCACCCATAGGGGCGGTTATCACTCATTTCGACGTGTTTAAAAACATGTTCGTAGCACAAAAACAATACCAGGCAAGGTCTGCTAAAGCATTGACTGACATCACTATCTTGAGACCAAAAGTTGACAGCGTCATTCTCAAATTGTGGAACCAAATAGAAAAACATTTTGAAAATGAACCTCCTGAACTAAAGTTTGACCTCTGCCGTAAATATGGGGTTGTATATTATTACAGGAGGCATGAAAAACATGAATAATTATGCATTATATTGATACGCATATTCATATAGATGGAGTGGAGTTTGACTCTGACAGGAGTCTTGTGGTGGAAAGAGCGCGCAAGGCTGGAGTTCTGAAAATGTTTGTGCCTGCCATAAATATGGACTCTTTACAGAAGGTGGAGGAAATGGCTCGGTTGTTTCCCAATTTTGCTTTTCCCATGATTGGTCTTCATCCTGAGGATGTGAAAGAGGACTTCTCTGAACAGCTTGATAAAATGGAGCGTTGCTTGCCAGGCAACTTCATTGCTATTGGCGAGGTGGGGCTTGATTTTTATTGGAGCCGTGAGTTTGAAAAGCAACAGATGATGGCTTTTGAAAGACAGGTGGAATGGGCTTGCGAGTGGCATCTGCCATTGATGATTCATTGTAGGAAAGCCCAAAATGAAATGCTTGGTATTTTGAAAGGATACAAGAACAAACTGTGTGGGGGGGTGTTTCATTGTTTCACGGGGAATGTTAACGAAGCAAGACAGCTGCTCGAATATCAGAACTTTGCTCTTGGAATTGGTGGTGTGCTGACTTTCAAAAACAGCCGTCTTCCAGAAGTGTTGGCTGAGATTCCTCTTGAGAGAATCGTTTTGGAAACAGATGCTCCGTACATGGCTCCTGTACCAATGAGAGGCAAACGCAATGAGAGTGCATTCATAACATACGTCATAGAAAAAATGGCGCAATGCTACGCTGTGGATGAAGATACAGTCGCTGAAGTGACAACCAATACGGCAAACAAGATTTTTGTCCTGGCTGATAAATAGGGTTTATTAAATGTTTTCTTCACACTGATGATCTATGGAGGACTAATATTTCCTTGTTGTAATTCCTATGTATTATAAATAAGGTATATATGTGTGACTCTCTTTCTTGCCTCATAACGAATTTGATTATTTTGCTGATAATATTGATAAAATAGGTTGTGGATTTGGATAAAGTTATTTTTTTTTTGTAATTTCGCATCGTCTAATAATTAGGATGTTTATTATGAAAAAATCATTTTTGTTCTTTTGCGTTGCTATTATTCTCACGGCTTGTGATTCAGATAAAAGTTTGATAGAAAAATATCTACAGAATAATTATCCCGATAGGGAAATAGAACTCGTTGGAGATATAAATGTTGATTCAGCCTTCTGTCCTCGAACACAGCTCGAAGACGCTGCCTTGGAGATAGACAACTATAAAATACAACTCGACAGGTTGCTGGCTCAGAATCCGGATTCAGCTTTAAGGTTGGCAAAGGACTTGCAGAAAAAGTTTGCTGACAATAGCGCTTTCATCAATCTTGCTTACCCTAAGGGGAAAAACAATGCCAAGGCTTTGATGGTAAAATGTAATGAAGAGGGAAAAGGTAGGGTTATTACCTTCTTCAAGGGTAAAGATGATGAAAACATCGAATTCAGCTCTTTGGATGTAGATGAGTTGGTGGATAGCTTGATTGTTAGTTTTGATATGCTGAAAGATGGCATAAAGATTATTGTTAGTGACAAGGAACTCAATGGTGGGCAAGCCAAGGAGGAGGAAACAAAGGATGAGGCTCCCGCAGAGTCCGCTGATGACAAAGTGTAGTGTATCTTCTCCTTTGGTGAAGATAAAATAAAAGAAGCTATAAGCGAATACGATTTTAAGTAGGTGAAGTATTCTTTTATAAGGAATACAAGGTTAAAAGAGTGCTTGATGGACAACGCGAATTTTGGCGTAATCAGTATTTAATTCATGTTCATCATCTCTTTTCCGATAATAATTGTTGATTTAAGTCAAGAAACCCGAAAATTTTCTCATTTTGCTGAAAAAAGTTCTTGTATTTCTTGCAAGATGTCCATGATTGTTGTACCTTTGCATCCGCTTTCGGCTTGAAAACGGCCGTCAGCTCAAGATTTCGATCTTTGGAATGGTTACATGAAGACAGAGAAGTAGTACGAGGCTCCCG
>ONAG01000078.1 GCA_900315745.1 uncultured Prevotellaceae bacterium
TTACTCTTTTCCAATGAGTTGAGCAAACTTCGAAGCTTTTTTTATTCCTATTTTATGTTAAATTATGCAGGTGTCAAAACACTTGCGAAACTTTAGTCAAGATTATACATCAAAGAGGCGTTCTTGTCATCAATAAATGTCCCATATAAGAGGCATCCTTTCTTCAATAAATGTCCCATATTTAAATCAGACGCCAAGAGATAGCCTGCTTATAGTTTCTGTTTATGAATCCCTTAGCCTTCAGCCACAGAAGCATCTGACTGCTCCATGTCTCAGTCGTTGTTTCACCGGTTTGGGGCATCAACTCGTACGGGCCTTTGCCGTCGCCATAGATATGCATTTCAGCATTAGCTCCAGCTTTCTTCCACTCCATAAACAAGGATACGAGTCCAGCTGCTACGTTGGGATGTTCTGCACGAGTCATTATCAGCAACGGAGGAGCGTCCTTTGGAACAGCGACAGGCATCAGCGAAGGACCGAAATTGGTGCATAAGAAATCTGGGCGCTCCATAGCATCAGCAGACATCATGGCAGCGATGGCCACACCACCACCAGCAGAAAAACCGAGATAGCCTATCTTTTCCTTGCTGATATGCCATTCGTCTGCATGTTCCCTAACCATTCGTATGGCCGCCTTGGCATCCTCAGCAGCGAGTCGTATGATGGAGTCACCACTTTCGTTGTGCATAGGATTGGCGTCAGCCTGTGGAAATGCTTCAGGGTGTGTGACATCCACCATCGGAGGCATCTGCATACCTTTAGGCATTGGTTCTTTGTTCAAATGGTAGCGCAACCCTATGGCAGCAATGCCATGTTCATTTAGGAATGCAGCCATCTTCACCACGTCACTCTCCCACGACAACCATCGCATAGCCCCACCAGGGCAAAGCACAACGGCACACCTATTGACCACATCATCTTTAGGCAGATAGACCTCAATCATCGGTTTGTCCCTCTCGTCTGCCGAGGATTCTGCAGTAGGCAGATAATACTGCTTTTGAGCCAATACGACCAAAGGCAGAAACAGCATGCTGAATAAAGCGAGTTTTCTCATATTCATATTATTTTGTCAAAGATTTACAAAAGTAGGAAAGAGATAGTTTAACATTCCGGGATGTCCTTGATAGGTGCAAAAATATATATTTTTTTGATAAAGCCGTATTATTCTACTATTAATTCGCCAGAGCTATGGAATTTTTAATATCGAGGCTTTTTACAAGTTTCATCAAGGCAAGCATGCGTATTTTGAGGAAAAGCACTAATTTTGCACCTTAATAAAATCTATAGAACATATGCCCGGCAGCACCATGCATAAAGGAGTCAGAGCCTACAGCGACTTGAAATACAATCGTCTTTTCACCCGTACTCGCGGTTGGAACGGCGGTGATGGCGTGCTTACAGTAGGCCTCCCCAATGGTGATGTGCTGTGGACATTCAACGACAGCTTTTATGGATTACCGTCCCTTCTTTTATCGTGTTTTCAACTGGAAAAAGGTTTATGAATAATGAAGCAAATCTTTCATATTAAGAAGAGGAAAAAAGTTTAAAGACAAACAAAAACATCATACGTATGCAGGAAATGATTCAAAAGGTACGTGAATACGTCCATTCCAGATGGACGCTTGGCGAGCTGCATGGCATCAACCACTGGGACAGGGTATATGCGAATGGAAAGCAGTTGATCACACCTGACGTTGACCCTCTTGTCGTGGGTTTGTTCGCCTACCTTCATGACTCATGCCGCACTGAAGACGGCTATGACACTACACATGGGAAAAGGGCAGCCGAATGGATAGACACACTGAGAGATAATTATCTGAAACAATTATCCGACAAGCAAATAGAAATACTAAAGAAGGCATGCCTACTACATACCACCACATTGAAGACGGGAGACCCAACAATTGATGCCTGTTTTGATGCAGACCGTCTGGATCTGTGGCGCGCCGACATCATACCAGACCCGGAAAAGATGGCGACAGAAAAGGGCAGGCAGATAGCAAGGAATACGGACTATATGGCATTGATGGAATAAAAAAACAGATTTGTATTTGTTAATTTCCCACCATCATACAATCATCTGATGGACTTGCATCAGGAATCTTGGAATATTACCGCCTATATCTTGTATAAGTCTTCCATGTCTCCATCACGTCTTCCACTGTGTATTTTTCATTGAAGAAGTCCACTTGACAATCTTTGCGGAAAGGAGTCCAGTTGCCGCAGATAATGCCGTCGTGAGCTATGATGGGCTGAAAGATACCACTATTGTTATGGGCACGATGACGATGCTCTTGTGGAAGCACTATGTCACGAGACTTGTAACCAATGAGGTATTCGTCGTAAGGAGGAATCAGGAGAAACTTGCCTTTCCTGAAACCTCTTGTTCGACAGTCATCAGTCATGTAGAACTCCCTACCCTTCCATTTCTCCACATGAATTGTGTCGCCCATAAGAGCGATGCCTTTGCGACAGTCGCTGATATTCAGTCCCGACCACCAGACAAAATCCTCCAATGTGGCAGGTTGTCGGCTCCTGAAGTATTTACTGGTGAAATGCATCAATATTTCGTCTCTGTCCTTCCTCTCTTTCTGCCCCACCTTATTTGCTGTGAGCGCGTAAGATGCTTTCATTGGCAAAAGGTCTCCACTACAGAGGGTTCCTGACAATTCCGCCATACGGATATGATACGACAACCGATGGTCATCCATTCTAATACCTTTCTCAGCCAAAGCACGGACAAAGTCCTCTTTTGTCGCACTTTGCAAGTCAGCAGCAGTCTGAGTCAGGATGTGCCTGACAAGCGTCAGTTCCTCGTCGGGTATGCTAATCTTGTTGCTGCTCATCCAGCCCTTAGTCACGGCAATGGCTTTTGGCGCAAAAAGATCAATCATCGCCCAGTAGTCATTGGCAGACACCAACTGCCATGTACCCCGCATCAAGTGGAGGCGGATGATTCGACCACAGTCAAAAGCATTTTTAAAAGCCTTGTGTGAAGGTTTGCGAGTGCGCATCTCCACAGCCCATCGCATCATACGATATTCCTGCGCCTGCATGGCACCCATGTATTCTACAAGTTCAGCAGGGTCACTGAACTGAGGAGCCATGAGCTGTTGGTTGAGAAGTCGGATGGCTACAGGATTCATACCTACATTGACAGCTTATACAGTTGCGCTTACATCATTTCAATTGTTTGCCATCAGCAAATGCTTTGCCAACAGTCTTGCCAAGTTGGATATATGTATGGTGGACAGGGTCAAAGGTTATCAGTGCCATTTTCTCCACATCAGGCTTGCCATCTTCAGCTAAATACTTTTCATCACAAAGGATATTGACGATTTCTGCCACAAGATAGTAGCCAGTCTCGCTCTCGTCTATCTTCTGCTTCACCCTACATTCAAGAGTCATGGGGAAATCCTTGAAAACAGGTGCATTCACGTTGGGCGCCTTTTCTATTTTCCAACCAGTCCTTTCCATCTTGTCGGGTGTATTCCTGCCACTGACAATACCGACAAAGTCGGATGCAACAACAGTCTCTGTTGTAGCAAAGGCAACCGTAAACTCAGGGTTGACAGCAAGATTGTCCGTAGTAGAATGTGAACCAAGCGATATGATGATTTCGTGCATATCCCACTGGCCACCCCATGCAGCATTCATTGCATTGGGTTTACCATCTTTATCATAAGTGCCTATTATCAGCACAGGTTGTGGCAATAGCCACGCTGTAGATTTAAAACTCTTCATAATTACTATTATCTTTTTGTTATTCTTGCCAAGTAATCGTAATGCTCACCCTCAGCAACCACTTCAAGGGCATATCCATTCCTCGCAGCGTATTGTTTAAGAGTATCAGCATCTATATAAAGCCAGTCAAAAGGTTCACCAATAGTGTCCTTGTATTGCATCCAGAAACTGTGTTCACCATAATATGCCATCTCTTTTGAAATGTCAATCATACCCTCTTCGTCCATGAACACATAACTTATATCCGAAGAATCACACAACAATTGACCACCAGGAGCCAGTATCTTGTCAAGGTGACGGAAAAATTTAGGCAGGCGGTCCAGAGTCCCGACTATTCCAATACCATTCATCAGCATAAGAATGGTATCGAATTCTCCTTCCAAAGTGAAGAAGTCTTGTTCTTTGACATTCTTAACTCCACGTTTCTTCATGGTCTCAACAGACAGAGGAGAAATATCAATAGCTGTAACATCAATGCCTTTTTCTTGAAGTACAATAGAATGACAGCCGGCACCAGCTCCCACATCAAGCGTTTTTCCTATTGCCATGTCGAGAGCAATTCGTTCAATCTCAGGCATATCCTCATTCTTGCGAAAAAGAGTTGGCAAGGGTATCTCATCCTCCTCAAACACTGGGGAGAACACCCTAAGCCTGTCAGCCCTCCCTGTCATGTGAAAGTCTGCTATGGCTCTGCCCATCGGGTCAGTTTTTCTGTTCATCTTCTTAGTCACAAAGTCATATTTGGCAAAATGTATTGACTACACCCTTCCCATCGGCATAAAATGCCGTCTCGTAGAGCTGTCTTATCTGTTTGTCAGCATTGGTTGCTGTTATCTGTTTTTCAGTCATAATACTCTATCTTCAGAGCTTCACTTACGTTGAAATCGTCGTGGAATCCATCGTCATAAACATATACGAGTCTAAGCCCTCTATAGGTTGAAGGAATTTTCAGCTTATCCAACAAATGCCATCGAGGCTTTCCAAAATCATAGGAACTTCGGTCAAGTATAATTCTGTTGGACACAAAGTCGAATGTGTAGTAGCCACCTCCGATACACTGGTCGCCTGGTTTAAGCAGGTCTTTGTGCTGGTTGACCATTCCCATACGGAAATAGCCATCCATAGTGATAATGAACTTGGGCAATGTCATAAGGAATAATCAGATTACGATTTCGTTTTCATGCACAAACCCCTTGTCACGCCACTTACCAGATTGCCAACGACGCAAAAGGATGACACCCCGAACATTCTCATCGAGGGCAAATCCCACCCACATGACCAGTATTAGTCTCGGCTTACCTGATGAAGTTCATGAATGTGGGCCTCTCGTCACGTTTTGGAGCAGTGTTGCCGTCTGCATGGATTTTCTTCAGCAGGAAAGCCATGTTCGTAGCCAAGGTACGCATGGTCTGCATACCCTCTGTATCGAGCTTCACCTCGCCCTTGCCTGCCCCATAAGCAATATTCCAATACTGTGATGTCACCACAGGCATGTTCATCATCTCGAACATCATGTTCATGGTCTGGAGTGTTGCCGTTGCACCACCACGTCGGCAGACAGCCAGAGCAGCTGCCGGCTTGTTCTGCACCAGATGGCCTGCCGAGAAAAACAAACGCTGCATCAGCGACAGGATGCCACCGTTAGGCTGTCCGTAATACACAGGAGTACCCACAACAAGCGCATCGGCATCTTTCATTTTGTTCGTTATAACACTGCAGAGGTCATCATCGAACACGCATCCTTCAGCCCCTTTCTCACGACAACCGCCACAGTTGATACACATGCGGACAGGCTTCCGCCCAATCTGGACAATTTCAGACTCTACACCTAACTTCTGTAATTGCGTCTCTATCTCTTTCAGACAACAAAACGTATTGCCATCAGGTCGCGGACTGCCATTGACCAACAACACTTTTGGAACCTTTCCATTTGGCGATTCCTGTTGTGTCTGTTTGTCATTATTTTCCAATAGTCCTGCAGACTCAACCTTGTTCATCATTGCTGACACAGGAGTGGCAACAACAGCCCCTGCCGTTGCCAATGCCGTCTTCTTGATAAAATTTCTTCTATTCATCCGTGATTATATGCAAATATCATCTACTTAATATGAACATCTTCTTAAAACTGTATGCAAAAGTAATCAAATTCAAGGAAATTTGCTATATTTGCCCTCACATTATATGACAGTTAACGATAAAGCCCACCAAAAGACAACAATTATGAGACAAAAGAAGTATTTCATTGCCATCCTTGCAGCCATGCTACTGATAGTGCCTGCAATGGTTCAGAGCAAAAAGGGTCAAGCAGTAAAAAAAACCAAGACTCTTGAGGTGTCGTTCGACTACCAGCGTCAGGCAGGCCCAGGTTCAAACCAATATGCCGTCTGGATTGAGAATGACAAGGGAGAAGTCGTGAAGACACTCTTCATCACCTCTTACACAACCAAGGGGCGCACTCGCCCTGGTGAGGAACCTATGCGCGGTTATGTCAAACGTCCGAATTGTGTGCCAACATGGGTAAAGGCAGCAAAAGCTGCCGAACAAACCGACCAGCAGTTGGATGCAATAACAGGGGCCACCCCTCAAGCAAGTGGTTCTCAGACATTCACATGGGACTTCACCGACCAGCAAGGAAATGCCGTTCCCAAGGGCAACTATAAAGTCATCGTGGAAGCCACTCTTTACCAAGCCAGCGACATCCTTTACACAGGCACCTTCTCCACCAAAGACAAAGCAGGCAACATCAAACTTACTTCCACACTCACTGAGCCAGACGAAAAGCACAAGGACATGGTGACTAACGTGAAAGCCATAATAAAATGAAAGCTATAAGACTGAACAATGGTTTGGAATCCCCCTAATCTGTCATTAAAGGGATTGCCCAAGGAGAAATTGGTGTTCTCATTCCAGAATGCCGGTGGAAAGGCTACCAAGGACATAGATATATAAGCGAAATCGGCCGTTATTCAATTTTGTTATTCAGCAACCAAGCAAAGCCCTTTGCCATACGTTTCTCTGAATCAACAAAGTGATTGCCTACATTCCATTCAAGAATTGCATTCACACCATGCTCCCGCAGCAACTCCTCCTGCCTACGGATGGCATTTCCCACCTGAGCCATAACAGGGTTCCTTGTCTTTTCTTCCTTATCACCCAAACTGAGATAGACAGAACTCGCTTGCGGCTTGTTGACCGATGCAAAGTCAATCCATTGGGGGTACCAGACAGATGGCGAGGCAGCCACGACCCCTTCAAACGAGCCTGCCTGATATGAAGCCCAAAGTGCAAACAAACCAGCAAGAGAATAGCCTCCGAGCATACAATGAGACACATCTATATCCATTTCTTTCAACATGGGAAGGAAGCGCTCCGTAACAAAAGTTAGAGTTTCTCCGGCTTTGTCACCAAACGGTTCCTTCCCAAAGACAGGGGGAGCAGGCCAAGGTGTAAGCTCACTGTTCCAGTCATGAATCTTAAAGGCAGCTAAAGAGAATGGTATGTCTGACAACGTCTGAATCAAATCGACCTCCCTATCCAGCAAACCCAAGTCATGGTCATCCACAGGTTGGATGAGCATATATTTGGTTTCTGGACGGATATACAGATAACACTCTTTTCCTGATAAGTTTAACACTTTAGAATTCATGTAAATATACCTCCTGACAGTTTACTTTCTTGCCTGAGTTTTTGTCTATATGCTATTTATCCTAAATGCATCATACCCATTCAAAGTTCTCTTTTCCTGCGCCAATCTCAAAATGATATTTGGCGATGCCCAAATCCATCTGAGTATAACCAATAAGTGAGAAGCCCCTTTTTGCAAGAACCTTATGAGGGGAAGGGTGATGCTGCCCACTACTGTCTTCTGTTCCAATATATTCAAAAGAGAACTTCTGCTGGTTGACAGCTGTTGGAGCGAGCAAGGCAGCTTCAACACCTTTCTTGAACCAAGAAGGAGTGCTATCATTTGCATTGCTCACTTGCCCTATGGTTTTTATCTTATGACCAGCACCCTGAGTCTCACCATAGCCGATGGCAATATAGCAGGCTATTTTCTCGCCTTCGTCAAGAACATACGTTCCTGGCACTTTCGAATAGCTGAGCCCTACCCAACATGTGTTCAAGCCAAGTGTCTGAGCGAGAAGAACCAAATGCTCTCCATAGTAACCTATACGTTCATCCAGATCGTCTGCTTTCTTTCCTGCCATTACGATGTAGTTGTTGGCATTACGGAACTTCCCATATTTGGCAATCGTTCCTTGGAATGCCTTTGGTTCATTCCTCACAAATTGAATATGAAGTCGTCCTTCACTATTCAACTTCGCAATCTCTTCTTCGAGCACCTTGACAACATCTTCTGCCAAAGGCTGCTCCTTATATGCCCTTACACTATGGCGGGCTTCAATAGCTTCTTGTAAAGTCATGTCTCCAATTATTTTCTGATTATTGTCTGATAACTACTGTCTGATAAAAAGAGGAAAGTCAGATTCCTGCTTGGGAAAGCATCCTTTTGGAACCGCATCAAATGTAGGTTGCCATTCAAAGCCCTCATAACTGAAAGCATTGAGGTCCATTGGCTTTGCAATGCGATGCTTGATGATAAAACGTGCCATGGCACCTCGACAAGTCTTAGCCCAAACAGCCTGCATCTTCAGGTCATTGCCTTTCCTGACATAGAACAATGGCTGCACCATGTGTACTTCCCTTATGACACGCTGCCAATCGAACAGATGCTGATACTCTTCAGTAGCCAAGTGAACAAGGATGCCGTCATCATCTTTTACCGACTTTATAAGGACATCTGTCAGTCGGTGCTTCCAGAAGCCGAACATGCTCTCTCCTTCACCATTGGGCAATTCCACATTGCCCTCCATACGGTAAGGCTGTATTCCATCCAATGGACGCAACATGCCATAAAGGAAAGAGGTTATCCACAGATGAGCTTGCGAAAAATGCATGTCCTCAAGCGTAAATGTCTCTGCTTTAAGATGTTTATATGCCTGACCATGATACGCAAGTATGGCTGGGAGTTTCTCTTGTTTGTCAAAGAAACGCATGAAACGCAGTTTGTTCTGTTCGGCTATTTGCTGGCTACACCCTAACATGTCGGCTATCATCTCCGAAGAATAACCAGCCATGTCACGGGCAAAAGCCATGGCTTCTTCTTGAAACATGGGCACGGACATATCAACATCAGGAACATTCTTCAATTGGTCGTGCATGATTTTGGCGGAAGCTAAGAGTATCTGCATAACTTTATTCTTTACACTGACGATTCATGATACATCTGTCTAATATGTGCAAAGATAAAAAAAATTGGTGAATGCATGACAGAAACCACCATAAAACAAAATATATTTTATATATAAAAAGGTACTTATAATCACTTTGTCGATAATTGGCTTTGCAAATGGAAATGTATATTAAAGCCTAATAAAGATGAAAAAGGCATGATGCAAGCCCATCTCAATGAGATTTATAAAGAATGCCAAACAGTTATTAACACAACGCACAACCAACATGGCAGCAAAGGAATTCATTGTAGCAATTGAATTAGGCTCTTCAAAGATTACCGGTATCGCCGGCAGGAAGAGCATGGACGGGAGTATTCAGGTGCTCGCCGTCGTGAGAGAAGATGCCACATCTTGCATTCGCAAGGGGGTGGTTTACAACATCGACAAGACCTGTGCTTGTCTGACCAACATCATCAACAAACTCAAGGCACAACTCAAGGCGGAAATCTTACAGGTGTATGTGGGTGTCGGTGGACAGTCCATCCGCAGCATCCACAACAGCATAGTTAGGACGCTTCCCGAGGATACCATCATCTCGCAAGGGATGATAAATGAACTAATGGACAACAACCGCCGAACTGAGTATCCCGACCTTGAAATACTTGAGGCAGTGACACAAGAATACAAGGTAGGGGCATTATATCAAATTGACCCTGTGGGTGTCCAGAGCAACAAGATAGAGGGCAATTTCCTTAACATCGTATGCCGCAAGGCATTCTTCCACAATCTGAACAAATGTTTTGAGAAAGCTAAAATCACCATCGCCGAAATGTATCTCGCCCCCGTTGCCTTAGCACACAGCGTACTCACTGAAGCAGAGATGCGCAGCGGCTGTCTCCTTGTTGACTTAGGCGCCGACACCACCACCGTATCATTATATTACAAGAATATTCTCCGAAATATGGCTGTGATTCCTTTGGGAGGCAACAACATCACCAAGGACATAACCACCTTGCTCATAGAGGATAGCGATGCCGAAGAGATGAAAATCAAATATGCCACAGCCTTCATTGAGGACAATATAATGGACACCGACGAGACACTGCCCATCAACTCAGACCGCTTTGTCTCAGCAAAGGCTTTCAACGAATTGGTGGAAGCACGTGTCAATGAGATAGTGCAAAACGTATGGTTTGGCCAGGTGCCACAAGAGTACAACGACAAACTCATGGGCGGCATCATCCTAACTGGTGGCGGTTCGCAGATGAATGAAATAAGAAAAGCGTTCACTGCCGTCACAGGCATCCACAAGATACGTATCGCCGGCACAGTAAACCAAAAGGTATCCTCCACCGACAAGGATGTCAACGTACATGACGGCATGATGAACACCGCATTGGGCTTGCTTGCCAAAGGCGACATGAACTGTGCAGGTTCGATCATCAAGCCAGTGCAAGACCTCTTTGAGACAGAAGTGCGAACAAGCCCTACGGAGGAATACTACATAAGAACAGAAAACCACAAGCCTGACGAAGCAGGACGAGTGGAATCTTCCTATGAGAAAGAACGCCGTGAAAGAGTACGCCAACACGAGGAAAAAGTCATCCATTATGAAACAAGAAATTCGTCCGAGGGCGGCTGGTTCTCACGCGGATATAGGTCTTTTCAAGATTTTGTAACAAAAATCATCTCTGCAGAGGAAGAGTAAGACAACAAACCACATTCATACACCATCAAACAAAGAAGAAACAAGCAAAACGACAAGAATACCTATTTGGAAGACGGCACTATCTGACGAGAATGGTGCCGTCTTCTCTGATGCGAGAGAAAACCAACGACAGACAAAACTCGCGATAGTCTTCTATGTTCATAAGCCTTTCATAATGTCGTTTGCCTCAATCCTTTTCCTCAACACGTTTGAAAACCGCAAAGATGTTGTAGCTGACACCATGGTCATAGACATCCTCGCCCTCATATTCCTTCACCCTGTTGACGACCCGAATGGTTACAGGAAGGACTATAATCTCGTAAACCGTCTTCAGCACCAATTGCGAGAGCATCATCAGTGGCAGTTCCTCATCAGGCAGCACGCCATAGAAAGCTAAAGGAAAGAAACAAAGAGAATCGGCACCCTCACCCCAAACAGTACTCATGATGGCTCTCAGTGGGAAGCGATGCCCCTTATCTTTAATCTTCATGCGGCTCATGACGTAGGCATTGACGAAACTGCCAGCTATGAACGACACAAAAGAAGCAAGAGCAATACGTGGTGTTAGTCCGAAGATGGCATGAAAGCCTTCCTCATTCTCCCAATAGGGCGCACCAGGTATTGCATCAGCTATACAAGCCACCATCATGAAGGCGAAGTTGGTGAGAAATCCTGTCCATATCAAGATGCTCGCTCTGCGATAGCCCCACACTTCACATACCACATCATTTACGATATACGACACAGGGAATATCAGCAATCCTCCCGTAAGATGCAAAGGACCAAACACCATCTGCTTGGTTTCAAGGATATTAGATGCTATCAGACACACTGTGAATACGATGCTGAACACCATGAACAGCACCGATACCATCGTTTTTTCTCTCTTTATTTCACCCATTTACTGTGCTTTTGTCAAAGTGTTTGAGAATAACATCTTATGCAAACATTCACATGCAAAATAAAATCACAGTCTTACGCCAATGAAGGCACGGGCACGCCATTTGTTCTGGTTGACGACCACCGCGTCATCATCGAATACAGAATTGTTCATCACCAATGTTACTCCAGCGAAAAAACGCGGGGAGAAATTGCGTACTATAGCCACTCGTTCGTTGAAAAGCATGTTGAAGCGCATGTGCTTGGCATTCTTGCGCTCTCCATTCACCGTGAAGTTGTTGCGGTTATAGACAACAAAGGTAGGAAGAGCAGAAAAATGCAGAAGCCATTTTTTGCCGAGTACCCAATTATAGCCATAGCCGCCACCAATGCCAAAGTGTCCGGTGTAAATTCGCACTTCAGGTGCATTGGGATTTTTCTCTTTCAGTTCGTCAGTGGTCTTTATGCTCCCCCCTTGATAGCTGAATCCCGCAAGCCACGAGCCAGCCGAACGCTGCTGAATGTAAGACTGATTGAAGGCCGCCGGATAGGAAAAACGGCGATGGTTGAAAGTATAATAGCCCGCCAGGTTAAGAACCTTCATGGAGATGTCCCCACTTTCCAGTCTTTGCAAGCCATTACGTTCTATATCACCCGCAAGAGTTGACGAACGTTGGTAACTGGCATCCAAACTAATTTTGCTGCTGTAATAATTCAGGTTGAACTCATAGTCCTTGTAAACACCTTTCAACTTCGCAGGATTGATTGCCATACCGACAGAAAGCCCCCTGTAGATGGCAGCCAAAGAAATGGTTGTCTTATTGCTGGTGCGAAGGTCAGCCTTCGAATAAATGTCGTTTACCGTTCCTTTTGCATGGATACCATTGCCAGTCTGGTTCAACCTTAGTTTCAATGTCAGACGTCCCTCTGGCCTTACGACATAATTGGTGTCATAAGGTATCTTGTAATATCGTGCAGTGAGAGCACTATCCACCTTCGCCATTCTTTGCCTGTCGCGGTTTTGGGCATTGACGCTCATCATTGAGAAGAGCATCATCAATGTGACGATTGTTCTCAATTATTTTTTTGAATTATGCAGATTACTTTATCAAGTAAAATAGCAGAGACACGATGGTCTCTGCTATGATATTGCGATTACTTCGTAGCACCTCCGAGTGCTATGTAGAGTGCTATGACTGATTTTGCACCGTTGTACATGTTCATTGCCTCACTGAGCTGCGCGTTAAGAAGAGTCTCCTGAGCGGTAAGCACTTCGAGATAGCTTGCCTTGCCATTGTCCATCAGTTCGTGTGTTCCTGTATATGCCTCACGCAACACATCCACTTGTCTGTGATAGTAAGCATGCTTGTCACGGGCAGCCTGACAGTCAGCCAAAGCCTCGTTCACCTGATTGCCGGCATCAATTACAGTTTGGACATACTTGCGTTGCAAGTCTTCCTCCGTGAGTTGAGCAATCTTATGGTTTGCCTTTATTTTTCCACGCGCAAAGATGGGTTGTGTGAGAGAAGCAACGGCATTCAGCAATATCTTGCCAGGGTTCACCACCATACTTCCGGCACTATTGGTCCATCCGGCAACCCCTTGCAGCGTTATACCTGGGAAGAAAGCAGCCTTTGCAGCTTGAGTGTTGTAGAATGCCTCTTCCATGGCAAAGTTGGCAAGACGTATGTCGGGACGGTTCTGAAGCACTTCAGCAGGAACACCTATCTGTAGGAACTTCGTGTCAAACATCCTTTGCCCTGTAGAAGCTTCAGTATGTTCAGGCAAAGCAGAAGATCCCCACTTGCTCCTCTTGATTTGCTGAGGAGTGTCTGCCATGAGTCGGCAGATGGCATTCTCCACGCTGCGGATGTTGCGGCGCGTGTCAACAATCTGTGTCTTCACATTGAGATAAGAGGACTCCATTTGGTTTACAGCAGTGGAATAGGACTTGCCATTCTCCCAAAGAACTTTCTGCGTTTCCAAAGAAACGTTCCATAAGCTGTCGGTTGCCATCAGGATGTCCAACTGTCGGTCGAGTAACTGCAACATGTAATATTGTTGAGCCACAGTGGAGATGAGGTTGGCATGCAGAGCTTCTTCACGCACCTGTGATTGCAGGAGCACTGCATTGGCAGCACGCTTCTTGTTTGTGAGGGAGCCAAAGACATCGAGATCCAAACTTAGCTGAAGCGGCATGTTGTAGGTCTTGCTGAGAGGTCCGAAATCGAAGCTCGACAAAGTGCCAGAAGGTGAGAAGTATAACGAAGGCAGGTATGCCATCTTGGCGACTTTCAGAGATTCCTCACTCTTTTCTATGGCAATGCGAATGGAGTTCATGTCGGTATTGTTGGCAAGCACCTGTTCTATTAGCTGTTGCAGCAATGGGTCGGTGAAAAATTCACGCCATGTCAACTTAGCCAAATAGCCATTTCCCGAAGCCTCCTTGATATCCTTACTTGTACCATAAACATTGTTGGGAATATCTGTTTGCGCTTCGTAGATGCCATGCAAATCCTTCATCTCCTTAAAGACGCTACAGCCTGTGAGCAAAAAAGCCATGGCTGCAATGGTGAAGATATTATTTAGTCTTTTCATTTTATTCTTCATTTTTCACTACTTGTTTCACATCGCCATCATCAATCCTCTCCACCACCGTAGTTCCTTGGAATTTCTCATGCAATTTTTGGAATACGATGAAGAAGGCAGGCACTACAAAGAGCAGTGCAATAGTTCCCACTGTCATGCCACCAACCACACCGAAAGCAAGGGCACGGTTGCCATTGGCACCTGCACCACCCTCTATGATAAGCGGAATCATACCAGCAATCATCGTTACTACGGTCATCAGGATGGGGCGCAGACGTTCCTGGCAGGCTGCAAAGGCAGCGTCACGGATGGTCATGCCCTGTGCTCTACGTTCAGAGGCAAACTCCGTAATAAGAATGGCTGTCTTTGATAGCAGACCGATGAGCATGATAACACCCGTCTGCAGGTAGATGTTGTTGTCCATGCCCGGCAGATGGAGCAACGAGCCAAGGTAAGCCATGATGAAGGCACCCATCAGTCCGAATGGCACACTGAGCAATACCGCCCATGGTGTAAACCACGAGTTATAGAGAGAGGCGAGAATAAGGTAAATGAGTATGACACAGATGACATAGATCAGAGCAGTGGCATTTGAGCCAGATGCCTCCTCCAGTTCGCGCGACATGCCACTATACTCATAGCTGTAGCCTTTGGGCATTGTCTCCTTGAACACCTCGGCAATTGCCTTGTGTGCATCGCCCTCGGTGTATCCACCCGCGGACTGCACGAAGCAAGTGATGCTCTGGAAAAGGTTGAAATGTTCCACACTCGACGTTCCGACAATTTCCTTCAACGAGACGAACTCTGACATAGGAGCCATCTTGCCGCCACGCACCCTCACAAAGATATTGTTCAACGACGATGGGTCGAGACGATAGTCAGGGGAAGCACTTGCCATGATGCGATATACCTTGCCAAATTGGTTGAAGTTTCCTACATACGAACCGCCGCAGTAGGCACCCAATGTCCTTAGCACGGCAGCCGGCGATACACCAGCACGGTCGCACTGTGTTGCATCGACATTTACCTGATATTTGGGGAAACGTTCCGAGTAGGATGTCATCGCCATGCTGATTTCAGGCCGTTCTCCTAATTTTGTAAGGAAGTTGTTGGCAAGTTTTGCAAACTCCGACAAGTCACCATCATTCAGGTCCTGCAGCACAAGGTTGACACTGTTGTTTGAGCCATATCCAGGCACCTGAGGCAGTTGGAATGGCATCACCTGCACGTCCTTGATTTCCTTGCATGCGAAATACAAGCGACCAATGACCAGGTCAACGTAGTGGTTGAAGCCCTCACGTTCCTCCCATGTCTTCAGACGGATGATCATCGTGGCGTAGTTGGAGCCAGAGCCCGACATCATGCCGTAGCCGCAGGCAGTGGCGAAACTCTCCATTTCAGGAATTTCCTTCACCTTTGCCTCCACCTTCTTCACACACCTTGATCTTCCTGTGGCACGAGACCAGATGGCAAGTTTTTCATGAAGAATACAAGCAGCACGGCAGCAACAACCAAGAGACACCATGCCAATGCAGGGCGTTTGATGAACTTCTGCACACTCTTGGAATACTTCCTATAGATGGCGTTATAGCTCACCGTATAAGCTTTCTTCGTGTAGTATGTGAGGCTCTTGCGCTCATTCTTATTTTCTTTCATCTTCAGCATGATGGCGCAGAGGGCTGGACAGAGTGTAAGCGCCGAGACACACGACAGACCGACAGCCGAAGCGATGGTTACACCAAACTGAGTGAAGAACGAACCCGATGTTCCCGGCATGAATGCCACGGGGATGAACACAGCCATGAAAACCAAAGTACAGGAAACTACAGCCACCGACACGTCGTTCATTGCCTGGCGGGTTGCCTCCTTGGCATTGGTGACGCCATTTTCCTGTTTAGCCATGACAGCCTCCACCACCACGATGGCATCATCCACCACCGTACCGATGGCGAGCACCAAGGCAAATAGCGTCAATATGTTCAGCGAGAAGCCCGCCAACGACACGATGGCAAACGTGCCCAACAGCGACACTACAATAGAGATGGATGGTATAATCGTAGCTTTGAAGTTCTGCAAGAAGAAGAACACCACGAGAACCACAAGAATGATGGCAATGATGAGTGTCTCCACCACATTTCCGATAGCGGCATAAAGGAAGTCGTCAGAGGTTTCGAGTTTCACGAATTCCAGTCCTGCAGGCATTATCGGTTTAAGTTCCTCATAAAGCTTGTCGATACGAGCATTTACCTCAGTGGCATTTGCACCAGGAGCCTGGAACACCATGAATATGGTACCTGGCTTGCCATCGATATTCGACACGAAGCTATAATTCATGGCTCCAATTTCCACGTCTGCCACATCACTCAAGTGCAGCAAGTGTCCACCATCGCTTGTACGCAACACGATGTCGTTGAATTCCTCGATGGACTTCAACGTACCCTTATACTCCATCGTATATTGGTAATTGTTCTGTGACTGAGCGCCCAAGGAACCGGTAGCAGCAACAAAACTCTGTCCGCTGATGGCAGAAAACACGTCATTAGGCTCCAGACCGTACTGCGCCATCACATCAGGCTTCATCCAAATACGAAGAGCATAAGTGTTGCCAAGACTCATCACGTCACCAACACCGGTGATACGCATCAGGCGAGGCTTCAGGTTAATGTCTATGTAGTTGGCTACGAAGTCGTCGTCATATTTGCCATCTGCACTTCTCAAGGCTCCAATCTGCAAGATGTTGCTTTGCATCTTGAACACCTGCACACCCACCTTTGTCACTTCGGCAGGCAGCAGAGCAGAAGCCCTCGTCACACGGTTCTGCACATTCACAGCAGCAATGTCAGGGTCGGTGCCCTGTTTGAAGTAAACCACTATGGACACGTCGCCTGAGGAGCTTGCCGTAGAGGTCATGTATGTCATGTCGGGCACGCCATTGATGTTCTCCTCCAATGGTTGCACCACCGATTTCATGATAGTATTGGCATCAGCGCCGGTATAGTTGGTCGATACACGCACTGTGGGCGGCGCTATGTTCGGATATTGCTCTATGGGCAGGCTATTCATGCAGATGTAGCCTACCAAAGCAATTACGATACTGATGGCACAAGCCATCACGTATCTGTTGATGAAAATGTTGTTCTTCATGGTTTACTTCTCTTTTTCCTCTTCCTCTACAGGGAACAGTACCTTCTGGCCTTCCTGAACGTTGTTAGCACCAACGGAAACGATGCGGTCTCCCACTCCGAGTCCAGTATTGACAATGACATCCTTGCCATTGCCAGTATCTGTCGTTGTCACGGTGATAGCCTTGGCGGTGCTGTCAGGCATAACCTTGTAAACCAATGTCTTATCTTGCAGACGCACCACAGCAGTCTGAGGAACCACCATCACTTGCTTGCGACTGAGAGGCAGCAAAATGGTGCCTTGTGCGCCAGAGAAAAGATGTCCGTCCGGATTAGGGAAGGTGGCTTTGCAAGCAAGAGAGCCAGTAGCGGCATCCACCACACCGGTAAGACTGGTGATACGCCCCCTATGAGGATACTCCGTACCATTCTTCATGACAAAAATCACATCAGGCAAATTGGCAATATATACAGACTTGTCTGCTTGTTTTATGCCAGATGCCACTTGAGCCTCTATAATCGACTCTGTCACTGAGAATTCCGCATCCATTTGCCTGTTGCCACTAACGATTGTCAGTTGAGTCATCGGTGTCACCTGGTCACCAGCGAAGACGGGAATTTCACCAATGACACCAGATACAGGTGATGTTATAGTGCAGAAACCGAGGTTTACCTTTGCCCTGTTGACAGAAGATTGTGCCTGAGTGATTGACGCCTTCGCCTGACTTACAGCAGCAAGAGCTTGCCTATAATTGTTTTGTGAGTTTTCAAGCATATAACTGCTCACAATCTTCTTGTCAAACAAGTTTTTATTGCTCTCATACTCCAGCTTTGCACTATTGGCTTGGGCTTCAGCAGCCTGAAGATTGGCTTGGGCAGCTTGAAGGTTGGCTTGGGCAGCCTCTACATCATGCTGTGCATTACGAGAGTCTATGATAAAGAGAGTCTGTCCCTTGCTCACCTGTTGTCCCTCTGCAACACAGATTTTCATCAACTGTCCGCTCACCTGGGGCGAAATGGTCACATCAGACTGTCCCTTCAATTTTGCACTGAACTTCATCGGCAAGACAATGTCGGACTCCTCAACCGTTATTGTCTCAAACGATGTTTGAACTTCTTTAGGAATGTCGATGCCACATGAAGTCAATCCAACAAGAACCATTGCTATTGCCACAGTCCAGGTCATTACTTTTTTCTTTTTCATATTTTTTGCCATTACTATGTTGTTTTTTTAATGTTTTAGGTATATCATTGGAAAAGATAAATATTGCACATAAGTATGAATGCAGTGCAAAGATAGTGTATTTTTTAGTTTACAACAAATAGAGTGGGTAGAAAAATATCTATTATAAATCACATATTTTTCAAAAAACAAGAAAACGAAACAAGAAATTATGATTATTCAGAAAAAGGATGTACTTTTGCAAGCCGAAAAACGTGGTAATTGAGTATCAAATCAACATTCGATAGGTTTTTAAGGCACCAAAAGGAGTGTCAATAAGTTATGAAAAAAATTTGCAAACTGATATCCGACTACATGGGTGTCCTGGTATTGCTGTCAGCGATAATGGCACTTGTATTCCCAAGTGTCATTAGCCAAGTGAAGCCCACTGTCATCAATCCACTCTTGGGAGTGATTATGTTTGGGATGGGACTGACTCTGCGCTGGGAAGATTTCCGCATTGTCTTCAGTCGTCCTAAAGATGTAATCATCGGCTGCATTGCACAGTTCACGATAATGCCCATGTTGGCGTGGATTCTGGCGCGGCTCTTTGCGCTTGACGAAGCACTGACCGTTGGTGTGGCGCTTGTTGGCTGCTGTCCGAGCGGTACAGCCTCCAATGTAATAACCTATCTTGCCAAGGGCGACCTTGCACTATCAGTAGGCATGACAGGAGTCAACACTGTGCTTGCCCCCATACTTACACCATTGTTGGTGTTGCTTTTGGCAGGCAAGACCGTGGATGTGGATGTTGCAGGGATGTTGTTGAGCATCCTCTGGGTGGTCATCCTTCCCATTGCAGCAGGACTGATAGTGAAGAGCCTATGGCCTCGCCAGACCACGAAGGCGACAGCATACCTTCCAGCCCTTTCTACCATTGCCATCTGTGCCATCGTGCTAATAGTGATAGCCGCCAATGCAGAGAAGTTGATGTCCAGCGGACTTGTAATCATGCTCGTGGTGGTTCTCCATAACATATGTGGACTCAGTGTTGGCTACGGCTTAGGCTGTCTGTTGGGACTATCGACAGCCAAGCGCAGGGCAATCAGCATCGAGGTGGGCATGCAGAACTCCGGCCTTGCCTCATCGTTGGCAACTCTACATTTCGCAGCCTACCCCATGGCAACCATTCCTGGAGCCTTGTTCAGTGTGTGGCACAACATCAGCGGTGCCATAGTGGCACGACTATATACCCGGAATGACAAAAGTGAATAGAGAACATGCCGCATTCTGCATCTGAAAGCGTGTTCTGCATCATCTAAGAATCATTCAGTTGTAAGGTATCCTATATGCAGATTTCCCTTTTTCAGCAACTGCTTCAAGTGCGCCTTTAGAGATGAAGGAGTGACCTGCTTGATGTATGATGTGTCACCCTCATTGGTGACAATGCCATTGAGTTCGCGGGCAATGTAGTCACGGCGAAGGCTATAATCATTACCCTTATAATTGTCTTTTAGTTTCTCACGTTCAGTGATGTAGCTGTCGATGAGATTTTGGGTGATTAGATTGCCCTCAGCCATGTCCTTTACGAGTTGGGTAACGTCTTTCGCTATCCGCTCGCGTTGCTTGGGGTCACAGGTATATACTATGGCACACATCATGCGATTGATGGGCAGCAAGTCATCTTTCACAATACATTGGGGAGTATATACGTCACTATGCTGCACCCGCAATGTGTTGAGAAGCAGATTGCCAAGAACGCTCTTCAGCACTTGATTGTGTGCATGAGTCATTTGCGTATATTGGAAATCTTTCTCCCATGTATAGAACAAGTATGTCGCACAATAAGGAGTCTCATTCTCAATTTTCTCCACTATGGTTGTGTTGGTGGTCTTGAAGTGGTCGGACTCCCATACCCTGCGCTTCACAGGCTCTGGTTTCGATGGTAGCGAACCAATATATTTGAGCAGGAGGGGCTTGAGTGTATCAGCATCCACTTCCCCCTGAACGACTAATATTGAACCATTGAAGTTTGAATAATAGTCCTTCACCAATTCCTTGAATCGTTCAATCTTATAAGAGCCCAATTCTTCAGTAGTAGGAGGCATGAGTCGTTTGTCAGATGCCGCCGGCAAGTTCTGCACTTTGAGTTGTGCTTTAAAGATTGGATTGTTCATTGCAAGGGCAGCAGCCTGAAGGGTGGATAGTTGTTCAGCCACTTCAACAGAGTCCACCTCAGTCGTTGTCAATGAGGCATATATCATCTTCAACTGTTGCTCAATATTCTTCCATTGCTCCACGCTGTTAGTGACATGGAAAGATAAAGGAACATCGAGAACATCATCAAAAGGATTTGTCTGGATAAAACTGTATCCGCCAACGTATTCAAAATGTCTTCTGCCATACTTTAGCATTTCTTGATATAGAATATCATCATCATCAAGTGCAGAAAATCCCATTGGGCGGTCGAACATCATATTAATTGAGTTTCTGTCGGTCTTCTTATTCCACAAAACCACTTTCACCCCATTTGACAAGAGTAGCTCGGTAATGCTGTCGTTGAGAACGGTAGAGCTCACGATAGAGCCAGGTGTAGGATTGATGTCAAGGTCTTTAACATTCAGATGCTCCAATTTCTTTTTCTTTTCCAAATTGACATCCGCAAGTTCATCATCACCCATATTCTTTACACGATTGATGATTTCAATCACTTCATCTTCTGTAGGCAGAGCAATGTCTTTAGGAAACATTGTTGCCACTATCATGTTGCGTCCATCAGTTATTTCACCATACGCCGCTTCCAACTGTTCTTTTGCAATAGTACATTTTATATGATTTTTCGAAGCGTTTTCGCTGCTATCGTCATTTATTGCGTTTCCATTGAAGAAGCAGTTTACCAACTTGTCAGTCCAATCAGCAGTTCTTTTTGAAACAAATTGACATAATACTGTGTCGGGAAATTGTATGGCAGAGAAATCATCGTTGTATGTAGGTTTTACAAATCCATGAGGATTGCGTTCGTATTCTGTGAATCCCATGCGGCGTTTGCTTTCTATTGTTTTCATCAACTTTTCCAGAGTAGTTTTCCAGTTTTCTGGGGAAGAATTCATTTCAAATACAATAAAATGAGCCTTCTTGGTGTCTATTGGATTAAGATAATAGACATTGGTGGTATATATATCATTGTTCTTGACATTCTTGAGATTACTTTCCATCAATTCCTTGATCTTGTCAAAAACCAATTCAGTCCTCAAGTCCCCCACCCGATTTTTCAACACATTCTCTTCTGGCAGTCGGATGATAATCGAACTTGAGAAAAATGGAAGTATTGGTTCCTGATAAACATGTGCTTTAGGAGTCTCTATCTCAGGTATCTCAGGCAGGCTTGGAACAATATTTTTGCTACGTTTCATCGTGCCAAACACCTTTTTAATTTTCTCCACCATTTCATCGGCGTCAAAATCGCCTGCAACCACCACAGCCTGGTTTTGTGGTTGATACCAACGTTTATAGAACTTGCGGATAAGTTTGGGACTGCAGTTATTCACGATACTTAGGTCACCTATGGGCAATCTCTCGGTATAGAAAGATTTGTTCAACAAATCGTTGATGAATTGCTGTGATATGGACACGATGTTCCTACTTCTCCATTCCTCGACGATAACGTTGCGCTCGCTTTCCACATCCTTGTCATCTATGGTAGCATCGCCAGCCCAGTCACGCAAGAGCAGCAAACAAGAGTCCATCTGCATCTCGTCGTCAGTAGGTATGGAATTGAGGAAATAGCGCACAGTAGTATGACCAGTAAGAGCATTGGTGTCGTGTCCGAAAGGAATGCCATTGCGCTGCATGAATCCTATCACTTCCGACCCAGGGAAATGTTTTGTCCCCTTGAATAGCATGTGTTCTGTAAAGTGAGCCAAGCCACGTTCGTCATCCTTTTCCAAGACAGAACCACCTTTCACCAGCAGGCTGAAATTCGCTTTTCTCTCTGGTTCGGTGCATCGACGCACATAGTAGGTAAGTCCATTCTTCAAAACCCCCATCCTAACCGAAGTATCGGCAGGAATCACTTGCTGGTCAATAATATTGCTATTGACCATGAGTAGCGAATCTTGTCTTTTTTCTTCTGCTTCGAATTTTAGAATTGAATCATTTGTGCACTCAGCAGCCTGTAAGGAATCGTCATGCTGTTCCAGACTTGGTTTTTGGCCTTCATTTACTTGTGCAAAAAGATTCTGTCCTGCCACAGTGAATAAGGCGAGTAGGATTGAGAAGAGGTTTTTATTCATGATAAGATTTCTCTAATTGCTTTTTAAAATTTACAACAGGCATCAGTGCCATCATTCATATTGTTTGCAAAAATAGTGACAAATCTTGAAACATGCAAAAAACTATCCTACTCATTGCCATAAAAAAACCACTTGAAAAGAATCCAAATAGAATTGTGGACTTTTCAAGTGGATAAGGTGGGTTGGATTTATGAAACCCACCTAAAATTTTAAGAACTAAGTTCTATTAGAGTTTCAACTTATATCCGATAGTAATAGAAGCCACACCATTGCGGCTGTCCTTTACGCCATCTACCGACTCCTTGTTCACCTTAGTCAAGCCGATGTTGTAGCGCAAGTCGATTACGAGGTGGTTATTGAACTCATAGCTGAGACCAACAGGAATGGAGAGGTCGAACTTTTCGAATTCATCCTTGCAAGACTCATCGACATCAGTTGTAGAATTGACATTCACGCCACTATCTTTACCACTGATTTGCATTGTTGCCTTATATTTTGCTGAGGTGAGGAAACCAAACTGAACACCAGAGCGTATAGCCAAACCCTTCCAGATGTAGAAGTTGGCAGTGATGGGCACATTCAGATAACTGGTTTCGATTTTCAAGTCTTTTACCTCAAGAGTCATTCCATTATCCTTTTCTTTGTAATTCTTCCATCCACTACCAGCTTGTGCCCAGTTGACACCTGCGGAAAGGCTGACCAAAGAAGAGAGTTGATACTCCAAGTCTGCTCCAACGATAACACCGCCTGTAGGTTCTGAATCAAGTTTCTTGCCAAGGAATTTAGCATCAAGAGCAGGTGTGTTGGTCATCAATGCGCCTGTACCACCGATGCGAGGCTGCACGCTTAAAGTTCCTGGTTCATACTGTGCACTTGCTGTAAGTGCGGAGATAATCATAGTGGTTATAACAAAAAATTTCTTCATTTTTTCTTTTATTTAGCGGGTTGGAAATAATATGTTGTTGAAGGAGTGTAGATTCCAAAAGTAATACCGGCGAGGAAACCGTCCCAGAAAGTCTGCTTTGTCTTCATAGCGAAGTGTTTTGTGTCCTTCACATGGTTCTCTGCCTTGTCTTGTGTAGGCTCTATAAGACCATATATGAACTGCTGGTTCTTCACTTTAGCCACCTGTCTCATAGGCTCACCTTCATTCATGCCAACAGTAACATTCTGTACATAGCATGAGTTTAGCATCATTATAGCGCCGATGCCAAAGGCACATAATAGACATTTTTTCATTTTCCAAATGTATGTAAAAAAATATTTATAACTATATTTGATAAAACAAAATATCAAGCCGTGTTATTTTTGACGTTGCAAAATTACAAATTGAAAGTAAAATAACCTAAAAAATATGGAATTAATTGAAATTTCTTCTTGTTTTTTTGTCTTAAATCAAAAATTCGTGGCATTTTGACAACCTACACGACTTGACAAAAACCTTTTTCACTTAGCAGGTCATTCACCAATTGTGATGACATACTCGCTCATGAACGAGGCACCAGGCATCAGATGGTTGATAACAGGTTTGTCCTTGAATTCGCCCTTATACCCACGTGGGTCTCCGACACCATACCATGGTTCGAGGCAGACGAAGGGCGCATTTTTCTTATAAGGGCTCCAAAAAGCGATGATAGGACATTTATAGCTAAGCTTCACCGCCACGCTGCCATCAGGATTAAGCAGTTCCACGCAGCTGGTCTGGCTCTTGTGGAGCTTCACCGAGTCATGAGCGAAGAACTCGTCGTCGAAGCATATCAAGCCTTCCTGTGACGCTATCCCTATCTCGTCCATCTCTACCGAACCATCAATATGGCTCTTTAGTCCCAGGAGTTGTCCCTTGTTGTCAACGCGAAGAACACCCTTCAGAGGTTTTCCAGCCTCGCAGCCTGGGGCATTGAAGGCAGGATGCCCTCCAATCTGGAAATGCATCTCCTCCTTGCCTGTGTTCTCCACATGCCATACTACATGAATCTTGTTACCGTCAAGACGGTAGCTCACGGCAAGGTTGAATGGGAAAGGATACACCTTCAACGTCTCCTCGTTGTCGTGAAGTGCGAAGACTACTTTATTGTCCGACTGAGCCACGAGAGTGAACTCAGTGTCGCGTGCAAATCCATGGCGTGGCAGGTGATACTCTTGTCCACCTACATAATAGGTGTCGTTTTCCACACTACAAACGATAGGGAAAAGGATGGGAGAATGCCGAGGCCAATATTCCGGGTCAGCTTGCCATAGATACTCATGTCCCTTACTGTCAACAATACTCTGGAGCTCTGCTCCCAATTCAGCGACCTTTATGGTCAGTTGGTCATTTTTCAGTTCAATCATAAACAAAAATAATTAGTGTATTAAGTAGCTTAACTGTTGCACTGTTAAGGTTTCGCTGGCAAAGATACAAAATAAACTTATAAGTATGTATTCAAAATCGATTAATTATGAGAGCCTAACCCGTTTCTGAATTATTGAAGAAATAAAATGTATGGTAATAGATTTGGCTGATATGGAAAAAAGTTGTACCTTAGCCAACGTAAACTAAAAAGCAACTAATCAAAAACAAAATATTGAAACAATAGCAGATTGTATGATGAAAAGAATTCTTATCTTAGCACTTGTCCTTCTCATCACAGGAGGTGGTGCTGTTGCCGCTTATGGAGAAGACGGCAGCCAGTTGTGGCTACGCCTCGACGCAGTAGGCGCCACGTCAGCGATAACAGGAGTCAAGGGCGTTGCCATGACAGAGCTGCAAACCTACTGGCAGGGATGCCCAGTTACGCTGAAACGCCAGAAAGGCATGGCTCGTGATGGCTACACCATCAAAAGTCACGGCGAAAAAATCGTGATATCAGCATCCAGCGACGCGGGGTTGCTATATGGAGCCTATCACCTGTTGCGCCTTCAGCAGACAGGCAACTCCTGTTCAAACCTCGACATCAAGGAACAGCCATTCTACGACCTGCGCATCTTGAACCATTGGGACAACCCCAACGGCACTGTGGAACGCGGCTTTGCAGGCAAGAGCATCTTCCTGAATCCCGACCCACAACGCATGCAGATGTATGGTCGCGCCAATGCGTCTGTCGGCATCAATGGCACCGTGCTCAACAACGTCAATGCGAAGCCAGAAGCCCTCTCCACCGAACATTTGCAGAAAGCCAAGAGCATCGCCGACCAATTGCGCCCCTATGGCATCCGCGTCTATCTCTCCATCAACTTCGCATCACCCATCAAATTGGGTGGACTTAAAACAGCCGATCCACTCGATGCCAATGTCATCAGCTGGTGGAAAGACAAAGTGAATGAGATATATCGGCTCATCCCCGACTTCGGCGGATTCCTCGTGAAAGCCAACTCCGAAGGCGAGCCGGGACCACAGGATTTCGGACGCACCCATGCCGATGGAGCCAACATGCTTGCCAACGCCCTGCGCCCACATAAGGGAATCGTGATGTGGCGTGCCTTCGTCTATGACCCGAAGAGCAGCGACCGTGCCAACCAGGCATACTTGGAGTTCATGCCTTTCGACGGACAATTTGCCGACAATGTCATCATCCAGATCAAGAACGGTCCGGTAGATTTCCAGCCTCGCGAGCCATACAGTCCATTGTTCACTGCCATGCAGAAGACACCTATGATGGTGGAATTCCAGATTACTCAAGAGTATCTTGGAGCCGCCAACCACCTGGTCTATCTCGCCCCCATGTGGCGTGAGTTCTTCTCTTTTGTGAAGCCCGAGCGCCTGAAAGCGATGGCAGGAGTGGCAAACATCGGCGATGACACAAACTGGTGCGGTCACCACTTTGCGCAATCCAACTGGTATGCCTTTGGTCGTTTGGCATGGAACCCCTCGCTGACATCGGAACAGATAGCCGACGAGTGGCTGCGACAGACATTTGACAAATCCGCCAAACCATCAAATTCCAAAGCCACAGCTTCACTTTCCTCAGAAAAAACACTATACGCCCAACTTCTAAAAGTGATGCTCGACAGCCGCGAGGCATGCGTCAGCTACATGATGCCTCTCGGCCTCCATCATATCTTTGCCGGTGGCCACCACTACGGTCCAGAGCCATGGTACAGTCCACGTGGTGTGAGAGCCGACTGGACCCCACCCTACTACCATCGTGCCGACAGCATTGGCTTGGGCTTCGACCGCACACTTACTGGTTCTGCCAATGTACAGCAATATCCAGAATCACTCTGCAGCCTCTACAACGACATCAACACTTGTCCGGAAAACCTGTTGGCATGGTTCCACCATGTGCCTTGGGATTTCCGCATGAAGAGCGGTCGCACTTTTTGGGATGAGCTGTGCCACAAGTACGACGACGGCCTTCATCAGGCGCGCCATTTCCTCGCTGTATGGGATGCCATGCAGCCATACATCGACACTCAGCGTTTCGACGAGGTTCAGCACAAGCTCCGCATCCAAGCCCTCGATGCCGTTTGGTGGAGAGACGCCTGCCTGCTCTATTTCCAGACATTCTCCCATCGTCCCATCCCCCAGGATGTGGAACACCCCGTTCACAACCTCGACGAGATGATGAAGTTCGTCATCCGAATCAGCATGTACGAGAACCCCAAATGTGGGTACAAATAGAAAAGCATATCACCTCCCTCTGAGAGATTTTCAATTAAAAACCCGAATCGGCTAAATGTCCGATTCGGGTTTTTAACAATCTGTTGTCAAGGCACTAATCACGCAAGTTCCATTCCATGGAAAGTTCCTCCCCCTCGTCAACCACATCAAGGTCATAGACCACTTCTGTGGAGTCGTTGATATGCCCTCTTAGTTCACCTTTGAAATTGTCGCCTGTGGTTTTGTTCAAGAAGAATGTATCAACAACAAGCACATTTCCACTGTCTTTCTGTTCAGAGATAATCGATTCTTCAAACGACAGGCGCAGTTTGTCAACCGACACTTCTTTTTTGCATGCCCCCATCGCCATAAGCACCACGACGGCACTAATCATCAAAAAATAATACTTGCTTCTCATAATCTATGGTGAAATAGTTGAATTTCATCTTACCACCTGTGTGAATTCAGGTTTGGCACCCTTATTCACTGTCACGTAAATAATAGAGGTGGCATTATCTCCATTTTGTCCACGGCCTTTCACGGTGTACATGTAATCCATGCCATCCGGAGTCTGCCTTTTTCCCACTGTCTGAGGAGTGCCAAGCGGGAACTGATATCCTGAGCACGCCTCATCAAAGATGGTCTTTTCCTCGTCAGTCACAGGAAGTTGTGCGGAATATTCAGGCAGTTTTTCCACCGATCCTTTCTTGTAGCCATTCTCTTTTAAGAACCTGTCGAGCTCCTTGCTTGCTGCAGCAACCCTCGCTGTTCTCACACCATATCCAGTCATGATTTTGGCTTTAGGGAGAGCTTTTTTGAGAGCGTCAGAAGACGTATTGAGACCACCACTACCAAAAGTGCAGAAAGGCACGATGGTCTTTCCAGCAAAGTCATTGTTTTTCACAAGAGAAGAGATAGGCATGGCGTAAGTACCAAACCAAATCGGGTATCCGAGGAAGATAACGTCATAATCGTTGATTTTCGACTTGATGGGCTTCAGTTCTGGTGTTTCTCCATTCTGCATCTCCCGTTGAGACCTTTGAATGGTTTCTTGGAAGTTTCCTGAATAAGGAACAACAGTCTCTATGCGCTCCATATCAGCATTAATTTGTTGTTTCAACTCTTTGGCGACAGCTTCAGTCGTTCCTGTCTCCGAGAAGTAGAGAATAAGTTGCTTTTGTGCATTTACAGATGAAAACATTGATGCGATTGCAATAGATAACAATAATTTTTTCATGATATACAAAATAATTTATACTATCTTCAAAAAATGTGACACTGCAAAGATAATATACATTATTGAAACAATCAAATCATATTGGATTTTTATTTCGGTATAAATCCATTGGCATTCGATTTGAGCCTGAATAGAAATCCTATTGCCATCCGATAAAGGAAATAAGGCACGACAAAATCTCGACTGCGGCAAAAAAGAAATTCCCGCACCCTCAGTCAGAGACTGCGAGCACGGGAAGAAGTACATAAGAATTCAACAGTTATTTTATTCGTATTTCGTTTTGAATACACGCTCCAATTTTACAGGTTCGTTTGATTTGTCGGAGTTGTTGGAGATACCGTCCTCCTCCAGGTCCATGTAAGACTTGTTTGCGTAGCAAGCATTATCCTCTATTCCCAAGTTGTTCTTGTTGGCGTTGAAATAGAACCTATCGCTTCCCCAGTAATAACTGCTCCAATTGGGTGAAGAAGTATGCACCAGACTGAATCTTTGTCTTGCTCCATTGCGCATCTCAATGTATCCAGAGAAGTGGTTGTCGGTAAGACAGTATTCATAAATCGTCACATAAGAGTTGTCCTCTCTGAAATGGATTCTGATGTTGCCATTGATCACTTCCCAGTTGATATGGTTTGCTATATAGTTGCGTTCCCATCCATATCTTCTGTAGTCGTTGTAGTAGTCTATCCAGTAACCGTCACCAGATGCGAATTTGGAAGGATTGCGCAGGAAGCATACTTCAGAGTAAGAAGCCTCGTAGTAATCTCCACGACCGTTGATTTGATAAGACACATACATGTTACCTTTCCAGTTACCGTCGAGTGTCATCGCGATTAATTCGTCTTCTTGACAACTTGTCATTGTTATAGACAAAAGGGCTGCGACTGCCATCATGATTGATTTTAGATTCTTTTTCATTTTCGTATTTTTTTTAATTTTTATTATTTTGTTTTTTTTGTTTTTTTTCCTTTGTGCATTGCAAAGTTACGACGGGTTTTCACATGATGGAAATATTCTTGTGTTTTTCATTTATTATCCTTGCGACAACGGGACGGAATTGCGACATATTGCAAAAAAGCCCTTAAAAAGTGTCGCAAAAGAGGTTTTCAGCATACATTTTTGTGGGTTTTTATGCCTCTCTTCATAGGGAGAGGCTTTTCTTTTACCTGTTCTTCGTAGGCTGAGGCTCTGCCTCAGCAAATCTCCAACCACTCCAACCTCTCCTTCATAAGGAGAGGCTTTTCTCCAACCACTCCAACCTCTCCTTCATAAGGAGAGGCTTCAACCCACCCCCCGTCCCCCGCCCTCTCCAGGGCAGGGGCTCAACCGCTCCTACTCGTCGCTCTTACATTAAGGTACCCTCGACCCATCAAAGGGTCGGGGTGATTTCCTACGCAACATAGTTGCGATTATTTAATATTAGCGACCATTTTATTATTTGCGATTATTTTATTGTTGCGATTGCTGGATTTTGAATGTTGGATGTTTGATGTTGGATTGTTGCGATTGTTCGTGCGGGCTTTACCCACTTTTTACTTAGGCACCAATAAGACACTCCTTTACTCCCTTACTCCTTGGAGATTTAAAAGCTAAGGAGTGAAGGAGTAAAGGAGTTTTTTCTTTGGCGACAATAGGTGTTACCACCTAATTTGTGGTTGGTTGTGGTTGGTTGAGATTGGTTGCGGTTGGTTGCGGTTGGTTGCGGTTGGTTGTGCTGTCTTAGCCCGAAATTCTGCAATGCTGTCTATCAGGAGAGCGGGTGCTCCCATGTCATCGAAAAGGTGGGAAGCCGTAAAGGAAGTATCAATGAACAATTTTGAAAGTCCTGCTTCCTTGTCTGACGATATAGACGCCGGGAGTCATGCCATCCAAATTGTTGCCACAATAAACGCCGGATAGGTTGAAAACTTCATAAGGTTCGTTGAAATCGGGTTGCACCTCTTTTATATGAGAAGGTATGAAAGTATAGTTCAACTTTTTGTCCATCCAGTCCACTCGGTTCTTGATGAATCGGCGCACATTCTGCACCTCATTATAGAAGCTGCCCCATACGACAGGATTCATGTGCACCCAATCATTCATAATAGGCCACCGGATGAAGTTCAACTCCTGCGACAATTCCAGTTGCTTCTCCAATCTATCGACATACGCCTCCAAACTCTCTTTGTCAAGTCCGTTTTGTCGTGCTTCATCCCAAATCTTCAGCAGCATGGCTTTAGCAGTGCCATCAGCCACCACTATGCGATCTACGAAGTTGAGCATGTTTCCCGCACAACTTCCACCACTGCGGTAGATGTAATCACTTTTGGAGTTGACAGGATAGGTGCGGTTGTCATTGTCGAAAGCGAGGTCGAAATCCCATACTGGTCCGGTATATACCATGTCATCATCGCGCTGTTTATACATGAACACGCTCCAATAGGTGTCGGTGTTGCCCGACAATTCGCCCACAAGAAAATGTCGAAGGAAAGTGTTGAGGTCAAGATATTTTTTCCATTGACTCTCCATTTTGTTGAAATGGCTCCAGATGTAGTAGAATTGGTTTGTCGTGATGGAGTCCTCGTCAGGCGACTTTACAACCACAGGGTTGCCGTTGGACGACTGGAACCACTTCCTCTCATCATAGGCGTAAGCATCTATTTCCAAGAAATAACCACCAGTGAGGGCAGAGCCCGAAACGTCCTGTGGAGTCATCTCGGTGATGTTCACCCTGTTTTTGTTCACATTGACTTGGTCGCATAATTGGTAGCACCCCTTATATTCACCATTCAGCAACACATCCACCGCACGACCGTAAGGAGTATAAGGCATGCCCATTTTCCTGCTAATCTCGAATGCAAGGAGGTTGCGCATCAACGTCTTGTCGCCATAGTTGTTGATAAGAGTCCATTTCTTCGCCTTAGCGGGAGCGTCGAGCACATTTTGTTTCTTGTCAAACTTTATTCTGTAAGGCTTTTTGGGGAAATTGCGCGAATAGTTCCCACGCTCACGGATGCCCCCTGGTACACTCAACAAGTTGACACCTTCGTCACCGATGATTGTTATTTGCGAAGAGATGTCAGTCTCCTTGTCAAAAGGAATCACGCCATCGAGAGTGTGTATGCTCACGGTAGGCAGGTTGGTCAGTCTGTATAGATTGGTGCTGTCACCCTCTCCGGGATGTCCATAAAACTCCAATTCAGCTATATTGCATCGTGCATCAGAAGGACCAACATAGCGCACATAGCGGAAACCGGCTGAACAGTCGATGGAAGCATGGGAGATTTCCCCAATCTTCCCACGTTTCTTTATTATATAAAGCGGCAAGGCATCCATGAAGTCTTCGCGGTTGGCTCCCTCGAACACCCCTAACAGCACACGATCCTCCCCATGCGAGTCGTTTCTTGGCGACCACCCCACCTTTGTTATTACATGTTTGCTGCCGAGGTCCAGACCCGTCCAGGTGTAATTGCGTTCCCAAGAAGCGAAGTATGTGTCAAGGTTTCCATCGAAAGCCATCTCACGAGTGTTGGCGGTGGTTGACATTTCGAAAGTGCTATAATCTACTGTCTCGAAGGTACCAATCACCCTGCCTGACAGCTTTTCATCATCAGCCACCGCCAACAAAGTTGGCATTAAAACCATAAAAGATAGTATCAAGAGTCTCATCTCATTTTTTTTGCAAATATAAGATATATTATCTAATTTGCAAGGCAGATGAGATAAAGATTTTTTTACTCTTGGCTATTTATTCCGACAACATGGTCACTTCGATGCATCTTTTCGCAGCGAGAATTTTCTGTGCCATCTGCTGCACGTCAGCAGCTGTTGTCTGTTGCACAAGCAACTTGTAGTCTTTGTCGAAATCTGCTTCGTCATCTATTTCATGCCAGATGATATAACTCCAGTAGTCGTTGGTGATGGCAGCCTGGTCGTATTGTTTCACCAGATACTCCTTTATCTTCTGCATTGAGGACTCAGCCGGACCATATTTGGCAATATTCTCCAACTGCTTGTAGATGATGGGGTTCAGTTCCTCATATCTTTGCGGGTCAGCCTTGTAAGAGATTGCCAAGGTGGTATTTGGCACATCATCCTTTTCAAGTTGGAACGACACGCTCACACCATAAGTGCCACCCTTTTCCTCACGCACCGAGTCGGTGTATGCTATTTGAAGAGCCCTCGTAAGGAAGTCGAGAGTGAGGTCATTCTTTGGGGAGAACTCCACGTCAGCAGAGTAATAAACACTAACATTAGCCAATGGCGTGGCTTGTTTCTTGTAGAACTTGTGCACCGAGGAGCCCTCCACCACCTTTGGCACGCGGTCATAGTTGGTCTTCTCCTGCTTGTGAGTAGAAGGCAGCGATGCGAGATACTCGCACAGCAATGGTTTGAGTTCATCGATGCCGATATTGCCAATGATGACGGTGTTGAAGTTAGAAGCGTCGCTAAAGCGCTCCTTATAAATTTCAATTATGCGGTCATAGTTCGCCTTGTCAAGAGTGGCTTGAGTGACGGGCTCCACCCTTGGGTGGTGTCCGAAGAGTATGGCATTTATGGAATCATTGTAATCCACCTTTGGACTTGCGTTGCGGTTGGTGAGGAAAGAGCGAGTTCTGTTGATCAGCCCTTTAAAAGCCTCGTCATCACGTCGTGGCTGAGTGAAATAGAGGTGAGTCAGTTCCATCATCGTCTGCACGTCCTTGATGGAAGAAGAAGCAGACATGCTCTGCCCTTTGGAGCCCACTGATGGCCTTACCCTTACGATTTTGCCTGTGAGCATCTTCTTCAGTGTCAGTTGGTCCCAGTCAGCTACGCCTCCTTCAGTCACAGCACTTGTGATTAGCGAGAAGTTGGGTATGTCATCATCGGGATAGAGCGATGTGCCCCCCTCCCCTTTCATTACCATGCTTACAGCATCCTTTTGATAGTCAGTCTGTTTGAAATACACCTTCATCCCATTGGAAAGAGTGAGCAGAGTGAAGCCATTGTTTCCGAAAGGCTTTTCGCTGACTATTGAGCCAGGAGCAGGCATTGCAGTCATGAGATGTTCATCCATCTGTTTCTCAACATAAGGAGCATACTGCTGCGACTGTGCGGCTTTTACAATTTGTCTCAGTTCTGCCACCGACGGGAAGTCCACCTCGGGTTTGTCAGGTCCGAAGAGAGTCAGCACTTGGTTGTTGTCGGTGATGAGTTCTTTAGCAGCCTTGTTCACATCCTCAAGCGTCACCTCCTTGTCAAATCGTTTCATCAGTTCATAGCGGTCATCAGCCGATATCAGAGGTTCAGCCGACAGGAAGTTGTTCACGCACCTGTTCACGTAAGA
>ONAG01000085.1 GCA_900315745.1 uncultured Prevotellaceae bacterium
CAGTCCGACATCATCCCCATTTTGGGCAAGCCACTCATAGCGCAATACTGGGACTGGGACATCAGTGAGAAGTATGTTCCACTTGAAATCAGCATCCTCAATTCGCTCGACTTGGATGATACAACTTGTGAAATACTCAAAGCACAAACCATTATGAGGGACATCAATGGAAAGAGTCACGTCGCATCGCCGCGTATATTGGAACTGGCGCACAAAGAGGTTCATCATCCCCGTCTCATCCAAGCCATCGACAACGCCAATCAACGTATCATAGACTTCCTGGCCGAGAATGAGCGTCAAGAGGTGGTGGAACCAAAAGCAGGCTCTCCCGCCTCATTGCGAGTGCCAGAAGAAGAACTGAAGGACATCAATGATGGGAAAGCACTATTCGAGCACATCATAGCTCCATTCCGGGGATATGTCATCTATGTGGATGTGTGGGGTACATGGTGCGGTCCCTGCCGTAGTCAAATGGAGTATGTACCCGCCCTGAAGAAGATGCTGGAGGGCAAGCCCGTCGTCTATCTCTATTTCTGCAACAACAGTCCTGATGAGGCATGGCGCACATGTATCCGCCAAAACCACCTCGACACCGACAATGCCATTCACTACAACCTGCCTAAAACACAGGAAAGCGCCATCGAGCGTTATCTTGAGGTGAGCGGTTTCCCCACCTATCGGCTTGTTGATACCACAGGGCGACTCGTCCCCGGGGGTGCTCCCTGGCCCTCCACCCCAAGTGCTGTGTCCGCTGCCATAGAGCAACTGCTGAAGCACTGACTGACCATGTAACACACGAGATGAATTATTGTTTTCATATCACAATAGAACAATGAACAAGAAAACCATCATCACTATACTGCTCGCCCTCGTCGCAACGGCGGGGCAGGCACAGGAAGAGCGCATCGACACAGTGATTCCGAAATTCCTTTCCAACGGCTATTTCTTCCGTGAAATGCCTACACTGCCCGACGGTGAAAAAACGATGTCGCGGTTGAAGGACAAGGAGGGTAACAGCATCATTGTCATCAACGTCGATGCCACACTGCCCAAGTCGGTCATCCGCAAGGCCATCCCCCGCGAATTGGTTCACAACGCCGACCAGTTTCTGAATGGCCTCAACATCATGGCAACGATGAAGGAACTGACACAGGCTGGCGTGAAGTCCGACGGCACTTTCTATTCTCCCCAACCAGGCGAATTGTTTCCTGCATTTTCCGAAAAGGATATGGAAGGACGAACATGGACGAACGACAGTATCCGTGGCCGTGTCATGGTGCTCAACCTATGGTATTCCGGCTGTGGTCCATGCCGTGCCGAAATGCCCGAACTCTCCACTTGGAAGGAACAACTGCCCAATGTGATGTTCTTCTCTGCCACCTTCCACGATGCAGAAACGGCTAAGCGTATCACTGACAAGCACCACTTCACGTGGACACACCTCGTTGAGGCGAAGGATATGATGGCGTGGATTGGCACCGAAGGTTTCCCGCTCACCATCGTTGTTGATAAGAAGGGCTTCGTTCGCCACGCCGTCCATGGCACCAATGAGATGAAGCGTGAAGAACTGTTAGCGATAATCAAAGAGGCCGAGGCAGAATAAAACAAAACGAATATGAACAATCTCAAATAAATTAGTGAAAAGTATGGTTGCTCCATTCCAAATAACTATTTTTGTGAACTAAAAATACGAATATTTTAGAATATGAGTTCACGTACAAACCTTTTCCAAGCGATTCTCGAATATCCAGGCCTTGGAGTTATTTGCAGCGTTCCCTCAATTAGAGAAATCTCTTAATCATCTAAACGAACAATGAAGAAAGTTATCATCACCATCTTGCTTTTGCTCACCGCCGTCAACGGTTGGGCGCAAAAGGTTTGGACCAATCCAAGCTACCGTAACGAACCGCAGGGATTCCAGTTTGATGTCAAGGAGGTTGAGTTTCGTAAGGACGAAACCGTGCTCCACATCACCGTCAGGAATCATCCCAATGCCAAGTTCTCTTTTGGCAGTTGCACCGTACTCAAGACGGAAGACGGCCGGTCGTACCCTATCGTCAGTGCAAAGAAGACACGCGATAGCGAGACAGACCTTGCGCTCGACACCCATATACCCATTCCCGAATCCGGCAAGACAGATGTGGCGCTCCACTTCCAACCATTGCCTCAAGACGTGAAGCAGTTTGACCTTATTGAAGGTTATGCACGCAATTTCTTCAAAATATGGGACATCACCGACCCTGCCTACAAAAGCCAGACGTTGCTATTCAATTCCAATTGGCGAGATGCGGAAACAGGCTATTGGATCATCAGTCTCTTCAATGACCACGCCGTATATGCTAACAAGGTGTGGCGGTATGACAGGAAAACAGAGAAAAAAGTGGTGATTGCCTCAGGAAACGAGAAACTCACCATCACCATCGGCAAGGAAAAAGACGGCAAGCGTATCTTCAACATTGGCGGCAAGAAGCAGATGCTCTCAGCCATCACCACCAATACTATCACCGACTATCCAACAGTTGACTACACACCCTTCAACACAGAGTTGAAGGAGGGCAAGGCTGTCGTGAGCGGTTGGCTGAGATATCCCAAGGAACTTCTCAAAGACAATTTGACAATTGTGATTGGGTGTAGCAACGTCGCTACCGACGACGATGTTCACGTCTCTACCCAGGTGGACTCTCTCGGCCGATTCGAGTTGGGTGTGCCGTTGGTTGGAACGCAAGGGGCTACTCTGCTCATACAAAACGGACAAAATGATGTTGTTGATGGCGTAGCACTCATACTGACACCTGGCGAGAAGTATTTCATGCTGAAAGACTACAAATCGGCGCAGACGCTCTTCATGGGTAATGATGCACGACTGCAGAACGAGATACAGACAGAGGCTCCCCACATACAATATGCTGGATTTATAGATAATCCCGTGAGTGATGATTCCGTTAGGGTCATGGCACAGAAATGGATACACAACTATGAGCAGAGCGTGGCACAGAGCAAAGACTTATTGGCACAGCATCCCAACCTGAGCAAGCGCTTTCGCGACTTTATCCGCGAGAGTCAACGCATCGATGTCTGCGACCAGATACTGATGATGCACTACAACACCTATTCCCGCTTGCTGCCTGCCGACATAATGCAATGGGTGGAGGAGCACTCAGCTGTCGATACCTCATTGCCAGTCAACCTCTGCAGAATGTCTTCTATGTTGAGATACAAACGTGAATGTTATGCTTATGCCGACCCACGTATTAATGCCTTATGGGGGCGACCCACCATCCTACCCTGGCTTGAGGAGAAGGGAATGCTTCACCTGAACGACAAGGAGCATCAAGCCATCAGCCAGATAGAGAAGATGAACAGGGAGATTTTCACGCTCTATTCCGAAATAAAGGATCGCAAGGTGCTCAATGATTCCGTCACGGCGGTGCAGGAGAAATACATGGAGGCATTAAGTGTGGTCAATACGATTCATACAAGCGAAGACTATCAAAAGGCGTTGAACACGCTCTGCGTAGGTGGTGAGCAGGGCATCTTGAATGCCATCATCGACTCTCTTTGCACCGACCCGCTGACCAACAGCATCCATCATGCGCAGATACTCAATGAATATATCGACCACGAAAGATGCGCTCTCCCTGAGAATTTGGAGCCATATATCGCATTCATCAAGGAACCTTATTTTAGGAAAGTCATTACCGACAAGAATGAGTATTTCAAGAAGCTGATGAAGGAAAAGGAAGTGGCAGTGAATGCAGTCATCCATCCGTCATCTGACGTGGAGGGACTAACCGACGGCAAGGCAATTATCGACAAGATTGTAGAGCCTTATCGTGGCAAAATCGTATATCTTGACATCTGGGGAACTTGGTGTGCGCCGTGCAAGCGGAAGTTGAGCGAGTCGCACAAACTCAAGGCAGAACTCAAGGATTACGACATTGTATATCTCTACCTTGCCAACAGGTCGCCAGAGAAGTCGTGGAAAAACGTCATCGCAGAGTATGACCTCACCGCGCCCAACTGTGTTCACTACAACCTGCCTGATGACCAGCAGCATGCCGTTGAGCAATATGTAGGACTGACAGGCTACCCTACCTACCGCCTCTTCGACAAGCAAGGTGGCATTCATCACCTCAACTGGCTCGATGATGAGAATCTGTCCGAGTTCAAGAAGAAACTTGATGCGCTAAATGAATAACACGCTGTGCCATGCATGGTGCCAGTGATTCGACTGCATCGAACTGTAAGCAAAATCATGAATCTTATGAACAAGAGAAAACTCATCACCATCCTCCTCACCCTCGTCGCAATGGCGGGGCTGGGGCAAGAATTGAAAATCGACGGCCAGGAAGTCCTACTCGACAGGGACGTAGCAGAACTCTACGGAGTTGAAACCAGAGACATCAACAAAGCTGTCAGAAACAACCCTGACAAATTCCCTGAAGGGTATGTTTTCACATTGCAACCCTCTGAGAAACAGGAACTGGTGGAAAATTTCCACCGGTTCGAAACACTCAAGCATTCGACTGTCGAGCCACGTGCTTTCACCGAGCGAGGTCTATACATGTTGGCCACCATCCTGAAGAGCAAGCAGGCCACATCGACCACGCTGGCCATCATCGACTCTTTTGTGAAACTTCGTGAGATTTCACGGAATATCGCCGCCCTCCATCAGGAACAGGACAAGGAGAAGCAGAAGAGCCTGGTGCAGCGCACAGGGGAACTGATGAACGACCTGCTTCTCGATGACGGAGATGCCCCTCACTTGCAACAAGTCGTTGCCGCTGGGTTGGTAGATACATTCATAAGCGTTCCCCTTTCATGGTCTATATTTTGAAGTTATCTTTAATTAGTTGTCAAAGTTAAATAACATTGTTTATTGATTCTTGTTCTCTTATTTATTCCCCTTCGGTATCGACAAGTAAAATTCTGCCAAAACTGTCGAAGAGAATGAACTGAGAATACTCTTCATTTACCGGACAGGCAAAGAGAGCGCCGTAATTATTTTTGAAGGCTATGTCTTGCAAATGTTCATTTCCGGTGGTAATGAATGACACGTGAGTATTCTTGTCACTGGAATAGAGCACACACAACTTGTCATCTTCAATGAAGTAAAAATTGGATGGATATGCTGAATATTGACCATTCAACACACGTGTCCATTCTATCTTTCCCTGGGCATCCGCCTTGACAATGATAGGGCATGGGTGGGAGCCTCCTGTTGTTATTTCACAATATCCCAAGAAATAGGTGTTGCCCTTGTTGTCACTGATAGACTGAATAAAAGTTAACCTGTATTCAAAATCCCTAATTTCCGAATAGTCCGATGACTTGTCGATGACCTTGCCAGAGGCATCGAAGGTGATGGTCACCAGTGTCTGTGCGCCGTTCTTACCCATAGCCACCACATTGCCGTCTGCCATTTCGTGAACATTATAAAGTTCGTCGGCAAGATTACCTTCCTCCTCATGAATCAGTTGCCCATTGGCATCTAAGCGCGCGAAGTAGTAGCTATCGAGTGTGTTGCCTCTACCCACAATAGCCATACCTCCATCCTTGCACGGACAGGCACCGTTGATGTAACCGTCCTTGAGTTCCGGGGTGTACTCATACAATACGGCACCTGTCTCAGGGTTCACCCTGCATGCCATGTCGTATGACCATGCTGCAATATGGCCATCCTCTGAAAGGGAAGCCTGGGTAACAGCTATATTGGTTCTCCACTTCACCCGTCCGTCAGCATCAGTTCGGCGGAGACGGTAGTCTTCTTCGGAATAATTGTAGTATCTGTGAGTGAAATCGAGGAAATCGCCTCCAGGAAACTGGCGGACAAAATCCACAACTTCCTCATTGTTCCCGTAAAGGTCCATCTCACGCCATCCTATAACAGTTGCATACGACTTGAGTGTTCTGAATGTTGTTTCTTTCTTTAGAACCTTCTCACCTTCCAGGGCGGTGATCAACAGATGGTACTCCGTGTCTGGCGTCAGTGCACGCAGCGTTACCTTTTTTTCGTTGCCAAGCGTCTTTATCAGTACGCCATCGAGGTAAATATAATGTGTCAGGTTCTTATAGAGCGTTATCTCGACACGGTCCATATGAACCTGCACCATGGCAGGAAGTTCGCCATTGCTATACGAGGGTTCTTCCTGACCATAGGATATCTCCTCCCAAATAGTATCAGTACTGCAACCGTTGGTCAGCCATATCACGACAACCAACAGCACTGAAGATATAATTGATTTTGTTTTCATTTGATGTCAAAATTGATGAAGTGCATACATGTAGCGCCCGAATAGTCTGCTCGCTTCAGCATGGGACCCAAGATGAGTTTGTCTTTATGGAAGGTAGCGGTTAGAATGGCATTGCCCAATGTCCTAATCGAGTAGAGACCTAACAACTCCCATTTCTTAGTCTGGAAATCATAGTTGTAGATGGCAGGGTTGCCACTATCGAAATCTGTGTTTCCAGGATCACCAGCATAGAAGAGTTTGCCGTCATGCTCGAGAAGGCACTGCTCTTGGTTTGAGGAGAGGTAAACCGACGTCAACTGCGTCTCCCTGTGCCATTCATTTTTGCTTGAATCATACACCCAGAGGAAGCCTTGCGGTGTCATGAAGTAGCCATAGGTTTCGCCATTGCCCGTCTGCATCACCCTTTGCTCTGTAGGTCTGTCGGCAACTCTCGTCCATTGACCGTTGGAGATATCATACTTCCATGTCTCCATAAACTGCTTGTTTGTGCTGGCATAATATCCACCACAGATATACACATTGCCACCTGTGGTGAAAACCTTCATTTGATACATCTCACCCTTGACAGGCAGGTCTGCCAATTCCTTCCAAGTGTCTGTCTGTGGACTGTACTCATACAGTTTGTTCTGTATTGAGTTGCTATTTCCTCCATAAGGTTTATATATCTCAGTGATGCCATACGCCTTGGAGCCTATTGCCACCATCTCCGAGATATCATAGGCCACATCCTTATGTTTGGTCCACTCTTTGGTGTTGAGGTCGCAGGAGACCAATGTTTTAGATTCCATTCTGGTGTAATAGTACATCTTGTCATCTATTCTGAAAGATGCTTTGGCATTATGAGGCAAATCCGCAAACTGGCTCAATGGCGTCGTCTCCTCCTCTTCAGCTTTCAAAGGCAGGATTCGGATTTTCTTCGACAATGGGAGTTCCACTCTTGGCCAGTGCAAGGCCACGTCGTATATGCCTGGCTCAATGTCGGTCATTGTCACCTCAATCATGCAGTCTGCGGTTTCCTTTTCTCCCTCTGAAAAAATTCTGTTTTCCCACACCACAGGATAGACATGATTGCCCACCCTGACCTCTACTGGTCTGCCTTGCATCGCCGCTTTCACGAGAATATTAAAACGCCTGCTCTCGGAGAAGTGCAACGCAATGTCATCGGTCGCATATTTGGACGGGTATGCTCTCCCCTCATAACGAACATCCTCAAAATAGCGTGGCTGCCCCCAAAGGTGAAGATAACCTTCGGCGGTCATGTTTGCCAAACTGACAAAGAGCGACCTTGTCTTAAATGAGTTCTTTTCGGTCTTCAATACGGCACTCACTATATATTCGTCGTCTGTGGCAGGCACGGTGAACGTCTTCTGAACTTTTTGCAAACGGTCTTCTTTGAGTTCCACGTTGATGGTATAAAGCGCATGGCTCAAATCCTTTGCTTCATAGACAAGTAAAAGAACGCTATGATTGAAGAATGCCTCACCCTTGTCCACAGTCATATAGGCTGTAAACGAATTGCCTGAGGCGACGACACATGAATCCATGGTGATGCTCGGAAGTTGATAATCCTCCGCCTCCTTGTATTCTGTCTCTGTACAAGCCATCAATGTCAGGAAAATGGCTAATAACAATAAGATTTTTTTTATCGTCATAATTTCGTTAGCATTAGTTGTTGGATGCAAAATTACACAAAACACCGACATTTTTCAAGAAAAGTGATTACAGTTTTTACACAAAATCACAAAAATCAATATTCCGACTTTGCTTTCTGTTACTTTATAACGACTTTCGGCCACGGGAGTTTCGGCAAGCTGAGTGACATTAGGATTGGCAGTGATTACGAGAGCAAGTTACGGGAGGCCGGCATCATCGACCAAGATTTGAGGACATATGGAATCGCATCAGAAATCGGCTGTCTCACCATTAGCGAGGCAGCAAAGCTCAACAGAATGGTTAACGGAAGAGCAAAAAGAGCGTCTTCGTCAGTCAACGAAAGATTTTCAAGCCTACGTCAGGAACACTCCGCAGTTCCAGCGGTGGCTGAAGAAGTTTCAAGAAATGAAAAGAGGGAACAAATGCGTTTGGTTCCTTCTGCAAACAACCGCCCTGTTTTGAGAAGGTAGTCATGTGAAAGTATGCAAGAGGATGTGTCAAAATGAATTGACACACCCTCTGAATATATCTTCACAATCATCCACGTTTCATTCTCCTGTAGACGGGCGGATTTTTTTGCCAGTTGTGTTATTCTCCCAAAAGGTAAGGGAAAGAATACCCTTCAATTCCATAGGCGCGGAACTCACCGTTGATGAAGAAGACACGCCAAGGATGATAGGCTTTCATTGCTTCAGCCATCTCGGCGGCAAGACGTGGGTTGAACTCAGCGTCTTTAGGTCTGACCACCTTTACCTCGCACTCGACAAGATTCCCCTGTGCGTCGACACGAGCCCGCTTGATGCTGAATACGATTCGCTTGACATCAGTCAGTTCTGGATAATTCTCAATGTGCAGGGGGAACATCTCACGCAGTTCAGTATTGCTCCATGGCTGCATATTCTTGCCTGGCCAGCGATTTAATGTCGAACGGTCGAAAGAAAACCCCTCCAAGAAATAGTTCTGATAGTCTTTCATCTCACAGACCTTCCCATGGTCGAGGGTGACAATTCGCTCGTTCTCGAAATTCCTCTCATAACCCGTATGTTCATAGTATATCATTTTCCCCCTTGCCACTCGAATGTTTCCATTGAACCACGTGGCAACGATGTGTTTCCCGTCGACGTATTTTCTAAACACGCTTTTCAGGGTTTCTGAAGGCACACATTCTTTCCTGTTATTCTTGGGATCTTCATATATCTCATACAGGATGCTGTCCAGGCAGAGTTTGTCTTCCTGAATGCTCCAATATGCCGTGTAACCGTCCCAGTTGGCCGTCGAGTATGAACGTTCTTTGGGAAGAGCGGCTATCAAATCTTTTGCAAGTATGGAGTCTGCGTAGACAGGTTTGCCCAGCAACACCCATTGCTTGCCATCGATATATATGAGGTCGCCATCCTGACCAGTGGCATATATGTTCAAGGATACGAACACCAACGTAAAGAAAAATATAAGTCTCCTCATCGTGCAATATAAATAATTTGTTTTGTTACGGTAATTACTAAATGTGGTTTTCACCACTCTTTCCAAAATAGTGACAGTGGAAACATTAGCGAATACGTATTTTTTTTACAGGTATTGCCTCCCCCTCCGCTCCATTCTTTCCACGAGGTGCGTTTTTCACATCTTTCAGGAGGATTGTTTCTTTCAGGTGGAAGATGAGCATGGGATTTGTTGGTTCAACTTTTAGCCGTGAACTTTCATAGCCTGTGCAGGTAGCCAATAGTTCTTTTTGGGTCAAGGGCAACCAGAGCGCGAAATGACCTTTGGTGTCTGTGGCGGCACCACCAGACAGCGTTGTCATTGCAACCCAGGCATCGGCAAGCGGCTCGCCTTTTTCGTTCATGACGTAGCCCTCCACATATCTACGGCTCTGCTTCAGTTCTGGATGCTTGCGGATGTAGGCATCACAAAGAGTGTCGGAAGTTGTGATGATTGATATCACTCCATTTTTGGCCCGTTCGCCATATTGCTGCTTGATACTCTTCTCGTCTTTGTACACATAGATACCATGAATTGACTGTCCTTTCTTATACAAGTACACCATCAATCTTGTGCCGGCGGATGAAATGTTGTTTAGAGAATCAGGAAGCGGCGTGCCGTTGACCAAGATGAGGATGGAGTCGTTGCCATTGCGACTCCCTCTCAGCCGAATGAAATTAGTTCCCATGTCTGCCGAAGTTGGTACAATGTCAAGTCCGGCTATGCGGGTTTGCAGAGCCGCCTCAACATCCGTGTGCCGCTTTTGGGCAAGAAACGTTTGTCGCTCGGCTTCAGAGAGCAGGAACTGAACAGGCACGTTGTATTTCACACTCAAGGCTTTTCCATTCACCTTGCCCGGACTCCATCTTGGCATCAGGCTGAGGATACGTGTGCTCTCTTCACCCAATTGGAGGGCAATCTGCTCCTTCACCTGCTTTTGTTTTTCAGCGGTCTCCTGACTTAAGCGCAAGGTGTCGTATTTGAGTTTGTATCCATGGACTTTGATGTCTGACACGTATCCCAAGCTGTCCACCAAGAAGGTCATAATGACCCTGCCCTTTGCCCCATATTCCATTGCCAGGTCTGGATACTGCTGGTTCGTCTTGATAAATTCCTCTAAAGCCCTGTTGCCTCCAGGAAAACTGGGACTTTGTTCTACAACGGAAAATATTGTCTCTTGTTTGACGGGTTCTTCAATAGCCTTACTGCCATTGTCCTCCACTTTTTCCTCCGTGCCAGAAGGGTTTGCCTTTGCGAGCAATTCTTCGACCGGGTGCTGCACAGTTTCCGATACGGTTTTGATCTCCGATGCAGTTTTGGTTTCTGATACAGTCTTGGCCACCGATGTATGTTCCGTCCCTGGTGTTGTTGAGACTTCTTCATGGGATTTAAGTGCGGTTGGCTGCTCCACCTTGGCCACAGTACTGCCTGCTTGTTCTTTGGAGGCATTCCCAAGGAGGAAGATGCCAGCCACCAGTGCAATGGACGCAGCGATGGAAAGCCCCCACATGATCACGCTTTTGTTTGATGTGGACTCTTTGTCGATGACCTCGCGCTCGAACTTTTCCCATTCGGTGTCCACATCAGGCATGCCAATTTTCTTGTCGATATCTTCTGTTTTCATCTTACTTTGCATTTTTGAGGGTTTGTCTGATTTTTGCCAATGACCGGGTGATGTGCTTGTTCACCGCCGCCGTGCTGATGCCCAGCACCGTAGCCGTCTCCGCGTAGGTCATTTCCTCTTCATAGTGCAGTTGCAGTACGCACCGGTCTTGTTCCGTCAGGTTGTCTTCGATAATCTGATGCAGTTCCTGCAACAATTCCTTTCTCGCTTCATCCTGATGTTCCGCCTCATCTTGCTGCAACTCTTCCTCCAGTTGGCGTTGCAGTTGCCGCTGCTTGAGGATGTGCAGACACTGGTTGCGTGTGGCAGCCAATAGATAGCCTCTGATGCTGCTTTCGCTCACCTTGGGTTTTCCTTTCCACATCTGGGTGAACACCTGGTTTACTGCATCCTTGGCATCGTCGGCATTCTCCACCATTGAGAACGCCATGCGATACATCACCGGATAGTTGTCCTTGAACAAGTGTCCAAACCATTGTCTACCGTAGTCCATACATGTGTTTTTTGTCTTTGTTCATCTATAAGACCTTCGAAGGGCAAAACCCAATACCCCCCGTTTGCAAAAAAATGTGATTTTCCTAATTTTTTCCACAAAATTGCAAAACTTTCTGCAAAGATACGATGATGTGAATAAAAAGTCAAATGATTTCGGGCTTTTCGTGTTCCTGTATCGAGGTGGACAATCAGCGCAAGGACATAAAGCGTCATCGTCGCAAGCAGATCATAGCCCTGCGTCGCATGGACCCGATGGTTAGCGTAGGGAAAGGCACCTGGTACTTCCTCATCGCCAACTCCCTTCCCCAGATGTTTTACTGTTTGAAACGCATGGGTGAGCCATGCAAGGAGCATGTTGGCAACAATTTCAGTCCCGTCCCTAATGATTACGCCAATCAGTTTCTGTGCTTTAGCAAAGAGATTGTGAGATTGTTCAACAGTGCTGTCACCTCTGAAAACACTGCTCTAATCCGTGACGATGCCCTCAAATTGCAGTCCTCATTATCCGATTATCGAAAACACATCATCAATGACATTCAAACACAGCAACTCAACATAGAAAGCATGACCATCTTTCTAAACCTTGTTCAAGAGTCGCAAGAACTCCTCGGTGCCTTGCGCCATGTGATGAGAGGCATGAGCAAGTTTGAATACAATGTGGTTCTGTAATAACACAAAATGTAAAAAATCGTTTTCGGTTAGCACGGCCTTCATAATGTAGTTCATAAACTGCCAAATTCTGATGGGAGAACGGATTTTAGGTCTTGGAATCTGTGATATCTTATGCAATGTATGAATGGGATATTATGGTTTCACTGTCTTTCATCACCTCTATATCCTAAAATTTTCGTTTCACTTTCGTTTCACCCAAAAAGAAATCAGAGAGCTACGAACCTCGTAACTCTCTGATTCTTAAAGTAGCGGGAGCCGGGATTGAACCGGCGACCTCATGATTATGAATCATGCGCTCTAACCAGCTGAGCTATCCCGCCATCCTATTTTGCGGGTGCAAAGGTAGTCATTTTTTTGAAACATGCAAAAAGCAACGATATGGCGCCACTTATAACCTAATGCACATGAAAAAACAAAAAATTTTTATAGAACAACACCTCAATTCCACAGCACCCAACATCATCTGGAAAATCATCAGCACCGAAGGCGGACTGAGCAGATGGATTGCAGACACTGTGAAGGAAGAAGATGGGAAGTTCCATTTCGTATGGGGGGATGAAATGGGCCATCACGAAAGACGGTCGGCTTCGACCTTGGAAAGGTTGAAGAACAGCCACCTGCGACTGAGATGGGACGATGAGACAGACCCCGATGCATACATGGAAATAAAAATGGTGAGGACAGAAGTGACCGGGGGATACACTCTGCAAATAACAGACTACGCACTGCCCGAAGACACCGACAGCCTGCTTGACATCTGGGACCAGAATCTGGACCAACTAAGGCAAAACACTGGACTGTAAGATGGAAGCCACCATCCCTGTTTTTCCATTCAACAAAGGTGAGTTCTAAAAAAGTTCGGCTCGGCACTACTTTGCTGGTGCGAAGGTAGGCGTCGCCTCGGAAATGAAAATAAAAACTTCGTTTTCATTTTGCATTTCGCTCGGCTTGCACTACCTTTGCAACTGCTAAGATAGGCGGTGCCTCAGCATGAAAAATGAACATGTTCATTTTATCCTGCCTTCGGCTTGCACTACCTTTGCAAAATGAGAGCGGGAAAAACCGAGAGAACCCACATTAAATGCTTGGAATAAAAAAACTCCACATACTGATAATCAAGCAGTTCGCACTGCTATTCGTCGGAACTTTCTTCATCAGCCTCTTTGTCCTGATGATGCAGTTCGTGTGGCAGTATGTGGACATCCTCATAGGAAAAGGCCTCACTCTCGACATCATGGCTCAATTCTTCTGGTACATGTCGCTGATGATGGTGCCACAAGCATTGCCGCTCGCCATACTCCTCTCCTCTCTCATAACATTCGGAAACCTTAGCGAAAGTTCTGAACTTACAGCCATCAAGGCTGCCGGCATATCGCTCAGCCAGACACTAAGGCCACTCGCCATCATCGTGGTGGCTATAGCGTTCGCCTCCTTCTATTTCCAAAACAACATCGGACCGATGGCAAAAAGCAAAATCGGACAACTGATGATCTCGATGCAGCAAAAGAGTCCGGAACTCGAAATACCAGAAGGCATATTCTATGACGGAATACCTAATTGCAACATTTACGTTCAGAAAAAAGACCTGAAGACAGGCATGCTCTACGGCATCATGATATACAGGATGACCGACAGCTACGAAGATGCTGCAATAGTGCTGGCTGACTCTGGAATGCTGCAATCCACAGCAGAGAAAAAACACCTCCTATTGACTTTGTATAGCGGAGAATGGTTTGAAAACATGCGCAACAGCGACATGGGAAACAATGCCACAACACCTTACAGGAGAGAGACTTTCTGGCACAAACAAATAGTGCTCGACTTCGACGGTGACTTCAACCTGGCAGATGCCAACATCTTCGGACAAAAAGCGGAGGCGAAGAGCCTCAACCAGATAAGGGAGGACATAGACTCACTAAACCACTTCTACGACAGCATCGGAAGGACTTACTTCAGAGAGGCAAAGACATTCGTTTACAACATTTCCGGACTGGCTAAGGCAGACTCGCTAAGGGCAATACAAGCAGAAAAGAAAAAGACATACGACTACGACAGCGTGTATGAACACCTGGATGCCGACAAGCAACGAATGGCGGTGAACAGCGCATTGGCAAAGGTGAACCAACAAGTGACAGACCTCGATTTCAAGAGCATGCTCACCTCTGATGGTGACCGCACTTTGAGACTGCACAAAATGGAGGCAATAAACAAGTTCGTGCTCTCACTGTCTTGCATCATCTTCTTCTTCATCGGAGCGCCCCTCGGAGCAATCATAAGAAAGGGTGGCCTTGGAATACCAATCATCATCTCCGTCATCGTATATATCATTTTCTACATCCTCGACAGCACAGGATTCAGAATGGCGAGAGGAGGTATGTGGGCAATATGGTTCGGCAAGGGACTGGGCACCGCCGTGCTCGCACCTACTGCAGCGTTCATCACATATAAGGCAAACAACGACTCTGCGGTGTTCAACATCGACGCCTACATCGAACTGGGAATGAGACTGCTCGGCATGAGACGGAAACGCACCGTTGCAGGAAAGGAAGTCATTATCAACGACCCCGACTACTCCCGCGACGTGGAAGAACTGCAGCGCATAAGCGACGAGGTGACACAATACTCGCACGAACACAACCTGAAATCACCGCCAAACATCATAAAGGTGTTCTTCAAATACCAGCCTGACCATGAGATAGAACGCATAAGCGAAGAACTGGAAGCGGTGATAGAAGACCTGGGGAACACCAGAGACCACATCGTGCTCGGACTGCTTGGGCGATACCCCGTAGTGTCGGAAAAGGCACACACACGGCCTTTCGAGCGTCGGTGGCTCAATATCATGGCTGCCATCATAGTTCCTCTTGGCGCCTTCCTATACATTAGGATGTGGACTTTCAGACTGAGACTGCTGAAAGACCTGCGGACAATAAAGCAGACAAACAAGCTGATTACCGAAAGGATAGCAAAGAAAGGACTGGCAAAACAAAACATTCAGACAACATCTACATTATAATATTAATTAGGTGGCAAAGATGGTCATGACCATCCTTGGATGCCTAATCCTTATAAAATGAAAAAATGGACAAGCTACTGACAAGAAGAATAGAAGATGCAGTGAAAGACTTCCGTGAAGGGAAGTTTGTCATAGTGGTTGACGACGAGGACCGCGAAAACGAAGGCGACCTCATCATCGCAGCAGAAAAGATAACGCCTGAAAAGGTGAACTTCATGCTGAAACACGCAAGAGGACTTCTCTGCGCACCCATCACCATTTCAAGATGCAAAGAACTGGACCTGCCAAGGCAAGTGTCGGAAAACACTTCCTTGTTGGGAACTCCTTTCACCATCACCATCGACAAGATAGAAGGATGCTCCACAGGAGTAAGCGCTCACGACAGGGCTGAGACAATAAAGGCACTGGCAGACCCCGCCTCAACACCTGCCACCTTCGGAAGGCCAGGACACATCAACCCTCTCTTCGCACAAGACCACGGCGTGCTGAGAAGAAGCGGACATACCGAGGCTACCATAGACCTGTGCCGCATGGCGGGATTATACCCGGCTGGGGCATTGATGGAAATAATGAACGATGACGGGACAATGGCTCGAATGCCACAACTGCAGGAAATGGCAGAAAAGCACAACATCAAAATCATCACCATCAAGGACATGATAGCTTACAGGCTGGAACGTGACTCTCTAATCGAGGTGGGCAACGAAGTGGACATGCCCACCATTTACGGACGATTCAAACTCATCCCCTTCAGGCAAAAAAGCAACGGACAGGAACATTTCGCCCTCATAAAGGGTGAATGGGAGGAAGAAGAACCTGTAATCGTCAGGGTACACTCTTCTTGCGCCACCGGCGACATCTTGGGAAGCCAACGATGCGACTGCGGAGAACAACTGCACAAGTCGCTTGAGATGATAGAAAAAGAAGGCAAAGGGGTGCTGGTGTACATGCAACAGGAAGGTAGAGGCATCGGACTGATGAACAAGATTGCGGCTTACAAACTGCAAGAACAAGGCTACGACACGGTGGACGCCAACACACACTTGGGATTCAAGCCCGACGAACGCGACTATGGCTGCGGAGCGCAAATGCTAAGACACCTCGGCATTCACAAAATGAGACTGCTGACCAACAACCCCGTGAAAAGGGTGGGACTGGAAGCTTACGGACTGGAAATAGTGGAGAACATACCAATAGAGACCACACCAACACCTTTCAACATAGGATACCTCAAGACAAAAAAAGAACGGATGGGCCACAACCTGCACATCTGAAGCAGGCTATCGCCATACAAGCTCTTCATGCCCATCAAATGTCGCAAAGACAGCAAAAAAAGCCAAAAACAACAAAAAAGCAAAGCTAAAGGCGAAATAAAGTGACGTTTAATCCGTTAAAAACAAAAAAAAGCATATCTTTGCACTAATAAAATCGACTGACATGGCACAACTATCCAAAAGGCTCAACAGACTGGCACCTTCCGCCACTCTCGTTATGTCGCAAAAAAGCAGCGAGATGAAAGCAAAAGGTATCGACGTGATAAACCTCAGCGTGGGAGAGCCTGATTTCAACACGCCCGACGGCATCAAGGAATGCGCTAAAAAAGCCATAGACGACAACTGGTCGAAATACTCGCCCGTTCCCGGATATCCCGACCTGAGAAAAGCCATCGCAGCAAAACTTGAAAAAGAAAACCATCTCGTATATAACATCAATGAAATACTCGTCTCCAACGGAGCAAAGCAATCGGTGTGCAACACCGTAATGGCGCTCGTAGATGATGGAGACGAAGTTATAATACCCGCTCCCTATTGGGTGAGCTACCCTCAAATGGTGAAACTCGCAGGAGGAGAACCGGTTATAGTGAAGACTGGATTCGGGCAAAACTTCAAGATGACGGCGGAGCAACTGGAAAACGCCATCACGCCAAAGACAAAAATGCTCATTCTGTGCTCACCAAGCAACCCCACAGGAAGCGTCTATTCGAAAGACGAACTGGAAGCTCTCGCCAAAGTGGTGATGGCACACGAAGACCTCTTCGTCATAGCTGATGAAATCTATGAGCACATCAACTACACCGGCCACCATGAGAGCATAGCACAATTCGAAGGGATGAAAGAACGCACCATCATCATCAACGGCGTGTCAAAAGCATACGCCATGACGGGATGGAGAATAGGCTACATGGCTGGTCCGGAATGGATAGTGAAAGGATGCAACAAACTGCAGGGACAATACACCAGCGGAGCTTGTTCGGTGAGCCAGAAGGCGGCAGAAGCTGCATACACCCTATCGCAAGATTGCGTGGAAGAGATGCGACAGGCATTCAAACGCAGACGCGACCTCATAGTGGAACTGGCACGAGCCATCCCCGGACTGGAAGTCAACGAGCCGGAAGGCGCCTTCTACATCTTCCCTAAATGCAGCAGCTTCTATGGCAAGCACTATGGAGACAAGACAATCTCCAACTCAACTGACCTCGCACTCTACCTGCTCGAAGAGGCTCACGTGGCAACCGTGGGAGGCGACGCCTTCGGAGACCCGGAATGCTTCCGCATGAGCTACGCCACAAGCGACGACAACATACGCGAGGCATTGCGACGCATAGCCGAAGCACTGCAACAACTGCAATGAAACCAACAAAAAAGCCCTAAACGCTAAGATAAACTACAAAGCAAATAAAAAAAAATTGTTAAAATAGCTTAATCGAACTGAAAGTTTCATGCAATTTATTATCTTTGCCCTGCTGTTTGCTGTGTAATATTCAAACATGAGCAGAACAATGGATATTAAAACACGTACGCGCCGATTGTAACATTAAATCATAATCGTCACAACTTTAAATTTATCAATAACTTCAATTCAACAAATTAAAAAAAATTATGGCAAATTCAACAAAAGCAGCAGCCCCCGCTAAAAAATCAGAGGGCTTCACAGGAGTAAGAGGTGCATTCTGGATCATCGTCGTCTGCGCCATCATTGCATTCACCCTGTTCTTCACATGGTTTGGCAGTGAGTCACACTTCACCGACGCTACCAAGGAGACTCCAACAGACGTTTGGGGAACTATCTTCAAGGGCGGTATCATCGTGCCTGTCATCCACTCCCTGTTGCTCACCGTGCTTGCAATGTCTATCGAGCGCTGGCTGGCTCTCAAGACCGCATTCGGCAAGGGTGCTCTTCCTAAATTCGTGACCAACATCAAGGCCGCCCTCAACGCAGGCGACTTCGCAAAGGCACAGCAACTCTGCAACCAGCAGAAGGGTTCCGTAGCCAACGTGGTATCCGCTTCTCTGAACGCTTACAAGGAAATGGAAGCTACTTCTGGCATCAAGAAAGCACAGAAGATTGCAAAGATACAGCAAGCTCACGAAGAGGCTTCACAGCTTGAAATGCCTACACTGACCATGAACCTCCCCATCATCGCTACCCTCGTTACTCTGGGTACACTTACCGGACTTCTCGGAACTGTGGTCGGTATGATCAAGTCATTCTCCGCTCTGTCCGCTGGTGGTGGTGCTGACTCCGCAAAACTTTCCGCTGGTATTTCTGAGGCCCTTATCAATACCGCTTTCGGTATCGGTACTTCCTGGTGTGCTGTGGTTTCTTACAACTACTTCACCAACAAGGTAGACAAGTTGACTTTCGCCCTCGACGAGGTTGGTTATTCAATTGCTCAGACATACGAAGCAACCCACACAGAAGAGGCTTAATTTTTGCTAACCCCTTAAATTTTTATCGCTATGGGTAAAGTAAAAGTTAAGAAAAGTGATGTCTGGATTGACATGACCCCGATGTCGGACGTCATGACCCTGCTGCTGACCTTCTTCATGCTGACATCTACGTTCGTAAAGAACGAGCCAGTGAAGGTCAACGTGCCAGGCTCCGTGTCCGAGATCAAGGTGCCGGAAAATGGCGTCCTGACCATCCTGGTGAATCCTGAAAAGGATGTAGCAGGAAACCCAACAGGTGAAGGTCAGGTGTTCCTGAGCATTGACAATACAGAACAACTCGGCGAGACGCTTCAGCAAATGATGCCAAGCGCCACAGCATTGCAGATGGACGTGTTCACCCGTGAAGGCACTTTCGGCGTGCCTCTGTCAGAGATGGGCACATATCTGAACATGTCAACCGACCAGCGCCATAAGGTGCTCCCAACAAAGGGAATACCCCTCGACAGCATCGACGGTGGCATGAGTGAATTCCAACAGTGGGTAGATGCAGCACGTAGCGTAAACGAAAACATCAAGATCGCCTTGAAATCGGACGCTACAACTCCCTACAAGACTGTCAAGAAGGTCATGAGTGAGCTTCAAGACATGGATGAAAGCCACTACTACATGATCACCAACCTTAAAACAGCGGAGGAAGAATAATGGGTAAGAAAAAAGAAAGCAAACAGAAAAAAATGAATGTTCGCGTGGACTTCACGCCCATGGTGGACATGCTCATGCTTCTTATCACGTTCTTCATGCTTTGTACGACGCTGAGCAAGCCGCAGACCATGGAGCTGACGATGCCTTCAAATGATGAAAATCAAGATGAAGACAACAAGAACGAGTCGAAAGCCTCGCAGACCGTCACTCTCTATGTTGCTGCCAACGACAAGGTGTACTACGGTGAGGGCGTTCCCGAATACAACAACCCCGAATGGGTGAAAGAAACCACTTGGGGAAGCCAAGGACTACGCACAGTCCTCAGGGAACACGCCATCGAAGACGGTACCAAGCCTGTAAAGCGTATCGAGCTTGCTGTGAAAGAACTTGTGGCCGACAGGACAGCGAATCCAAAAGCCTACAACGACAGCACCTACCAGAAAGCACTCAACAAGCTCAAGGCAGGTGAGTTGAAAGACGGAAAGATTCCTACCCTGACGATTGTGATCAAGCCTACCGACAATGCTTCTTACAAGAACATGGTAGATGCTCTCGATGAAATGCAGATTCTGAGTATTGGAACATACGTCATCGACAAACTCACTCCCGACGATGAGAAACTGCTCAAAGACAAGGGAATTGAGATGTAATTGATGAAACATTAAAACAAGAAGAAACTATGTCAAAAATAGATCTATACGATCCCAAATGGATCGACTTGGTGTTCCAAGACAAGAACAAGGAATATGGAGCTTACCAACTGCGCAAGGGCACTTCCTCGCGTAACATCAAGGCTCTTGCCATCCTTATCGCCGCTGCATTGATCATCGGTGGCTACCTCGTATGGAAGATCCAAGCCGACAAGGCTGCCGCAGAGCGACAGGCCTACATGGAGCAACTCGAGCTCTCACGCTTGCAAGAACAAGCAAAGCAAGAGAAGAAAGACGAGCCGAAGGTGGAGAAACCAAAGATCGAACAACCCAAGAAGGAAATCCCCCAAGTACGCGAAACACAGAAGTTCACCGCCCCTGTCATCAAGAAGGATGAACTCGTGAAGGAAGAAAACGAGGTGAAGGCACAAAGCGAACTGAAGAGCGACGTGGCTGTGGGTGTGAAAGACGAAGAGGGTGTTAAAGACCGTAACATCGAAGCTGCACGTACCGACGTCGTAGCCAAGGTGGAGGAACCTCCAAAGCCAGAGCCAAAGCAGGAAGTGAAGAAGGAAGTGGAGTCGAAAATCTTCGACGTGGTGGAGCAACCACCATCATTCCCTGGCGGACAAAGCGCCCTTCTCTCCTGGCTGAGCAACAACATCCACTATCCTCCAGTAGCTGAGGAGAACGGCATCCAAGGCCGTGTGGTGGTATCCTTCGTGGTAGAGCCAGATGGTTCAGTCAGCAACGTGCAAGTGGTACGTGGCGTTGACCCATCACTCGACAAGGAAGCCGTCCGCGTGACCAAATCAATGCCTAAGTGGGTTCCTGGCAAGCAGAACGGACAGGCAGTGCGTGTGAAATACAACCTCCCTGTTACCTTCAAGCTCCAGTAACGTGAAAAGAACTTTTTCCTGCAATATCATGCAGGACTGAAAACACCGACGTCAGGGGCGACCAAGGTTGCCCCTGACGAAAGTTTGAAAAGACATATAGTGGTAAAGAGATATACCATTGGATTAAGGAAATCAACTAAAACAACAAAATGAAAAAGGCATTCATCCTTACTTTGACAGCTCTGCTTCTCACAAGCATGACATTCGTTTGCTGCGAAGACGGCAGCAAGAAAACAGGGCGCACCGACACGGAAACATCTGGCGAGGTGACCATCGTGGCGGATGAAAGTCTCAAACCCATCATCCAGGAACTCATCGACCAGTTTGAATTCAAATGGCCGAAAGCAAAAATTCTCCTGAAAGATACAACAGAAAACAGAGGCTTCGAACTAATCCGCGACATGGAGACATGCCTCTTCTTCACCACCAGACCACTGAAAGACAGCGAGGTGGCTTTCCTGAAGACGAAAAACCAATTGCCAGCAGTATTCCCCATAGGATACGACGCACTGGCTCTCATCATAAACCCAAACAACAACGACTCATGCATTTCGGTAAGGGACATCAAACGAATACTCAACGGAGAAGTGACTAAGTGGAACGAGATCTACAAGAACTCCAAACTCGGGGACTTCAACGTAGTTTTCGACAACAAGGAATCTGCAACACTACACTATGTGGTGGACTCCATTCTTGATGGAAAACCTATCGACAACCCCAATGTCACCGCTGCCAAGACCAGCGCCGAGGTGATAGAATATGTTCACAACACACCCAACGCCATCGGCGTGATTGGCTCCAACTGGCTTAACGACAAAAACGACACCACCAACCTGACTTTCATAAACAAAGTGCGCGTGATGGGCGTGAGCTTCAAAGACGAAGCCACCAAGAGCAACAGCTGGAAACCTTACGCCGCATACCTGCTCGATGGCAGATACCCCTTCGCGAGAACAATATATGCGATATGCGTAGATCCACCACGCAAACTGCCTTGGAGCTTCGCCAACTACACCACGAAGCCGGAAGGACAACTCATAGTGAAGCGCGCAGGACTGCTGCCCTATCGTGGCGACATCGTCATCAAATACGTAAATGTGAAAAAACAATAACGATTTAAACATTATACAAGAAACTACATCATAAAATTGACAACATCATATTACATAATATTCAACTAAGATGAAAGCAGTAAAATACCTCGTGATGGGAGCACTCGTTCTCGGAATGTCTGCTCCTGTGATGGCACAAGACTACGCGTCTGCCATCAATGCAGTGTCTCAAGCACTTAAGAGCGACCCCTCGGGTACCGCCTCAGCCAAGCAAGTGGTGAAAGACTACATGAAATCGTTCAAGAAAGACCCAAAAGCCATGGTGGCTCTGGGCGAAGCATATCTGGCAGTGAAAAACTACGACCAAGCCGTGGCTTGCGCAGACCTTGCCATAAAGAAAGCCAAGAACTTTGGCGAGGCTTATGTGCTCAAAGGCGACGTGGAGGCTTTGAAGGATGATGGTGGCAACGCTGCCATGTGGTATCAGCAAGCAATGTCCATCGACCCAAAGAACCCCAATGGCTACCTCAGATATGCCAACGTATATCGCAAGCGCTCTCCACAAGAGTCGGAAAGAGTGATGCAGGAACTGCGTGCAAAAGTGCCAGAATATCCTGTGGATGCTGAAATGGGACACAACTATTATGAAGCAGGCAACGACGAAAAGGCTCTTGAGTCGTTCAGCAATGCAAACATCAATACCATCTCTGAAAGCTATATCGCAGAATATGCACTTGCTGCATTCTCCACTGGCAAATATGAAAAAGGTCTTGAAGTGGCTAAGAAGGCAATCCAAAGATTCCCGAAAAACGATGGTTTCATCCGTCTCGCCATGTTCAATGCCGTGGAAGGCAAGAATGCCGCTGAAGGTGTGAAATATGCCGAGCAGCTCATCAACAGTAACGTGGAGAAACGTTCCAACGACTACACCTATTACGGACGTGCATTGCAAGAAGCTGGCAGATATGAAGAGGCCATTGAGAAATTCGAAAAGGCTTTCTCTGTTGACAATACCACATACGCCAACCTGCAGAAGATTTCTGAGGTTTACCAGACAATGGGCAACAGCGATAAGGCTTTGGAATACAGCCAGATGTATCTTGACAAGAACCCGAAAGTGGAAGCCATGGACTATGACAACCTTGCCAACATCTACTTCAAGAAGATAAAGGCTGCAAAGGATGAGGCCGATGAATTCAAGAAGAGAATGGACGAGGAGACTGACGCCAAGGCAAAGAAAGCCATGACTGATGAATACAACAAGCTGGTGGCAAAAGCTAATACAGAGAAAGCTGCCAACTGGGCAAGCGCAGTGGAGGTTTACAACAAGATGGTTGCCAAGTTCCCACATACAGAGAACTACTCCCTGTATAACAAAGGACACCAGGCTTTCGTGCTGGAGCTTGACGATGAGGCAATAAGCAACTACAGCCGCCTGCTCGACAACCTCAAGGCAAAGACCGAGCTGACAGACAACGAAAAGTATTATCTGAAGGCTGGCAGCAAGGAATTGGGTTACATCTACTGGGCAAGCAAGAACGACCTGGATTCAGCAAAGCCTTACTTCCAGACTGTCTATGACATGGATCCTAACGACAGCCTTGCCAAGAAGGCTCTTGGTATCGAAGAATAAGCAAGTTACTTGTACAATCCAAATGACTTAATAAAAAATCCCGCAGCACTCTACTGCGGGATTTTTCATGTCACGTGAACAAGACAAATTCGGTATCTTGTCAGGCACAAAAAAAGGGTTTCGGCAAACCGAAACCCTATATTTCTTTATGCCATCCAATTATGGCAGGCTGATAGCCTCATTGGGACATGTGTCTGCACAAGTTCCACACTCGGTGCAAAGATCTGGATCAATCTTGTAGATTTCGCCCTCTGAGATAGCCTCAACTGGGCACTCACTGATACATGAGCCGCATGCGATGCAGTCTTCACCAATTACGTATGCCATAGTAATAATAATTTATTGTTAGTGTATAATGTTGTTGTTATAGGACCATACCTATTTTTGATGCTGCAAAGATACATTATTATTCCCAATTTACCTATATTTAGGTAGCAATTTTATGTTATTTATAATTTATCAAAATAATATAACATGCAATAAGCAGGAGCAAAAGACGTTATTATAATATGATGAATCGTCTATTCACCCTTCTATGGGTCATGCTTCTCGCCTTGTCGGCACATTCGCAGACACGTGTGGTGGAAAACCGCCCCTACTGTGACTTGCGGCAATTTCATTTCGGTGTATTGGTTGGCACACACCTCCAAGACATCGAGATGCTCAATGTTGGTCCGCAGCAAATAGAACAAGAGGATGGCAGCTACGTTGAAAAACTCATCTCATGCGACCAGGACCGCTGGGATCCGGGATTCAATGTCGGCGTGCTCGGTGAATTGCGACTCAACACCAACTTCCAATTCCGCATTGCTCCTACAATGTACTTCGGCAATCGCCATATCACTTTCTTCAACCACACCGACGAAAAGCTGCAAGAGGAGCATCAGGATTTGAAAACAGCCTACATCGCCTCGGCGCTTGAACTTATTTTTGCTGCCCCACGGTTCAACAACCATCGTCCATACGTCATGGTGGGTCTGAACCCGATGATCAACCTTTCGGGCAAGGACAACGACTATATAAAGCTGAAGAGATACGACGTGTTTGCAGAATTCGGCATCGGATGCGACTTTTATCTTCCTTTCTTCAAGTTGCGCCCAGAACTGAAATTCATGTATAGCCTAACCAACAGCCTCGACACCGACCATGTGAATCACTTGAAAAACAGGGAAATGATAATGTACACCAACTCTGTGAAAAAGACACACACAAAGTTGATTGCCCTAACATTTTATTTCGAATGAGTAGTTTGAGTGCCTGGGAAAAGGCACTCAGTCACTTATTTCTTCTTCAAGTCGAGCACCATTTTCCCAATCCACACGCCATGCTTGCCGTTTTGGTCAACTGCCACCTGCTTGCCATCAAGGTCTGTTACATATTTCACATCCTTGAAATACGAGTGTGAATGTCCTCCCAAAACCAAGTCAATGTAGCGTGAACCTTTTATCATCTCTTCATCATCGTCCAAATCGGTGTCCCATCCCAAATGGGAGACGCAAATCACCACATCACATTTCTTTTTCTTCTTGAGAAAAGTTGCCATCTCGATACCTTTCTTTACAGGGTCGAGGAAAGTGACACCCTGGCAGGTAGTCTTTTCCACCAGCCCATCCAATTGGGGGGACAAGCCAAAGACTCCTATTTTCACGCCATTTCGCTTTATTATGACGTATGGCTTCACTATCCCTTCCAAAGGAGTACCCGTGAAATCGTAGTTGGCGCAAACTATTGGGAAATTTGCCTTCTTGAACAATCGAGCCAAATTGTCGATGCCATAGTCGAACTCATGATTGCCGATGGTGGCGGCATCTATTCCCATCATGTTCATCAGCCCCACTTCCACATCACCCTTGAAAAGGGTGTAATAAGGAGATCCCTGACTGAAATCGCCACTGTCGAAATAAAGCAAGTCAGGTGCCTGTTGCCTTTGCTGTTTCAAGAATTCGAGCCTTCTTATGTATCCTCCGTATCCTGCCACGTTTTTGTCCGCCAGATTGGGATTGAGGGGCATGATGGTGCTGTGCGTGTCGTTGGTATGCAGCACCACGAGTTGCTTGTCCTGCGCTTGAATGCAAACCGATGTCATCACGGCCACCAAGCATGATAAAAATATCTTCTTCATCATTCTTTCACTATAATACGTCCTTCAATATTGCCATCCAAGCATTCACCTTTTTTCGTGAGTTCCTTGATGTACTCAATTAACAGTGAGCGTGTCAGAGATTCGTCGCCAGCTATTTCCCTGCGGTCAGTGCCGCTCTTGAAAGCCGTCATGCGGTCGTTTCCATGCGACACATAATCTACAGTGGCTATACGATATTTTGCGTTGGGGTCTATTTCCTTGCCATTAATTGTGGCATTCAAGAGCTTGTTGTCTTTGGTTATGGTCATGCGCACTTCCTTGCTCACGCCTTCTCCCCCACGATAGGCTATCTGCCCCATGAGTTCAAGCACCTTCTCGCCAGTCAGAGTGATGAAGCAAACATGATTTTCAAATGGTGACACATCGAAGACTTCACCAATAGTAATATCTCCTTGTGCCAACGAAGCGCGTATGCCTCCCATGTTGAAGACCCCAAAATCAGGCTTCTCGTCATAGAACTTGGCTGACCATACCATCACGTCCGGCATTATGTTTGCCAAAGGACTCTCTGGTCGGTACGCCTCCAATGGCTTGGCTGCCTTTCCCAAAACGGGTGACATAAGCTTGTCCACCTCATCGTTGTAAGGTTTCATAAACTCTGCAGTCTGGCTGTCCAAAGGCTTGTCGTATGTCTTGTCGATACGCAATCTTGTACGACTAACCTGACTCACGGCATAGTGAGTCGTGCAAGAATGGGAAGCGGCCATCATCATGACCAACATTCCCCATGTCAAGATGTTTTTTCTCATAGTATAATTTTGAACACCATATTTTAATATGCGAAGATAGCTTTTTTTTCTCTTATTTCAAACAATTGTCCAAACAAAAATTCCCAAACCACATCTTTTTCATGTGATTTGGGAATCATTATCCGAATCAGCCGCTATGTTGGCCTAAAAAAGCCTGTATGCATTTTAGAACTTGCAGCGTAAACCAACTTGACCCATACCTTGCTCACCAACACCCAGTTCAGCGAAGGCACGCACATTTCTACTTCCTACCTCAAAACCGATCAAAGAGAGTTGCCAGTTGAAGTGTACTTCTGAATCGGTAATATCCTTATACCTGCTGTGATCATCGAATTTAATTTCTTCTGAACGGAAGGTGATACCCACACCTGCCTTGGAGTAGAGGCCGATGTTCTTACTTGTGTACCAGTCGTATTTCACTGCTGGCATGACGGTGAAATAACCGTTTGTCAACTTTCCGTCTTTAGGGTTATTACGCCCGTTCATATAAACGTCTTCTTTCAACTGGCCGTAGCAAAAGATGGCACCCAAACTAACTTTTTTATCAAAGTGATAGAAATATTCAGCCGAGAAAGGACCTACGAATTTTTCTCCATCAAATCTTGCGCCGGCAATGGCACCTCCCACGTTTTCGAAAGCATCAATCCAGTTGGAGTTAGACATGCCGCCAAAAGAAACGGCTATCTCATGTTTGATTTCTTTGTCTTGTGCATTTAAGCTACCACAGAAAACGAGTGCAGAGACCATCAAAAAAGCAAATTTTTTCATAATGATTTTTTTTTGTTTATTTATATTGTTGTTTATTAATTATATTCCTTTTTTGTCATCAAGAATTATGTTTTTTCTGATTGACGCTGCAAAGGTAGTGCTGTTTTCATTAATAAGCATAAAAATCACTCGATTTTATAAATTTATGCTACGACAACTATTGATATTTGCGACAAATAACAAAAATGAATGCAAAAACAGTCGCATCGCCCCTCTTTTTCAACAAAAAACGACCTTTATGTTAACGATAAGGATACAAACCAACACACACCTTATATTTAAATAAAAGACTATTGAAAATGGAATGAGTAAAGCAAAAGTGAAGAAAAGGGGCAAAAGAGCACAAAAGAGCATTAAAAACAACGAAAAGGAAAAGAAAATTTTTATATTTGGGAAAAAAGTGCTACCTTTGCACCGCTTTTTGCGTAACCGATGACAGGAAGAAGAGTAGCCTTGTTATGTTGCGCCGGAAGACAAGTCACTTTAACTTTACTTATCACATGGATTTAATCAAAGTTGCCGAGCAAGCATTTGCCACCAACGTGGTAGAAAACGCCAAAGCCGCCGGCAAGAAATTCGAGGAATTCCACCCAGGCGACACCATCACCGTAGCTTACAAAATCATTGAAGGCTCAAAGGAGCGTATCCAGCTCTATCGTGGCGTGGTGATTCGCATCTCTGGCCACGGCATGAAGAAGCGCTTCACAGTGCGCAAGATGTCGGGCACTGTTGGTGTGGAGCGTATCTTCCCATTGGAGTCTCCCAACATTGACAGCATCGAAGTCAACAAGCATGGCAAGGTGCGTCGTGCAAAACTTTACTACCTGCGCAAGCTCACAGGTAAGAAAGCACGCATCAAGGAGAAGTGGTCTGCACCAAAAGCAGAGAAGAATTGATGAAATAAGGGGTTTCATGCGCAATGAAACCTCTTTTTTGTTTTGTTTTTTGTAAAACAGGTTTCTAAAACAGATATAAGATGAAAGAATTAGCATTGAAATATGGTTGCAACCCCAACCAAAAACCGTCACGCATCTTCATGGAAGAGGGAGAGCTCCCCTTGGAAGTGCT
>ONAG01000091.1 GCA_900315745.1 uncultured Prevotellaceae bacterium
AATAATTAGAATAATTATGTCACTAATTTCTATAATTAAATCATCAAAATTTGTGGATAAAATTATTTTAATTATGGTAATTTGTTTCTCAAAAACCATAACACGAGGCTCTCATCCGAGTAATCAGAATCAATCCGAGTAATGGCTTACCCATAAGCGAAAATCTGTTCAATCCGCCCAATCGTTCCGCAGGAACTTGTTTATATAAAAACATACCCCTTTGGGATGATTAAGCTGATTCAGCAGATTTATAAGATTTATTCAAATCCACACAAAGGATTGTACAAGTGTTCTTCTTTTTTATCTATTTTTATTTGTTTTTTCATATTGTTCTTTCGGTGCCCACGGCGCAACCTCATATTATTACTTCCGAAATGTCTTGTTATGTTTACATATGATAATGAGTGAGTTAGCTATAATTAGGAAACATTTTGTACCCTTGTTATGATTCATAAAAGGAAACATAATGTACCCTATATGTATCCCTATATTATATATAATAGTATAGAATTGTACATCAAAGTGGCGATAATTGGCGGTGATTCACGATTAATTCCTGTTATGTTTCCGCTTTTTGATTCATAACACCGCTTTTTATCACACTAAAATTATCAAAAACAGATATATTGTGTACTTTTACTTGCGAAATTGCAACTTTTTTACTTTTTCATGATATTTTTTGTATTTTTTATTTGGTAGTAGGAAACATAATCGGTAACTTTGCAATGTCAAAAACAAAAAAATGTTGACAAAACAAAAAACAAAACCAATTAAACCAACAAAAATCGCTTCAACCTAAGAGGCTAATTAAACAACATATCAAACCAAATCAATAACTACTTAAAAGAAAGGGCATAGTTATGAAGAAGTTCATCTTAACAGTTTTAGCATTCTTGTCATTCGGTGCTTACAACAGCATCATGGCACAGGGACAGGACGACGCGGCACAGCGCAATCCAGATCTGAACAATTCTGGCAAGTACACCGGTAACAAGAAGGACGGTAAAATGCACGGTAAAGGCGTGTATGAGTGGAAAAACGGCGACCGCTTCGAAGGTAACTTCGTGAATGGCCAGATTGACGGCTACGGACGTTACTCATGGGTGGATGGCGACATCTATCAGGGTGACTTCAAGGACGGCAAGCAGGACGGCTTCGGCAGCGCATTCTATGCTGAGCGTTGCAACACTTACGAGGGTGAGTGGAAGAACGGCAAGCGCAATGGTCATGGTAAGCTCACATGGGCAAACGGCGACACATACGAAGGTGAGTGGGTAGATGATGTACGTGTAGGCGAAGGCATCTTCACAGCTGCTAACGGTGACAAGTATGTAGGTCACTACGAGAACAACCAGCGCAACGGCTACGGCACATACTATCACAACAACGGTGATGTGTATGCAGGTCAGTGGGTAAACGGTGAGAAGGAAGGTCTCGGCAAGTACACCTATGCAAACGGTAACGTCTATGAAGGCCAGTTCTGCAACTCCTACATTGAAGGTCAGGGCACATTCGTTTGGGCTTCAGGCGCCACCTATACAGGACAATTCAAAGAGGATATGCGTAACGGTGTCGGTACTTACACGACAGCAACCGGTAAGGTCATCGCAGGTAACTGGAAGGACAACCGATTCTCAGGAGACGCTAATGCAAATGTTCTCGCATCCAGATAAATAAATCCGGACCATTTTAGCACTAAATCATATATTTTGAAATTCACAAAAAACCTGTAAATTGTTCCAAAAAAACAATAGGAAATTTCGATACGGGCTTACTCCGAATATTTTGCCCAAATCTTTGTAAAACAGTAGTAAATAGTAATTCATAACATCCCCAGAGGATAAGTCCTAACGATATCGGAATAGTTTTTAATGGAAATAGGTAGACTCCCGAACCTTCAAGGGATTAGTGATAACCTCTTGCTGGAACGGGAGTCAAAGTTTAACAGAAGGCTCCACTGAGACGGAGCAACGGAGAACTGAATCTCCCACACTAAAGACAGAGCTGGTTAATATATAATAAAGGTACAGGAAATACATCGGTCGCCAGCGGGCGAAGATGCACAGAAGTAAAGTTAAAGGAAATGGTTAGTAAAAAGTAAAAAATGTTTTTATCCTATCAGTAGAATTTTGGTTTTTATCAATAGTTTGAGTAAAAAGGTTTTGGTTAGGATTGCTTTCCTTCATGGAAGTAGAAGCAAGAGAGGGAGCGAAGGAAAAAGAAAGGGATTTGACGATGATGTCAAATCCCTTTTCTTATGAAATCATCTTCCCCTCTTCTTCACCACCATGTCATACACATAATCCCTGCCAAGGGCACCCGTCAGGATGTATGCCACACAAGTGTCGCCTTGATACACACGGTTGTAAAACGCATAGGGAGTGTCGTGGCTGATGGTATGTTCGGTGGCGTGCTCTCCCTCATCGAGGAAGCGGAACCTCACTTCATATTTGTCTGTCGTCTCGGTATGCTCGCTCACGTATTCTTTCTCGTTGCCAAACACATCCTTCCCTACCCGACTGTCACGGTGCACACTCGTGGACACGTTGTGGTTGTGGTGCGTGATGACACACGGACGTTCCACTGGAGTCTTGTCCTTCGCCAACGCATAGTTCAAGTTGTTGTAGGCATGGTCGAGACACACAGCCGCCAAGAACAGCAGCAGCACGAACGACGCGATGATGACCATAGGGAAACGCCACTTCTTGATGAAGATGCACAGGAGACCTGGACAGCAGAGGATGCCACAGATGGTGCCTGCTATCGTGGCGATGGTGTCACCTGCATCATCGAGTGTCACAATCGAATCAGGTGGTGCAGGCGTGAACACAAATGCTGCCACACTCACACCAAGCACAATCAGAAGACCGACCAACCAGTTCTTCAACGATCCTTCTACAATTCTTTCTATATCCATAGTTCTTTTATTTTAGTTAGGAGTATTTTAAGTTAGGAATTAGGAGTTAGGAGTTGCCATGCGAGATGCAAGCATCGCGTCAGCCTAACTGTCAATTGTCAACTGTCAACTTATCTAAATCCGCTGCCGCCACCGCCAGAGTGACCGCCACCACCAGAATAGCTGCTATGTCCGCTGCCACCGCTGCTGCTGGAGTAACTGCGTGAACTGCTGCTGCCACCGCTGCTGCTCGAGTATGAACGGTGTTGTTCACGCTCGTAGGCAGTTTCGTAGACATACGCCGCATAGAGTGAGGTGTTCAGTGCCGTGGTGATTGGCTTGAAGTCCTCCACCACCTGATGTGGCGGGATGAGTTCGTCGAGTTTGGTCGTGTCGGGCGCCACCTTCTTCATGTCTCGGCGCACCTGGTCGGCAATGCCGTAGAAAGAAGCAAAGACAAGGTACTCCTTCCAGAGATTCACCTCCTCAATGTGGCGTTCCTGCACCAGCGAGAAGTCCTTGAGGTAATGGACAAAGCCCACCACCTGCTGCACCTCCTCCGCCCGAAGTGCAGAATCGTCCTTGCGAAGCTCGATGACATTGTAGAGCACATCCGCCATCGGACGCAGCTGCTCGATGTTCTTCTTCACATACGCCCTCAGTTCGTCAGGTTGCAGGAGATGATCTTCATTCGCCGCCTTGTAAAGGAGGTCGTGCAACAGATACTGGATACCCTCGTCGCGAATCATACCCTGATAGAGTTCCTGTGCCACTCGACGACGGGAACCATAGAGGGAGAATGAAGATTCTGCATTTTTCGTCACATCCAGTTCCGGTTTCTTCACGGGTTTCACAGGTTCATGGATGCGGAAGAGTTGCCGGTTCTTGCCATGCTTGTCTGTGTCGTAATCAAGGGTGATGCCACCTTGATAGAACATACGGAGGATAAATGCCTCATACAGATGCTGTACCGTGAAATCGACACCCTTGATGGGATTGTTCTTCGATAGTCTCAGAATATGCATCACGGTTGCCAGCACAGCACTCGAACTGAGCAGGTTGCCCTGCTTCGGCAGCTCACGCCAGTAAGGCAGTTCGTCCCATTTCTTGCCGCCCATCAGTTGGGTCAGGTCGGCAAAACGCTGCTTCTGTCGTTTCTTGAAGGCAATGTCTGAGGCAATCGTGCCTTTGGCTGCCCAACCGATGAGTCCAAGGATGAGCAGGAAACCGCCAATGAGTCCCCAGTTGAAGCCGCCGCCATCTTCCTCCTGATTGAATGAATAACTGTGTACGGGACTTCCTTCGTGTCCTGAACCGACTTGACCACCCATCAGCGAACTGCGCAGGGTGCCATCCTCCAGGGTGTCGCCCAACGCCACTTCAATGTCGTATTCACTACCCTCTAAGGCAGGACGTTTCACTAGTTCCTTGAACGTACCCTCCTTTTTGACGGTCGGGTGCAGGAGCCCCTTTTTGATTTCCATAAGCATGATGACGGCATCACCATTGCGCATGGGAGCATCCTCCTCTGTACGAGCCCACACATAGTTGCTGCAATGTCCTTTCCAACCGTCATAGCCGAAAGTCCAAAGACGGGCATCCTTCTTCGAGAGCGAGTCCACATCCATGATGACATTCACCATGGCAAATGCGGCAGGCGAGTTGGCTGCTTCGTAGAACGAATGGCAGAAACCGTCGAAGTCGTCGTAGGACTTCACCAGGTTCGTCAGCGTGTAAAAAATGTAGTATCTGCGCTTTCCAGCCTTGCCGATGCCCCAGCAAACTTCCACGCCTTCGGAGGTGCGGTGATAACCACAACGTCTCGTTTTCTCCTCACGGCTGCGGTTCACGTCCCATTCCTCCTCCACTGCATAGTCAACATTATCCTCGTCGAACATCTGCAGGTCCTTCACCTCGATGTCGCCCATGTTGTTGAACGTGATGAAGCCCTCCGTACCCTGCTCACTCATCTGACAGTCACGGCGTTCCCGCACACGAGCACTACCATCATCCATCAGATCCACCAGGATAAAGACGGAGTCAATCTGATGCTGGGCAAAGGCGGGAAGACCTGCGATGCCCAACAGACACAAGAATCCTGTGATCAGTAGCTTTTTCATTCGGCTCCAAACAATTCCGGCATGTCCTTCTTGCCCTTGTTGTCCACAGTCAGGTAGTCTCTTGCCACAAAGTGCAGCTGTCCAGCCACCATGCTCGATGGCCACTGGCGCACGTAACGGTTGAAGCGTGTGGTCGTGTCGTTGTAGATCATACGTGCCATGCGTACGTTGTCCTCATACGAATTGATGCTGCTCATCGTCTTCTCATACAGACCTGAAGCCTTCAGTTCCGGATAAGCCTCGTTCACAGCCATCAGGCGGCTAAGCACTTCTGAGAAAGCGTCCTGCTGCTCGTTCACGTCGGCAGCCGTACGGATTTCCACACCACGACGTGCAGCGATGGTGGCAGCCAAGGTCTCTGCCTCATGCTGGGCATAGGAAGTGGCAGCCTTTGCCAACGACATCAGCGCATCCCATCGTGAGTTGAGTTGCACCTCAATCTGACTCAATGCGTTCTTGCACTTCTCGTCCAAGTTCACCAGCTCACGCTGTGTCTTGATGTAGCCGAAGATGCCCCCAATCACGAGAACGAGTACGACCACCATGACAATCAATCCAATTGTATCCATATTCTTTTTTTATAGGTTTTGATATTTTTGTTGATTTAGGAGTTAAGGAGTTAGAGGAGTGAAGGAGTTAAAGCCTATACCTTGCTCACTTTGTGATAGTTAAAGAGTTAGCTTTTTTCATTTCCTCATTTTTTCATTCTTTCATTTTTCAAAGTCTCTCCTACACCATCAGCGTCTTGGCGATGTAAAGACAATAGATGGTCAGTAAAATAGCACCTTCATAGCGCACAATCTTGTTGTGCGTCTTCAGGAACATCCACAACAACAGTCCCAAACCGAACATCACCGCATAGTCGATGGCAAAAGGTCCCCACGCATTCTGAATCGGCATGATGGTGCTTGCCACACCCACCACCGAGAGGATGTTGAAGGAAATCGAGCCGATGATATTGCCCACCGCCATGTCGGTCTCCCCTTTCCGTGCCGCCATCACCGAAGCAAACAGCTCAGGCAACGACGTACCCACAGCCACCACGGTCAGACCGATGATGCGTTCCATCTCCTCCTTCCCCACTCCGAAGTATTCGCCCAGTTCCATGGCAATGGCGCTGGAACCGTCAATCAGCAGGTCAGCACCCCACACCATCGCAGCCAGCGATGCCACCACATACAGGATGGCACGCCACAGCGGCATCGAGGGCTTCACTTCTTCCTCCAGTTCTTGTTTCATCATCTTGCGCGAATCCCTCACCTCCCATGTGATGAAACCCACAAGCAACAGCACCATCAGGATGCCCATCCACCGGTCTATCGCACCAGTAAAGGAGAAACCGATGAACAGCAACATGGCAAACAGCATGAAAGGCAGGTCAATCCTCATCATCTTGCGTTGCGAAGGCAAGGGACAAATCAGTGCCGTCACACCGAGGATGAGAGCGACATTGGCGATGTTCGAGCCCGCCACATTGCCGATGGCAAGTCCTGAAGACCCTATCCACGCCGCCTGTGTCGATACCAGCAACTCCGGCATCGACGTGCCGAAACCCACCACGGTGATGCCAATGACCATCGCGCTCAGCTTTGCCCGCTGTGCAATTGCCACTGCCCCGTCAATCAAGAAGTCGCCTCCCTTCATCAGGAGAACGAAACCGAGAATGATGTATAAGATGTTAAGCCACATAATCTTTGTAAATCGTTTGCAAAGTTACGGATTAATTCCGAATAAAGAGACAAAACAAAGAAAAAACAAAAATAACGGAGGGAAAGTTGATTCCCTTATATCTAATCAGCGTTATTTTGACAAGTTCCTGCGGAACGATTCAACTGATAGAGTGGAATTATTGGATAAAAAGCGAGGCGACCTTGTTGGGGTCGCCTCGCTTTTTTATTATGAAACTATTGAAACAGACAGATTTATTGTTTCTTCAGATAGAACTTCACATTTGCATTAGCCATCTGAAGTTCAAGAACTCCATAGTGACTTACACATATATCCAAGTCTGAACTGTCCAATGTAACAGAGCTATCCCCTGTGACTGTTATATTACCGCCACCAAATGCATCACCCCATGACTGTACACGCAAATTAGGTGTTTCTTTGCCATTATATTTCCACTCAACAACAACAGAAGAGGCGCCTGTTATGATTGGGGTTCCATCCTTATACTTTATATTATAATGATCACCCGTTTTCGTTACAGTTAATTCAATATTAGTTCCGCTATTGGGGGTTAATAGCACAGCACCTCCGCTTGGCGTGCCATTTCCGCCTTCATCCACTTCGTCGCCCTCGTCGTCACTATCGTCACCTCCTACTTCTTCGCTGTTATCATTACCGTTATCTGCGTTGTTACCGCCGTTGGCGCTTTGATTATAGTTGATGGTCAGCGGAACAATCAGGATTTCGGTTGGAGTGGACAGTTGAACATTGATTTTGGTGGTGCCCGGATTATCACGGCGCTTCACACACTTAAACTTGGTGAGAGAACCTGCGACAGCCTCCATGATGTCTGGGTTGGGTGCCACACCAAAGACCTTGTCAAGGTATCCAGCCGAAACATTCACGTAGTCGAGGACGTCAATCACGTCATTGGTAACCACATCGACACTCGTCACACCTTCCTTCAGAGTAAGGGTGGCAACTGGCACCTTCGTCTCTGGATAGACACTTGGCACCTTGTTGTAGAAGGTCACGTCGGCAGTGGGGTTGCCCGACTCCTGAATTTCGAAAGCCGTCATCTTGGCAGGTTGTTCACCGAATGACGTGCGTGTGAACTTCTTCGTGGAAACGAAACCCTTCGCACTTGGCTTGGAGTACCAGTCCTTCTTGGCAGTCTTGTCACGTGCCCAATCCTCAAATTCCTCATACACTTCAGCAATGTTGATGAGTTCGCCTGGCCATTCCCACACGGTTGCCTCCGAAAGTCCTGGTTCAGGATGGTTCGTAAGTTTGTATGCGTAAGGCACACAGATAATATATGGTGCCTCTCCCTGTTGAGGAGCCTTCACTGTGGTTGCCTTGTCAAAGGCTGGATCGTCTAAGTTAAGCACCTTTGCCATTGGTTCTGTGCCTGCAGGCAACACGCGGATGGTAAAGCCACCCATGTTGTTTGCCTTACTCATGTCCTCGGTCAGACCCCAGTCTTGAGCCACATTCACTTCCACCGATTGTAGAGGCTCATGCAGATCACCACTTAAGTTAATTGGCTGATAACTGCCACTACGTGCAGGGCTGGCATCAAGCAACTGATGAATTTCACCAATACAAGTCGTACCGAAGAAAAGATAGGATGCCAATGTACCGCCAGCAGCCAACGGAGTCACCTTCACCTTGTTCTCGCCAGCCTTACGTTCCACTTTCACCACTACGTCGTTGTAGTCGATGTCGAAGCCACTACCAAGGTCCTCACCTGCCAGAATCCAGGCAGCAGGACTGGCATTCTGCAGTTCACTCACAGGCACTGCTGAATTGATGCCCTGAGAGATCTTGATAATCCAGTCATTGAATATCCAGTCACGTTCCACATCCATATTCTTGTCGGCAGGCTGGTCTGGACGTTTCTGTGCGTAGAAGTCAAAGCCAAGGTAGAGTCCAGACTTTGTCACGCCGTTCTCCGTCCAAGTCACGCGCTTCATGATGTATGTAGGTTGGTATTCGCTGCTCTGTGCGTTATGATATTCAAACTGCTTCACCCAGTGTTTCGTCACACCTTCGATGGTCACATCCTCGGTGGGGCAACCCGTCGGGTCAATGCCACGCATGAGGGTCAGACCTTTGATGGGGTGCTGATGCTCCGTGTCGTTGTCGTCGTATGCCTCTGTCTTTTGGTCACCGTTGTTGAAGTCGTTGACGTGGATGTAACCACCATCAAAGGAACCTTCGCCGGCCGAACTGTCCCAAATCAGCAAGTGGTTCATCTTGTCACTTGCCGTGCCAGTCTGTTGGTTGAAGGCATCATAATACTCTGCCTCACCCTTATACACCTGCTGCACGAACAGCTCTGTCCAAGGCACCAGCACCTCGTTGTAGGCGCCATAGTGCTGTTTGCTGAACTCTTCCACCACAGCCGCACGTTCTGCGTCGGTGATATTGGCGGGCACCACATAATCCCTTGACCACATGTTACGATTCACATACTCACCGCCACGGGTTTCCATCACTTCGCCAGCCACAGAACTCATGTTATCAAAGTTGACGGTTCCACCCACTACAGCGCGGAGTGCCACGTCACCGTCGCTCACCACGAGGTTGTTCATGTCCTCAATCACGTCAAATTCCAGTTTGCGAGTACCTGATACATTCTTGAACGCACCCACCTGCACAAACGAGCCTTCCTTCTCCGTATAGACATTGATGTCCTTCATCTCGGAAGTGGTCACGGTCACATTGGAACGCTCAGCGAGGTTCCAGTCCTGTGTCTTGTCGAACGAACCGAACTCGTGGTTAAAGTCCACATTGAACTTCATCTCCTTTTCTGTGTAGCCGTTGTCATAATCACTACATCCCGCAAGGATCATTGCAGCCACTGCCAGTGGCATCATGAATGAAAGATTTCTTTGAGTTTTCATAATCTTTATGGTTAATAGGTTGATTACTCTGTATTAAGGTTAACGCGCATATACGCGTACTTATAATATGCAAATATAGGAACTTCTTGAAAAACAAACAAGAAAAGTGAGAAAAAAAATGCAGACAAAATTGAAAATATTGCTGCTTTTTACAAAAAAGACCTCAGATTGACCGCTTCAGAACACAGAAAGAACGCCATTCACATCCGCTCAATCTTCTCAATCGTTCCGTTGGAACTTGTCTTTATTAACGTCAGTTCGGTATAAAAGAAAGTGCTTTATTGCGGCACGCCGCCGAAGAAAAATATGAAAAAATAGGTGAAAATATAAAAAAACAAGTTCTTTTTTATCTATTTTTATTTGTTTTTATCTATTTTTTCTTCGGCGCCAACGGCGCAACCTCTTACACCGAATTCACGTTAATCTGAAAAATCCGTTCAATCCGCTCAATCATCGCGAAGCGGTATGTTGTATAAAGACAAGTTCCTGCGGAACGATTGAACGGATTGAGCGGATTTTTGTGCGGTTCCCGCAGGAAATGATTGTCACACGGATGACACAGATGTCACGGATTATTTTCATGCCACGCCACCCAAACTGAGTTTCATTCCTTCATTTTTTCATTCTTTCATTATAGCGAAGCGCAGGCGATGATGGGGAAAGGATAAGGTGAAGAGAAGAACAGAAAAAGCGGGGCGACCGTGTGGTCACCCCGCTTCCTTTATTATTATGAACTCCACTATGAACGGAGGATTCTATCGTCCAGTGACGGATAGAGTGAAAGTACCGTTATATGGATTAGCCGTAATTTTGTGTTCTTCTCCATTTCCCCAATTGTGGTTGTCAAGCTGCACAGTATATTCATCAGCTTCATAAGTGTCATCAGTCCATTGTACAGAAGAAGATGGAGAGAATATACTCATAGGATTTCCTGTTTGATTTCCTGCTAATACATTAGACCAACTGAAGGTAATGGAGGTCACATTGTTCAACACAGGTTCCCCATTATACTTCACATTGTACTTGCCATTTTCTGAACCATTTTCAATAGTGAAGGCTGCAGATGAGATTGTTCCTGGCACATTGAATGTCTGGGCGCCTATCTCATCATCATTAATAATAGTCAATGTGAATGTCGTCGTACCTGCTACATAGTCATCATCAGCAGCCTGAGTAACGGTAATGGTACGTGGTCCCTTATTATATAGCCAATCAGTTGGTGAAGCGTGCAATGTGGCATGACCATATTCGTATGAGAGAGCACCTGAACTTACATTTGCATTTGTCAGATTTGACGCAAGGTCAACCTGAATTCCAGTACTTCCGTTTGCCTTATGTACAGTCATGTTACCCTTGTTGCCCAAAGGTGACTTAAATTTAACGGTGAATTCCTTAGTGACTCCATTCTGAATGACCTGTACTATACCTGCTCCATTCGTAAATGTAAAGGATGAACCAACATCAGAAATTTTATTACTTCTATTAAAAGATAAGATGTTGTAAGTCACGTCACCGCCTCCGGCTGCAGGAATAACATTCTGTGAAAGATCCACAGCAGCATTACGACCATCAGCAAGAACAAGGGATTCTCTTATCTGAAGTTCACCAGTCTGTATATCTTCCGACTTCAGAAGCAGTTCCTCTACGGTAAGGGCATTTACATTTCTGTTTTTGTACCATTCAACATTCTTACTGTGGTCGCGCACCCATTCGCCGAATTCACGGTATGCACCACCATTGCTGCCGCTGTACTTGTCATTCTGATCATATACTGCAGAGCAGATAGTGCAAAGTTCTTGTGGCCATGCCCACACATAGGTGTTAAGTTTGTTACCCACCGGCTTGGTGTAGGTGTAAGGCAGACAGAGGATATAAGGTGCAGCACCCTTATCAGGAGCAGCGATGACTGATGCAGTAGATGAGCTATTGAACACCCCAGTGTTGGCATTGACATTAACACCTGGGTCAGGAGTACCTGACTTCAATGTACGTATCTGGAAACCACCCATGTTAACATTTTCGCCATAGTTGCCAACAGATCCCTGATGGAACTGATCAGCCTGATAATATGCCAAAGTCCAGTTCTCACCCACATCGATAGAAACCGTGTTTCCACCCTTCTCATATCGAGTAGTGGCATTGATTGGCGCATATTCGCCACTACTTTCTGGAGCGACACCAAACATCTGGTGGATTTCACCAACCACTTGGTCTTGAGCATTCTGAGTGGTCGGGTCACGGAAGAAGATGTAAGAAGCCAATGTACCACCTGCAGCCATTGCAGTCACTTTTGCTGTGGGCTGTCCACTCACATGATCAACCTTGAAAATAACGTCGTTGTAGTCGGTATCGAACGAACCACCCAAGTCCTCGCAAACAAGCAACCATGAATTTTCCGTTGGATCCTCGTTGATGACAGTTGGGTCGAAACCTGAGATGGCAAGCACCACATCGTTCAAGTCCATATCACCATTTGTTGGATTACGCCAGTCTTCAAATCCAAAGAACATCTGACCATCCACATTGAAAGTGGAAGCATAGCATGGATACAAATCCGCATCTTTCTCCCAATTGGCCTTGTCGGTAATAACACCAGAACCCTTGTACTTCACACCATAACCATACATTTCATCCTCAGGTTTACCATCAGGGGATGCTGTATTGAGTTCTGCCTGCGAATAATAAGTAATTTCCTCACCAGCTATATTAACAGAGTGAAGGTACATACCAAACTGAGTGCCTTTGGGAATATCCACATAGATACCCTGTCCACGTGTGATTCCATTGAAAAATTCCTTGCCATTTGTAGATGTCCACTCATGCTTTTCCTTCATGTGAAAAATCTTGAGATCCTTGAAGGTAAGCCAGTTGCCCAAACGGTCGTCTGCTATATCAAAACCAACAGTAACGGCACCATTCTCATCTGCCACAAATTCCAACGAATAGGTGCCATAAACCAGTGGTGTTTCTTCATAATATGTCACCGTTTTATTTGCTGAGAGATCTACAGAGTTTGAGTTAGCATCATTAAGAAAGAATTTGACGCCTTTAGGATCGCCATTCTTATTTCCATTCCACAGACGAGCCTTGATTTCCACTCTATACCTTTCTCCAGGAGTGAAATTGTTGAATACACGAGTAATCTGACCTGGTTGCAATGTTTGACTCTGACTCGCAGGGAACCAATACTCAGTAAAAGGTTGGGTCATACCAGACTCGCTTGATTTGGTGTCAAAAGCATTACCCTTGAAGTTATCACCACCAGGATTAACACCATTATTAGTTTGCCAGTTTGGTGTGGATGGATATCCTTCAGAACTATTGTCCCACACTTGACCATCATCTTCATAAAACAACTCATAACTTATCAACTCAGGTTCCTCACCATCGTTGTTTCCTTTGGTGGTATAGATGGGCACTTCTTGAAGTTCTCCATTGTTGTCATAATAATAAACTCCAACAGTGTTGGTGGAACTTGTGTACCAATAATAAGGATAAATGATGAAAGGACCATTAGAGACATAGGAGAAGTTGTTGATCACCCTACTCAAATTCACTTTACCTTGTTCCACCGTTTCCTTCGTCACTTTCTTGTATTCCGTCTCTGTGTTATAGCGATACTTTTCATAAGTTTTTCCATCCTCAAGAGTAACCGGACCTTCCAGTTTATGAACCTTGACATAACCCTCGGACGCATGAGTTGTACGTGTGTCACCAAAAGCCACCACGCCACCTGGCACAGTCTTCTCTGCAGTCACGCCATCGGTCACCATGATGCTGTTGGTGCCCTCAACCATGTCGAAGCCCAACATCTTAGTGCCTTTCACTCCTTCGTAGTCACCGACGAGGACGTATTCATTGCCGCGGAGTGCATAGATTTTCACTTCCGACTCCTTCATGGTGGAGACGGTCACGGTGCCACGCTCGGCGAGGTTCCAGTCCTGCTCAGGGTCGATGTCGCCATACGCCTTGCGGAACTCTTCATTGAACTTAATCGCGTTCGAGTCATAGCCGTTGTCATAATCGCTACAACCTGCCACCATCAGCGACATCATCGCTGCAGGCACGAAGAATGAAAGTAAGCTCTTCATTTTCATTGTATTCTTCATATTTTTTATTAATAATTTGTTTTGTCTTTACTCGTTTTTGTTTATCATTGAGTGTTCACTTTGCATTATATATTAACTGCTCCATGAAGGGTTGTCTCTCTGCACTTACGCACACGCGCCTGTGCTTAATAATTGACAAAGGTATCGTTTTTTCATGTGGCAACGTGAATTTTTCTTAAAAAATGACACATAAAGGCATAGGTTTTTTCTTGATGAGGCTATTTTGCAATCTCGAGTTTGCAATATGGCGCTTCGCGGCGCGGCGCTAAATGAGAAATGAGAAATGAGAAATGATAAAGAAGGGTACACTTTGCACGGATGGCACTGAAAGAAGGCCTTGAGCGACGTGAGGGAAGGGAGAAGGGGTATGTTTTTATAAACAAGTTCCTGCGGAACGATTGAGCGGATTGGACGGAAATCACGCCTCGCGCGGCGTGTGGGGGAGTGCCCTGCGGGCGAAATCGTACAAATCTTTTCAAAATCATTCAAATTTATTACCAGACAAAATGATTCAAATCCTATAAATCCGATTAATCTGCTTAATCATCCCGAAGGGGTATGTCTTTATAAAACAACGTCAGTTCGGTATAAAAGAAAATGCTTTATTGCGGCAAGCCGCCGAAAGAAAAATATAAAAAAACAGGTGAAAATATAAA
>ONAG01000063.1 GCA_900315745.1 uncultured Prevotellaceae bacterium
GCCGCTTCAAATGTTATTGACTTCATGTGTTTCGTATAATGTGAATTACAAAAACAGTGCAAAATTACTCAATAATGGTGAAATGGCAAAAAGTGGTAAACAAAAAGAAGAAAAACAGCACTTTCGACAACAAAAACGACTACATTTAGACTACGTATCAAAAAAAAACACTAACTTTGCTTACGTAAAAACCATGAAATATGAAAAAACAATTAAGACTAATACTTTTTTCATTTCTCATCCTGCCTTGTCATTCCGCCTTTGCCAAAGAGGTGACAATAGACATGAGCGAACAAGGATGGGCGAATGCGTATGAATTGACCACAGTGAACTTTGACGGGATTACACTGACTTTCTCGAAAGGCAAAGGACAGACCACACCGAAATATTACGACTCTGGTTCTGCGGCACGAATCTATGGTGGCAATACCCTCACTGTGAACGCAAGTGAAACAATCACCAACATAACCATGTCTTTCGCCTCAAGCTATGCGCCATCAAATAGTGACTTCAGCGTGGATGTGGGGCAAGCAAACCTTGGAACGACCACCGACTGACAAGCATGACAGTAAATGTCAGCGACGCGCCCAAATTGCCTGAAGTGACAAGCATTGCCGAACTGCGCGACTTGGAGGACGGCACACAAGTGCGACTGAATCTCGGCAAGGACAATCCTGGGAAGATCACCTTCGTACATGAAGGAGGCAACACCGAGGCTTTCGTCACTGACAACACCGCATCGGTGAGTTTCAAGAACTTCCTGCCCAACGATGCAGGATGGCACACCGAAGATGGCGGAGCGCTGATAGGAAGCGTTGACGGTGTATATAACTTCAACAAAGGAATGCCTGAATTCACACACATTAGTACGTCTATCGCCGACTCCATCTTATGCTTGGACGACTGGAGCATTCCTACCCCGATTGTTGTAGATAATCTCTCGGAACTGTTAGGCACATCACACCGCGCCGACTATGTGGCTATCAAAGACATGGCGCTCAGGAGAGAGGGTGACAACACCTATTACCTGATGGACGACAACATACTGGTGTCAATGTCCAACAAGTTCAACATGGGCGATATCATCCCCGATGACCTCCGCGGACGTTGGTTCAACATACAGGGTATCCTCGGCGCAACCGATGATGGCAGTGCCTCAGAACTATACTATACCCAGATAGACGAGATAATTCCAAATCTCACCTTTGATGAAAACGAATATGGTCACAAACTGGAAATCGCAACCTACGAAGGAAGGAGCGTGAACATCTGTGTCAACCGCAAATTGACCACCGGCTTTTGGAACACCTTATGCCTGCCATTCGACATTCCGGATTTCTCAAGCATAGTGCCTTCTGCAAAGTTGGCAACACTGACAGGATTTAACGCTGCCGAGAACTCTTTGGAATTCACATCTACCGAAGACTTGTTGGCTGGAGTGCCTTATCTTGTTTATCCTACGGAGGATGTGGATGTCATCTGCGTTCAAGGTGCCAACATACAGTCGCAACTACATCCTATGAGTTACGGACTGTACGAAATGATAGGCATATTTGACCCAACCACCCTGGAGGCTGGCGACAACAGCGTCCTGTTCCTCGGTGACAACAACACTCTCTACTACCCGAATGTCACAAACGACCTGAAGGCTTTCCGCGCATACTTCAAGACCACGGCTCAGGAACCAGCAAGAATATGCATTGATGGCGTTCTTAGCGACATAAAGACTGTCACATTGGATGGCTACGACCCCAACAGCCGCATCTACAATGTCAACGGACAGATGGTGGGAACTTCCACCGACCGCTTGCAAAAGGGTGTCTATGTGAGAGAAGGCAACAAGATAATAATCAAATAAAAGGAGGACGAAGCAATGAAAAGATATTTCTTGATATTGGTAACACTGCTCTCCTCGCTTGCCACCTTCGCACAGGAGCAGACAGAAATAGACACCGTAATCATCACACTGCGAAATGGTTCGGAAGTGAGATACACCACCGACCAGTTTGACCGCGTGCAAATCATATACAACCTGAAATATGGTGTAAAGGTTTATCTGAAAAATGGAAAGTCGAAAGACTATCTTGCCGTCAAGGTGGAAGTTGCAGAGTATCAAGGGGGTGGACAGGTTGTTACCGACACCAACCGCAACCGCAACCTATACCGAGCCAAGTTGCTGGAATACCCGCACCTGGCAGCAGATTCTACCATGAACCAACTCATCATCAAATCCACCGACGAATATGGCATCACCTTCAGTTTGGAATGGAGTTATGCCGACAAGGCTAATCGCTGGACGTGCTATCAGATGCATTCAGGAAACAACATGAAAAATGTTTCCAGGAGCAACGACCCATGGACGACTGACACGGAAATACCTGTGCAATATCGTACCTATAAAAGCGACTATACCAATTCTGACAACATCTCCAAAGGTCACCTCTGCCCATCCCAAGACCGCCTGTGTTCATTGTCGCAAAACGAACAGACGTTCTTCATGAGCAACATCCAACCACAATGGCAATTGCACAACGGTGGAATATGGTTGAGATTGGAGAACCTGATACGTCCCTGGTCTCAACAATGCGATACTTTATATGTGGTAAAGGCTGCTACCATTACCCCGGACAAGGTGTATGACTACAAATTGAATGACAAACTTCTCATACCCAAGTATTTCTATATGGCTGTGCTGGCTTATGACAAATCTACCAACACCTACCAAGCCATGGGACTGTGGACCTACCACGAGAAAAAGACAGACTCCAACACAAACTATGGTGATTACGCCATCACTATAGATGAGTTGGAAAGAAGAACGGGTATCGACTTCTTCTGCAATCTTCCCGACAACATCGAGGAAGATGTGGAGAGTAAAATCAACCTGAAATATTGGGGAATCAAGAAATCCTCACAATAGGATGGGGATGGGTTACCCCATCCTCATCTGCATGAGAAGTTGCTTCTGCCTTTCGGAAAGATTGGTGGGCAACTTCACATTGTAGGTGATGATGAGGTCGCCAAATGTGCCATTCCCCCTATCCAAGCCTTTCCCTTTCAGGCGCACCTTGGTGCCATTCTGGGTTTCTGGCTTAACCTTCAATTTCACCTTTGTCCCATTGTTGAGGGCAATTATGACATCGCCACCAAGAAGGGCAGTGTATAAGTCAATGTCAACGGTGGCATTCATGTCTCCACTGTTGGATTTGCGAGTCGTTTTCTGCCTTCCGCCAGCACTCTTTCCGAAAATCTGCTCGAAGAAACTGCTGAAGCCACCCCCACCAGAGAAAGAACTGAAATCGAAGCCATCAAAAGGCGAGCCGCCAGAACCGGTATGCCAATATTGCTGTCCGCCACCTTGTTCGAAAGCTTCGGCTTGTCGCCATTGCTCACCATATTTGTCGTATTTTGCCCTCTTCTCAGGGTCACCAATCACCTCATACGCCTCTGACAGAGCTTGGAACTTTGCTTTTGCCTTGGGGTCATCCGGATGCAAATCAGGGTGAAACTGTTTTGTACGCTTCAAGTAGGCCTTCCTTACGTCAGCCTGTGGAATGTTGCGGTCAACACCTAATATTTTGTAATAGTCTATAAATGCCATAATGATATAACCTCCTTCATCCCAATTGCTACAAAAAACATGCCATTTTGGGTAATGACAGGAATTCAATCGGAAATGGTGCTGGCTATCTTATCCACATTCATGCTTCTCGCACTGGCATCGAAGATATCCTTGTAGAGTCCACCTTGCTTGTAAACCTCTTTAGGCTCACCACCTTGCACCACATGACCTTCCTTCAGCACATAAATCTGGTCGGCATCGATAATCTGTCCTATATTGTGAGAAATGATTATCACTGTGCGTCCTGCCTTGATGGCATCAATGCTTGCCTTTATTTGTTCTGTGGCTATGGCATCCAGACTTGCCGTAGGCTCGTCGAGGAAGATGATTGGCGGATTTTTAATGAACATGCGGGCAATGGCGATACGTTGCTGCTGTCCACCGCTCAACTGTAGTGCTTGGGTTTCGAATCCATTGGGCAACTTCATTATCTGGTCATATATGAAAGCTTGTTGTGCCGCCTTCACCACATCCTCGTGACTTGCATTAGGATTGCCATATTTGATGTTCTCCTCGATGGTGCCGTCAAAGATGTGGTTCTTTTGCAACACAAGACCTACATGGTCACGTAGCCATTGGGTATCCCAGTCTGCCAAATCTACTCCATCAAGACTTATGACGCCTCGTTGTGGACGATAGAACTTGTCGAGCAGATTGACAATGGTGCTCTTTCCTGCGCCACTAAGTCCCACAAGGGCTGTTATCTTGCCGCTATTTATATGCATTGAGACATCGAAGAGTGCCTGTGTGCCATTGCTGTATGTGAAATCTACTCCATTCAACTCAAAATCGCCTTTCACAGTGTCAGGCTTGTATTTCCCACTCTCTTCCACTTCCCCGTCTGCATGCAGTATGCCAAAGAAGCCCTCTGCATAGATGAGTGCGTCATTCATGTCATCATAAATGCGATGGAGCTGTCTGATAGGTGCGCTGACATTTGCGAAAAGCATGACATGATACATTATCTTTCCGATTGTCATTCCAGGATAGTCTATGAGGACAAGGTAAGCGGTGAGTATGATGATCAACACGGTGCCTATTTGCTCCAAGAAACTCTTCAGACCATTGAACATGTAACTCTGCTTTCTTGTATTGAGTTGCAGGTCTGTCATGGTTCGTTGGATTTCTGCCTGACGGGCTGCTTCTATCTCTTCTCGGTTGAATGACTTGATTACCGTGATGCTCTCGATTATATTTAGGATGCTTTGACTGACAGCCTGGTGACTTCCAAAGATTCCACGTCTGCCACCCTTCATTCTATTGGCTTGCACGTACGTGACATAAAAATAAATAGGTACGATAAACAGGGCGACCAAACCGACATAGACATTTGCCATGAACATCAGCGCCAAAGCGAGAATGGCACTGGTGAAAAGGGGAAGGATCTCAATGAAGAAATTGTTGACCGTATTGCTGAGACTCATTATACCTCTGTCAATACGCGACTGCAACTTGCCTGTTTCGTTTCCTTCTGCAGTAAAGAATGCCATTCGGAAAGAAAGCATCCTCTCCACCACTTTTAGCGACAAGTCCCGGCTTACCAAGATTCTCATGCGCTCACCATAATACCTTTGGAAGAAAGTGACCAAAGCTCCTATAACTTCCTTGCCAAGGAGAATGATGCTGATGACCGTAAGGATTCTGACAGCGCTATTCCAGGAAAAGTTCGGCTGCTGGATTAGTGCGTTGATGGCATCTACTGCACGATCGAGCACGACAGCATTCACCTGAGCCATCAAAGAGCCAATGAGAGTTAGCACGAGAGTCATGCCTATGAGCCATTTGTAAGGCAAAACAAAAGGCAGGATGTTTTTCAACAGGTCCCAAATGTTCATTTTGGTTGTCAACGGCTGTTCGTCTTTAATTTTATTCATCGTTCTCCTTTTTGGTTTAGATTATACCATTATCTCATGCCTACCAATTGATTGCAATTCGGAGCAATGGTTTTGCAAACATGGCTTTGTATGCCATATCCGTTGCAAAAATACAAAAAAAGAAGAAAAAAATTCTTTGTTTTAGAAAAAATGCCTACCTTTGCAATCCGAAATGAATATCAGCTGCAAGGAAAGGTGCTCGAGTGGCTGAAGAGGCACGCCTGGAAAGCGTGTAACCGTTAAAAGCGGTTCGGGGGTTCGAATCCCCCTCTTTCCGCAAAAAAGGAAATCGACAAGTTTGTTGGTTTCCTTTTTTTCATTTATGCCATTCTATTTTGAAAATATAACTTTCAAGCCCTCTTCCTTTGTCATTCTTTGAGAGTTTGCTATATTTGCAGAAATCAACTAAAAAAGCAAATAACCATGAAAAGAATTCTCACTCCCCTACTCTTTCTGATTGTAGCCCTAACTGTTGCAGCGCAAGGCAGCTCTGTACTTGAACAAATTAAGGCTGACCCGAAAAAATCATACGGCACCGACTATCCCTACCCTTACAAGAAAGTTGAACTGACAAAGGCTCCAAAAGGCTACAAACCGTTCTATATCAGCCATTATGCCCGACATGGGTCGAGATATTATTGGACTGACAACCTGTATAAGAACTTGGATACGCTGATGACCACCGCTCACAATAAAGGACTCCTCACTGCTGAAGGAGAAAAATTCTATGCCAAGTTCATGGAAGCCAAGCAAGAGCTAATGACCGGAGTCAGCGAACTTAGTCAATTAGGTTGGGAACAACACCAGTACATAGCACGAACAATGTACAATCAGTTTCCACAAGTATTCAAAAAGGGTGGAAATGTGCTTGCCATCTCCTCACTGACAGGACGTTGCGTGCTCAGCATGTCTGCCTTCTGCCAAGAACTGGTGCAATGCAATCCCAATATTGAAATTCGTGAACAATCTTCACGTTTCACCCTCGATGGTGTAGTGCCTACAGACAGGCAAAACCCCATAAAGCACAAATTTCCAAGGGTGAAGCCTCGCTATGAACAAAACAGGGACCAATTCAAGAGCGACAACTCACTAAGAGAGAAAATCGTGTCGCGTGTCTTCAAAAGTATCGAAGGGCTTCCTGGAAGGACTAACAACTTGGGAAGCGATTTCATCAACCTCTACACCTCACTACCCAACATAGGACACGAGGGAATGTTGGGCAACATCATCAGCGACGAAGAAATAGTGAACGAGTGGGAGTCTGCCAATCTCGGTTCCTACTCATGGGTGTTTGGTCCTCAATATGAGATGATTCCCATTCTTGAAGACATAATCAAGAAGGCGGAAGCAGTGTTAAATGGCAGCAGCGACCACATCTGCGACCTCCGTTTCGGCCACGACACATGTCTTGGCCCACTGACAGTGCTCATGGGACTAAATGGTGCAGACAAAGACCCGATTGACCCTTACGAGGTAAAGAACTGCTACCAGAACTGGCAGACGGGCAAGGCGTCCAACATCCAACTTATATTCTATCGCGGCAAGAAAGGAAAGGATGACATATTGCTTAAATGCCTCCTCAACGGCGTAGAGGCGAGCTTGCCCGTGCCAACAAACCAATACCCATACTACAAGTGGTCTGATTTCAAGCAGTTCTACACCACACGTTGCAACAGCGTGAAACAGAATCAGTAAATTCGAAAACTAAAATAGGCAGATAAGACAACATAATGAAAAACTATCGAATCATCCTTTTGGGTGCCTTTGCCATCATGAATGTTGGCATGGCACAAGCTATTGATTTTGAGACCGCAACCGATGCCGTTGCCAACATGAAAGTGGGCTGGAATCTTGGAAACACGCTCGACTCCCACTCTGGCGACCTTGACAACATGTGGATAGAGAGATGGACGCAGCGACGTCCTTCAGACTACGAGACGGCATGGGGACAGCCTGTCACGAAAAGAGAACTCATCAAGATGATGAAAAAGGCTGGATTCAACGCCATCAGAGTACCCGTCACGTGGTATCCACACATGGAGGCAAAATTCCAGTTCTCGGGCAACAGCACCACATGGGACCCTGTAGCCGACCCCATCGGCACTCAAATACAAAAAGCATGGATGGACAGGGTGCAGGAAGTCGTGGACTATGTCATCAACGAAGGCATGTATTGCATCCTAAACGTGCATCACGACACAGGAACATACTCCTGCTCATGGCTAAAGACCTCTTCCAACAATTACAACAAGAACAAGAGCACTTTCGAGGCGATATGGACACAAATTGCCAACCGTTTCAAGGATTATGGAGATAAATTGCTTTTCGAGGGCTATAACGAGATGCTCGACGAAGACAACTCATGGTGCTTTGCAACATTAGGTTCCCCAAACGGCTACAATGCCACCAAGGCTGCTGACGCCTACAATGCCATCAACAACTATGCGCAATCATTTGTCAATGCTGTAAGGGCAACAGGAGGCAACAACAGTCAGCGCAACCTCGTCCTCTGCACGTATGCGGCAGCCAGTGGCTCGGGCACTTGGAACTCGCATTTGCAAGACCCACTCAAAAACATGAATAAGCCTAACGATACTGCAACGGGGCACATCATTTACGAGGTGCACAGCTATCTCCAGACCGACAACATCTCAAACTGCAAATATACAGTTGACCAGATGCTAAGGGACATAAAGAGCTATCTTGCCACCAAGGGCCCTGTCATCTTTGGCGAATGGGGCACAGCTGACGACGGAGTGGACTATTGGAATGACTATAGGGAAAACACTCTTGAATATTCCAAGTATTTCGTCAGACGTGCCAAGGAATATGGCTACGCCACTTTCTATTGGATGGGGCTGTCTGACGGTCAAGACCGCAGTGTGCCAAAGTTCACCAAGCCAGACCTGGTCAACTTCATCACCAAGGGTTTTTACGGTGACAGCTACGACTACACCGCACGCAAGAAAGGAGATGTGAACAATGATGGAGAGGTGAGTGTGGCAGATGTCACCCTTCTTGTCAATTACATACTGGGATTGGGTGACATTGACACTTCTGTGGCAGACATAAATGAAGACAACGCCATATCGGTGTCGGATGTAACCCTATTGGTAAATATAATTCTCGGGATATACGAAGAGACACCTACCGAACCGACAGCTGAGCCCAACAAACCCACCGTCAGCGCTTCCGACATTGTGATGTCTGTCTTCAGCGACACATACGGATTCCTCAACAACTACATCAAATATCCTGGTGGATGGTACAAGTGCACGGTCACTGAGACAATGGTAGGTGGAGCAACAGTAACAAAGGCAGAATATGCGGAAGATACCAACGACACCTGGACTGGCCAGGCAGGATTCTGGCAGACGGCAGGAAAGTCTGCTGCAGGAGCCAAGAAGGTTTATCTCACAGCTTTCACACCGGATGCGTCACAACTGACCATTGAGATATTGAACAGCAATGATGAAAAAGTGAAAGATATCGTGATACCTCTTGAAAAACACAAGTGGAATTACTTGTCGGCATCTGTTGAAGGCCTTGACCTAAGTTCATTAGGCAATGTCAGCGTGCGTGCCGGTCACAGCACGATATGGTTCACCGACTTGTTCTTTGCAAAATAAGACACAGCCATATAAGGCAGTTGGTGTTCAACCACTCAATAAAAAGCAAGTTTTTCCAAACTACATTTCGCTCCAATCAAAAAACCTCCAAGGTGTTTTCCCTTGGAGGTTTTTTGATTTTCTAATGATTGCCGAATCACTTCACGAACTTGCAAGCCACTTTAACCTGCTGGTCGTCGGTGGCTCTGGCAATGTAGAAGCCAGGGGCAAGATGAGAAACATTCAATTGACCCTTGCCATGGTTGATTTGCACCATCTGCTGGTCAATCATGCGGCCATCATTGGTATAGATATCGACCTTTGCCCACTTGGCATACTCGCTCTTGACGGTGACATAAGGTTCTGCATAGTAGATGCGTGTGCCGTTGGCTGATGCGATGAAAGCATTGTCCACGTTTTCGGGGTCTGTCTGCTCCACCTTGGTCACATAGCTGGAGTAAATATTGGTCTTGCCGATAGTTGGCACGTTCATCAGATATACGTTGGCAGTGCCGTCGGGGAAGCGCCCCACGGTAGAGTTACCGTCATGCGATCCATAGCGCAGCATGTCTTTCCAACTCTTGTCGGCTGCAGTGAGAGTCACTACGCCTCCCTCGTTAGCAAGCTTGAAGGATGCATGAAGAGCCTGACTTGTAGTTTCCTGCTTGTCGCACCAGATGATGAGATGACCATGTGCAGGAATAATAGTGTTGACATTCGTGCCGTTCTTTGAAATCTGATACTTTGTGGGATTCTCAGACTGGTCGGAGAGATACATACCTTCAATGTCAACATCTTCACCGGTGGTGTTGTAAAGCTCCACCCAGTCGGCCTTTTTGCCATAATCGTTGATGAGAGCATCATTGGAAGCGCTCACCTCGTTGATTACAACTGGATACAGTCCAAGTTCCGCCTTTTCAGCCTCTGTGAGTTCGCGGTAAGATGCAGTTAGAGACACATTGCCCTCTGGCAATGGAATGCGTTCATCGGTGGAATAGAAATTCGTTGCCATAGAAGTGGTGGTCATGGTTAGCGAAGCATCCCAATAGAGGTCGGTGGAACTACCACTGTTGTTGTGTACTTCCACTGCAATCACGTTGTTGCCGGAATGGAAGAGGCTTGGAGAAATCGACATCACTCCTCTGTCAGGATTGTTTGGAGCGTATGACGATGCAAAGGTATTGTAATTCACATTTCCCGAAGGCATGTTGTACCTGCCTGCCTCTGTACCATTTATATAGACCACAACACCATCGTCCACCGTATAGTTGAGGTTGATGACATCACTTCTTGTTGGAGCATTTTCAAGGTTTATGCTTGTGCGGAAATACGCGGTAGGTCGCTTGTTGTTGCTGTCATTGCCATAGTCGAGCCTCGTTGCGATGTCATCTTTGGCATATCCAAGTGGTGCGTTGCCCGATTTCCATCCATCTTCGTCATATCCTGGAGAAGTCCAGTTGGTGCCATCGAGAGAACCCTGGTCATAATACTTCCATTTGGACCTTTCTGTAAATAGGTTGACATCTTCTCCATTGCCATTGAGCCATCCTTGGAAAGCATACCCTGCTGGCGCCTCGGCTATCAGGGTGACTGGTGGGAAGAGCAAGCCGTCGAACCTGCCAGTGGGCACTCGTTGTCCGTTGATGAGCAGGTTGGCATTCTCAACATCGCTGTTGAGGGTTACTCTCTGTGGCTCCACGTTGCTCAATTGCATGGGCCAGTAATTCCTCAAGGCGTTGATGGATGTGTTCAACCTCCTGTTCAAGTTGTTTCTCAGGTCATTTGCAGAGTTGTCGATATTGATGCCTTCAAGCCTCATGGCTGGCTTCACCCTTTCTGCCAACATTTCTATGATTTCACTGGCACGCTTTGCCTCATAAATGCTTCCGCCCATCATGCAGTAGGCATCGATGAACTTGCGGCGGAATTCTTCATTGGCAAGCAAGTTGCGGAAGAGTGTTACGAACTCTATCTGTCCAGAGATTCTACCGAGCGATGTGGGGTATAGTTGGTCGAACGTGTACCATTCCTTGTTCATAAATCCTCCGAAGGGGTCATTGCCGTTGAAACTGCCATCGAGGTCAAAGAGCACAAACCTGAACTTGCCATTGTCGATATGGCGGAAGCCCTTAACGTTGTTCTGTGGCCAATCCCAGTTGCAGAGATAGAACTCGGCTGCCATATAGTTGATGTAGGCATCTATGTCGAGCATGTTGCATATCTCGGCATACACATTGTTGTCAGCAGCATTCTGCGACAATTCCACTGCCAATTCGTGGAAGGCGTCAGGAGTGCCACATTTCTGCACGTAACCTGAGTCTGGCGACATTTCAAACTGGTCTATCTCTTCTTCGTCCCAACCATAGTTGGCATAAACATAATGTTTGTTGTTGGGCTCCCTGACATTCAGCACGCCTATGTACCTGCCGTTGATGAATTCATGAGCCGGTTCGTAACTCTGAACATCCATGTCAACCCCCGATGACTGAACGAGGTATTGCAGGACTGGATCCTTGAACCTGTAGGTATTGTCGTTGCCGCCATTTCTCACTTGGAGGGTTCGGTTGCGGATATATGGCTTGTCCTCAAAGAACGGATATGGCAAGTTCTTGTTGCCTCCTAACTCCTTGCTGCCTTTTAGTTTGAAAGCATGTGGGTTCCAAGCGCGGCTCCATCCACCACACATCTCCAGGTTGACATCCTGGTTGAGCACCATCTCTCCGTCAGTATTAAGGTATGAGAGGTTGACAGGACGTTCCCAGTCCATGTTCCAGTTGCATTTCGATGATTGTCCGTTTCCAGGACGTCCATTCACACCCCTTACATACACGCCGATGGAGTCGTCGTAGAGGAATCTCGGATCGCTAACCACTGAAACCACTGGCAGGCTGTAGTCTTGAGACGCATAGATATACGAACGTGTCGTCACCCTTGAAGGCAACATGTCATCAGCGAAGAGACGGAACCTATAGTTTTGTGTCTCGGAAACACTGAACTGCCCTGTTTGGCTTGTGTAGCCGTTGGTCATGGTAGGCAGGGTTCCATCGGTGGTGTATCTCAGTGTTGTTCCGGCAGGTATGGTGACGTTGACACTAAGCGGAGTAACGAAAAGTTGCGAGTTTTGGTCCACCACGGGTTCCGCTAATTGTCCCTGTGCGAAGACGGACTTGTTGTTCGAAGCCCCTGGGGTTGGTTTTGCTGTCATTCCCCAGCTTTCTCCTGCATCGGATGTTCTGGCATAGCTCACTCGTTCGATGCTTTCGGGATAAGTAGCACTTGCTATGACGTTCTTGCCATCATTGCTTATGAACAAAGAACCACCGTCGGTATCCAGTTTGAAAGGTGCATTGGTATTCTTCAGGTTATTGCTATCAAGCCAAATCAGAGCATACCCTTTAGGCTTCAGCACTCCCATGCCGTTTGGCATCTTCCATTTGGTGAGGTTGGATTGGTCATCGCTAAAATAGAGACCGTCGAGTTTTATCGTGGAATTGGTTGTATTGTAAAGTTCCACCCATCCGTCAAAATTGAACGCGGGACTGATGAATTCGTCAATATTGGAAGCCATGATTTCATTTATCACTATGGCATCCTCCACTCCTCCGCCTTCTGTGACGGTCAATCTCACAGAAGCTGTTAGGTTTGAGCCATCCATTGTGGTGGCGCTGATTTCAGTAGTACCAGCTTTCAGTCCTTTCACCAAACCATTTGCATTTACAGACGCCACTTCTGGCTGGCTCGACGTCCAAGTCACGTCTTTTACAAGAGCGTTTTCTGGTGTCACTGTTGCTGTGCATTGTGCTGTCTCGCTGACAATGATGGTGGGTTTGTCGATAGTGACATCAATACCCGTGGCATACACCACATCGCCACAATATTCCAACTTGAAGTTGTCGAAGATGCACCAGTTGGAATACATGCTTGTGGTACCAACAACACCAACATCAAAATCACCTTGCGTTTCGGGGTCGTAATCAAACAATACTACATTGTTGTACATTCCCCTGGAGAAAGCCTCTGCAGCCGACGACATTCCATTAGGGTAGAAATGCTCCCAGTCCGGCGACCAGCAGTTATCTACATATTCATTGAAACATTCATCATAAATGCTTTTGATTGGGAAAGAATGATAGACAAGTTGAAGCCATGCCTCACGCATTTCAGTTCCATCTTGATGGCTTTGATAAGCCTGGTCGTTGTCGGTGGAGCGGTAATATCCCTGCAACGACAGTTTGTACTTGCCCTTAGGCATGTTTTCGAGAGTCTGCCGCATGAAGAAATAACCATTCCAGAATTCAAAGCAACCAAAATTGGCTGTTTGCGATGAAGCATTTGAAGCAATATTCCAACCATCTGTTCGATTGTTGTCGAATCTTGGATTTTTCATGTAAACATCAGTGATGTCCATCCAGTTGAAGTTATCCTTCACGACCTTGATAGTCTTGGAGTCGGAAATGTTGGAACCATCAGTTGTATAAGCAGTGATAGTAGCCTCCCCACTTTCCATTCCATAGATAGTGGCAAATGCTCCATTATCTTCCACGTAAGCGACTTTTGGATTGCTTGAAGTCCATATTACCTTGCGCGACATGACATTTTCAGGTAATATGTCAGCCTCAGCAATAGAAGATTCACCCACCAAGATTTCTGGTTGATTAATCATAACTTCTATTGAACTTGCTTGTGTGACGTTTCCATCATATTCAAGTTTGAAATTGTCGAAGATGCACCAGTTGGACCATTCATAATCATCACATTTGATGCCCAATTGGCAATAGTCTTCACCATCCCAATCGAACTCCATCACATTGACATATGCCCCATCGGAGAAAGCTCTTGCCGCAGTCTCCATGTTGTTTGGGTAGTAATGTTGGTTGTCTGGTGTCCATGTTCCAGGCAGGGGTCTGTTGAAAGAATAGTCGAAGACGCTTTTCAAAGGAATCTGATGATTACCTGCATAGAGGAAAGCTATTACTTCCTCTTCTCCATTTTGCCATCGCGGATAAACCACGTCAAAATCTGCCACCCTGTAAAAGCCTTGCACCGACAGTCGATACCTGCCCTTTGGCATTGTACTGACATACTGGTAGAAATCAAAATAACCAGACCAGAACTCGTAAGCTCCGAAATTGGCACTTGTAGCTTGAACAGACCCTGACCAGTACCACCCTGAAGAGCTATTGCCTTCGAAACGTGGGTTGGTTATCAACTGGTCTGTCACATCTTTCCATTCCGCCTGTACAGATAGTGTAGAAGCCAAAAGGATGATTGAAAGGATGTTTTTTCTAAATAGCATTTTCATTGCAATTTTATTGTTATTTCTTCACTGTTTTTCTTGTCTTTCCATTCTTCACTTCGATGGTTATCCCATGAGGATTGCTCACTTGTTGACCACTTGTTGTGAAATAAGTGGCGTTCTGTGATGTCGAACCAACATAGTGAATGCCATCAGCATCCTCGAAAATGTTCATGGTCAGCCCATCCCAGGAACTGATTTCATCCATGCCGTCAAGTTTGTAGATGATGGCAGAATAGTTTTCGATTTGTGGTCTATCCTGATCAACCTTAATCCATGCACCATTGGCAAGGAGAACATAACTGCCCTTTGGTGCTCTTGCAGATGTCTCGAAGAATCCTCTCAGGTTGTTTTGCGTGTCATAGCCAAGAGGACTTGCCACCTTTTCTCCATACTCATAGAATACCAGGTTGTCTTTATTGGCTATAAAGATGCAAGGCATTCCCGCCTCGATGGTGGTTACTTCCTCAATGCAAATTTTGGAATGGTCTGTCAGGATTCCCGCTATTTTATAGAATTTTGCATTCTCAGGCACCTCGTAGGTATATGGCAGGCATATTGTTTTCCATTCTCCTGCATTGACCTGCTGTTTGTGTAGGGGATGATAGCGTAGGATGAAGTCTGTTGCACACCACCACCCTTCTCGTTTGTCTCCTGAGTTGGTTGGCTCTCCAACAGGATGCCATGCATTATCCACAGCCCCTTGCTTCGACCCTACAAATCCTATGGTGATTTTGCCGCCCTCTTCCACATAAAGAGGTGTTGTGCTGAGAGTTTCCCAGATATTGCCCACGGGCAGGTCAAAGTAGTCACTTTTAAGATTTGTAGTGGATGCCGTGTCTTGTCCGCAAACCAAGTATCCGTGCTGGTCGCTAAGGCAATAGTGCTGGGTGGTTGCCTTGCATTCAAGAGTATAGAGACCTTCTGGAACATTCTCCACATCCTGCCTTATCTCCATGGTCTGTTTATTTCCTTGTGAAGCTCCTATGCCGCTCCACCATGCATTCCAACAGGTCTTGCCACCAACTGTATTTGTTCGCTGGTCGCCACCCTTGTATGTCCCCACTTTCACTTGCCATCCGTTGGTAGTTGCAAAATAAGGTTGTTCCGGCTGTTTTGATGCTTCACTTGTGGTATAGAATTGTTCGAGAGCGGACTGCAGTTGTTTTCTTGCAGCAGTGATGTTCGATGCCCCACTGCTATTCTCAGCCTGCTCCATGGCAACATTCAAAGCATCCTGACCACCAAACTTCATATCCCTGACAGAATTTGCAATTCTCAGCAGCGAGTCGATGGCGTCTTTGTCTGCCATTGCCGCCAACATTGCGTCGATGGCATCCTGTGCCAAATAAAGGGCTTCATCATCATTCCCCTCCAAACTTGCCAACTTGGTGTTTAGCTCGCTGTTAAGTTCTGGCAAGGCTGTGTTGTATTGTTCTGCCACTTCGGCTATCTTCTTTGAGTTTGTCACGCCATCAGCCACGGCTGCCTGCCTTGTGGGATAAAGCTTCCTCAGTTCCACCTTGTCTATCATGGCTGTGCCTGCGAGCCATCTGAAAGCGAGTAATGCCTTTGTATAATTGCCACTGTTGAAAGTGAATGTCTGCTTTCTCCAGTCGGTGGTATTGCCAACACGCGCTACCTCTGCACTTTCTGCCACTCCATCCTCAGAGAGGTTCAACCTAAGATAGCTTCCACCATTTCTTGCAGCCACGCTGAACACATAGTCTTGGTTTGGTTCCAGTTCTATAACTTTTTTGATTGAAGCCATGTGGTCAATGCCTCCTGAGCCATAAGCCTGCAAGTATGCTCCGCCGTTGTAACCACCCTTGCGAACCACTTGGAAGTATGGCTTTTCAAGAGCGTTCCCATTTCCTGCATTCCAATCAGTGGTGCCAAAGTCGAAATCTCCATTCGCTATGAGGTTGCCACCTGCGAATTGCTGCATTCCCGACTTGTCTATCACGGCATCTCCCACTTCCATGTCATCATTGGTATAGTGCTCTATTCCGTTCAGGTCGGTGATGTGAATGCGGTATAAAGCCCCTTCTGGTGCATTTTCCACGGTATAGACATACTTGGCTGCCGCCTCTTTCATGTCAATGACAGCTATGGTTTCCCATTGTCCTCCCTTCAACTTGCACTGGACATCCATCACCTGATTGTACTCGCCATTCTGGTCGTTCCAGGAGAGGATTACATTGTTGCCATCTGTAGTTTGCTTGAAATTGGACAGTCCGTATTGCCTTGGGGTTGTTGGCACGAACTCATACCTGCCGTTATACCCTACCCCAGTGTTCATGTTAGAATAGAATTGACCGGCGGGTGTCAGTTGTCCATCAAGATACAATTTTGAGCAGTTGGCTTCGCTGTTCCAATAGAAATAGCGCTCGATGTAGTCCCAGGAATTGAGCTTGTTGCAGATACTTTGCACGGCATTCTTGTTTTGCTCCAACTGACTTGCAGTGGGGTTGTTTCTATTGTTTCCTGTTGCAATTCCGAAAATGCCATTATTGTTCCATGATGCTCCCCAAACCCATTCCGATATCCATATAGGGCGATGGTATCTGTCCACCCAACTGCCCTTGATATTGTTGAAACTGCCTTCTGTCCAGTAACAATGGAGGTCGATAATGTCGCATCTCCATCCTCTTGCATCTATGGAGTCGAGGAAATCCCTGAGGTGGTTTAGACTTCCATCATGTGATGATGGTGAGCAAAGTCTCATGCCCGTCGCCATGAGGTTCTCCCAGTTTGCCAAAATCTGATCCACGGTCTGCGGGTGGTCGTCAGCGGAGTTGCCTGGCTCGTTATTGGTTTTCATGTGGGGCGAATACCCCACTGAACCACATGCTGAAGCCGATGGCCAGTCTTCATAGATGTGATGCGGCACGCACTCGGTGTCGAGTCCCCTGTCCTCTCCAAGTCCGAAAGAATAGCAACTGGTGACATTGAGTTTTGAACATGGGTCCGACCGCGTGTCGTTGGCGATGCCCGCCTTGCTGGTGTCATTCCACTTGAAGATGCGGTACGACGAGATACGTCCATCCAATATCGCTGGCAGCTCAGACATTTCAAGGTCGCTGTTTGCTGCTATGAAGCACCTGCTGTATCCTCTTCCTTTTGGCTGGGTGGAGAATGTCACCATATACCCCCTTTTGAGTTTGAAGCTATGTATCCTGTTGTTGAGCTTATCCGCACTGAGAGTGTTCATGTATCCACCGCTGTTCTCAAGTCCGAAATCACTCACTGCCTCGCCCCCGAAATCTTTCTCAGAATATACTGTCAAGGGTTTGACATCCTTTTTGTATGGCATTATGATGCAGCCCCTGTTGTGAATCTTCACTTGGCAGTTGGTGGCGTTCACCGCTCTCTCTCCATTGATGGTGACATGTGATAGCAGCGCAAGGGCTTTTGAAGGCTTCACTGCATCGAGGATAAGGACTGCATGCTCTGTGTTGGTGATGTCCACTGTCCCTTCATCTGTGAATGGTGTTGTGGAGGTGATGATATAAACTACGTCTTCGCTCAAGGTGACAGGCGAACTGACCTGCACCACTCTGACGGTGGTGTTTGCGAAAATATGCGACGGAATTGCGCAAAGCATACACGCCACAAACAAAAAAAGAACGGCTTTTCTCATAATATGGTGAATTATTGATTTGTCAGTAAAGATATGGTTTGTGTCATTAGGAATTTCTGTGTCTTATGGGCGCAAATTTAATAAAAAAAGGGGAATACTCCACCATTTATCATGCAAAAAGGTCTATTTTTATAATAAAGTAAACAAAAAGCGGAAAAAAGGCTTGTAAATAGTGGCTAATCTATGTTTTTTTGTTTATTTTTGCCATCTATTATCAAAGATTGAATTACCTAATGAGAACACATACATTCCTAATGAAAAGACATCTATTGTTGTTGTTTTTCTTTGCTACATTGACAAATGCTGCTGCAACACCACTTGACAGTCTGCTGTCAATCATTTCCAAAGCCCCCGTTCAAGAAAAGATATATCTTCATATCGACAACAACTGTTATTTCAAAGGCGACACAATTTGGTACAAGGCATACGTGGTGCGTGCCGACTCCTTGACATACACGGACATGAGCCGCATCACATACGTGGAGTTGGTGTCGCCAGACGGATTGGTGGTGGAACGACAGAACGTGGTGATCTCTCCCGATGGATATGGCTGCGGCAACTTCGAGTTGCGAGATACTCTATACTCCGGATTTTATGAACTGAGAGCCTACACACGATGGATGTTGAATTTCGATGTCTCGATACATCCCCACAACAAATACGACCGCGAAGTGTTCTACAACCAAAAGATGGCGTACGACTTCTACCGCGTTTATGACACGCCATACTCTCGTGTGGTACCTGTATATGAAAAGCCTGAGACTGAGGGAGAATACCAGTTCCGGTATATAGTGAACAGGCCCAAGACACGCCTCGACCCGGAGGAGAAGCCAAAACTAAACATGTCTTTCTATCCGGAGGGCGGCCACTTGATAGCTGGAACACATAGCCGTGTGGCATTCGAGGCGACAAACGAACAAGGTGAGCAAGTGGATGTAAGCGGCATCGTGGACTCGATACCATTTTCCACTGTTTATCAGGGTCGTGGCTTGATGGAGATAGATGTGCCGGAACGAGGCACGCCCAAGGTGAAAGTGACACACAACGGAAAGGATTATCGCTTCGACCTACCCAAAGTGGAGCAACGAGGATGTGTGCTTTCTTTGGTTCGTGAGGGACAGGATATGAACGCGCACCTTTCTTTGAGGGGATTGCCTCTCAACCGCCAATACGCAGCGTTGGTGCTCTGCCGTGGAGCCTTGAAAATGACAGAGCGTCTCACATTCGACGAAAAGGGGAACTGTTCCTTAAAAATCGACACTTCAACTCTTCCTACAGGTGTCAACGACCTCATAGTGCTCGACGAGGAAGGGTCACCTCTTGCCGACCGTTTGTTTTTCGTCTGGCACCCTGAAGAACATGCCAGTTCCATCCAGGTGGAAGGACTTAAAGATGTTTATGAACCATACGAGCAAGTGGAGCTTTCCGTAAAAGCACCTGCCAACACCCGTCATGTGTCATTGGCTGTGCGCGACAAGGGTATGGACGACCCCACTTTCGAGACAGGAAACATCATGACCGACCTGCTTCTAAGCAGTGAGCTAAGAGGCTACATCCCCTACCCCGACTATTATTTCGAGGCGGACGACGAAGAGCACCGCTCTGCTCTCGACCTGCTCATGATGGTGCAAGGCTGGCGGAGATATAACTTTAAGGAACTAACCGACACAATGCCTCCACGATACACGCCAGAGAAATACATAACCATTGAAGGAGCCGTCTATAAGACTGTCAGCTTCGAGGACATCAATGACAAGGTGAATATTGGCAATTGGTCTTCTGGACAGGAGAAAAAGAGCATAAGCAATTACAAGACTCGCAACAATCCTTTCAACTCTGTGGAAGATACCAATCAGGATCAGAGAAGAAAAAATTATGGCATCAACCCAGAAGCATCTGACGGCATGCCGGAGGTGGTATATGTCACCAATCCTCATTACGGCGTCAACCATGGCGGATTGAAGCATGAAGTGATTGTGGAGAGTGAACTATCCGTCAACACTCAAGTGGCGGGCGTGGAGACAGAGACTACCAATGGCGGGAGATTCTTAATCAATGTTCCTCCTTTCTATGGTACTGGGGTGCTGTTCATCTCCGCTCATGACAAGGACATCAGCGAGAAGAAGAAAAAACGACTCGCCACCAAGGGATTGATGGATGAAGACAAATGGCCGGAGTATTATGTGAAGCGCGACTTGTTCTATCCTGTTTTTGCAAAAAAATACTCCTTCTACCAATGCAACTTGCCTTTTTCCAACGACAACTTCGACGATGATAGTAATTTACAATTCATAGGCGAAAAGATATCTCCAATGGACAAGATGCTGAAAGGCATCAAGGTGAAAGCGCGCAGGCGCACCGGGCGCAGCACAATCGACTACGAGCATCCTGCCGCCGTATATGACGCATACGACATTTACAACATGGTAACCGACTATGGACTGTCATTCGGAAAGTTGGACATAAGTAGTTTTTCCAGTCAAGTGGCGACGGTGCTTTTCGGCAACATGAACAGCAACCGCGCAAAGGTGGTGGATACCCGATGGAATGAAGGCGACACTTATATCGAGATAAATTATGCCTCTGCCTTCGATACTGACACCCTCTTCCAAAGAGCTATGAGTCAGAGTGGTTACGAACTTATCAGAAACATGAAGTTGAGACGTTTGAAGGATATCAGGGTGTTTACGGATTTTGAGTTGCGCAACGAGGAAAAGGGAACTCAACGTTCTGCCACCATAGCCGATGTCACCATCGACCTCGTACCCATGCCCGACAACAGCAAGCGGCGTACATATCGCGACCGCAGAATCATCATCGACGGCATGTTCGTGCCAGATGAGTTTTATTCACCCGACTACAACATGCGCAACACTTCTGAACTACCAAAAGACTATCGCAGGACGCTCTATTGGAACCCCAATCTAATGCTTGACGATGAGGGAAACGCAGATGTTGTTTTCTTCAACAATTCAAAAGAGACCAAGGTGAAAGTCAGTGCTGCTGGTCTGACCACAGAAGGGAAACCTGTGTGGATGGAATAATATCATAGGAATAACACAAACATTTTATAAAATGAAAACACGATATTTGACAATATTGGCAGCCTTGATGGTTATTACCACAGCCAATGCACAAGAAGAAGACAGGGTGGTGTCAGCGAGCAGTTTCATCACTCCCACGGCACCTGCCCAAGCCTCCCTTTCTTTCTCCGTCAGCGGTGAGGGCAAGCGTTTCAATCCCATCTGGGGCTTGGACCAAGCATGGATTAGCGAACAGAACTTCCGCAAGGGTGTCAACCACATGGGGAAAGAAAACGTAGGCATCGGACGTTCGTGTTTCCGCACGGCAAAAGCATTGACCAATGACTCTGTCCTCGCCTACGATGCCACCAGCCATCTACAGCAACGCAACAGGATATTCAACATCCTCAGCGACACTCTGCCATTGGTGCTCACCTGCGACCAGGAAGCGGGAGTGGATGCCTCATACCGCACCGGCAACTATGCCAATGTGGAAAGATGGTCAGCCATGATCCACGCTCATGTGAAATGGCTGAATGAAAACTCAAAACATCGCGTGGTTGGCATATCACCATTCAACGAGCCCGACTACTGGACAGAAGAAGGTGCCACGGCAGCCAACAGCCGAGACATAGCAAAGAGGTTGAAAGAGACCTACCCACGCTTCGCCAATGTTGCAATCGTGGGCGCCAACACGCTTAACGACGACAAGGCAATTACATGGTACAACCCCGGCAAGGAATACTACGACTGGGGCAACACCCACCAACTGGCAGGGTCGATGAACAACTACAAAGCATTTTACGACCTCTTGACCAAGGATGGAAAAGTGGGATACAACGACGAGATGCACAATGTGGCGGAAGCCTTCATCGGTCTGGAACATGGCATGACAGTGGGCATCTGGTGGGGCTTCGACAGCAGGGCAAGGGGCGAGTTCTGCGACATCAGCCGCCATGGTGTCAGATTAGGGTATGCAGAGCACCCTGACAACTGGACAGCCGCCACCGTTTACAGACACGACAACGGTCAAGTGAAGGGATTCTTGGGCTCAAGCGAACGACAGGCATACACCACCTCATACCAGTTCATCTCCACCGACCACGATGTCTATTATGACGGCGTGGGGCCGACACGAGAGATGAGAATGGCAATTCATGGAGGTACAGGATATCAGAAAGGACAGAAGAACGCTGAACGAGTAATCGACATCACTTGGGGGGCAGACGTGCAGCCAAGTCCCATCGACGGCATCTACAAAATAATGAACAAAGCCACTTGCTTCGTTGTTGCAGAACATGGCGAACTAAATGGACAACCCAACATATCGCAAAGGAGCTACAACGGCAGCGCATCCATGCAGTGGGAAGTGAAGCCTGTGGGTTCAAGCGTTGACGGCGACTACAGTTTCTATGACATTAAGTCGGTGAATGACGGCAAACACATGGACGTGCTGAACTTCTCCACACAGAGTGGCGGCAACGTAATATCATTCGGCACCGGCACGCCATCCACAAACCAGCAGTGGTATCTCACATACGCCGGAGATGGATTCTACTATATCCGCAACCGAGAAAGCGCTCTCTACCTGACTCTCACCAGCAGCAACAAGGTTCAAGGCATGAACATCAACCAACAATCCTTGCTGCCTGACCCCACCCGGCAGTTGTGGCGCATCATTCCATTGGAAGCGGAATGTGAATTGGAGGCTCCTGCCACACCTACTGGCCTTAATGCCACCTCTCTGCCTGCAAGCGTGTTGCTGGAATGGCAGCCAAATACGGAAGCCGACCTCGACGGATACATGATATTGAGGGCTGAGAAAGGCACTGGCGAATGGCACACCATAGCAAGAAAACTTAAAGCATGCAAGTTCTTGGACAACTGCTGTCGCCCAGGAAAGACATACGAATACAGCATCAAGGCTATCGACCTTAGCGACAACATGTCGATACCATGCAACAGCGTGGAGGCAGCACCAACATGCGAACATGCCATGATTGCTCATTGGACAATGGATGGAACGACACTCGACGAGACATCCAACCAAATGGATGCAGCGCATTACGGCACAGCCACTTACATGGCAACGAAAATAGAGGGAGAGAAATCGCTAAGCCTCAACGGAACGAGCCAATTTGTTCAACTGCCTTACGAGATTGCATCCAGCGACGAACTGACGTTTACAGGGTGGGTGTATTGGAGAAACACCAATACAGCCAACCAGCGCATCTTCGACTTTAGCAACGGACCTGACCAATACATGTATCTCACACCTTCTGACGGCAAGGGCGTGAGTTTCGTAATCAATGACGGAAATGGCGAACAGTCTCTATCAAGCACCAGCAAACTAATTGCATCAAGATGGAAACATGTGGCTGTATGCATCGGCAATGGACTGACAACTCTTTATGTGGATGGAGAGAAGGTGGCTGAGACAACAGCCATCACCATCAAACCAAGCGACATACATCCTTGCATGAACTATCTCGGACACGGCCTGCAGGCATCTTCTCCTTATCTGAAGGCTTACATCGATGACATACGCATCTTCAACTACGCTCTTAGCGAGGAGGAAGTGAAAACAGTAATGGATGATGCTACAAATGGCATTTACACACCCACATACCTGACAGATGAAGAAGAAGGCGACACCTACAGCATTGGTGGGGCGAAAGTTTCATATACTGCGCAAAAGGGCATTTACGTAAAAAAAGGCAAAAAGATATTGCGTCATTGATAATCAGGATTTGCAGCAATGTGATAGCCGCCTGATATTTTCAAAATCATAGGTTACAAAAAAGGTCGAGTTCCTCTGTAGGATCTCGACCTTTATTTGTCTGGTGCTCACAGAAATTGATGTGACACCTCAAAAAAGCATTTTGCTATTTTCCAATGCAGTGGTACTCGAAGCCATATTCTGCCAACTCCTCAGCATCATAAATGTTTCTGCCATCAATCACCAAGGCGTGATTCATGGTCTTCTTCATGACGCCCCAACTTGGGAGGCGGAATTGTTTCCACTCTGTGAGCAACAGCATGGCATCGGCATCGAGCACTGCATCATACATGTCCTTGCAATATTCAACGCTGTCACCGATACGGCGCTTGCATTCATCCATGGCGACAGGGTCGAACACACGAACCCTGCAACCTGCCTTCAGCAGCAGGTCGATGGTTACCAAAG
>ONAG01000020.1 GCA_900315745.1 uncultured Prevotellaceae bacterium
AGCACCCAGTGGTTCTCGTCGGGGAAGATGAGGAGTTGCGCCTCAATGCCTTTCATGCGGGCTGCATTGAAAGCACTCATTCCCTGAGTTGCATTTATACGGTAGTCTTTCTCACCGTGAATGCACAATATGGGGGTGTCCCATTGGTCAACAAAACGATGGGGTGAATTGTTGTATGTTCTACGTGCATTGGCTGTCATGTCTTTGTTCCAATAAGCATCGTCATACTCCCAATTAGAGAACCAGTTTTCTTCTGTTTCTGTGTACATCGCTTCAAGATTGAATGCGCCGTCGTGGGCAATGAAACACTTGAAGCGCTTGTCGTGGTGACCAGCAAGGTAATATACGCTGAACCCGCCAAAACTGGCTCCGACAGCACCAAGACGGTTCTTGTCCACATAAGGAAGATTTGCTGTGGCATCATCTATAGCCGTGAGGTAGTCGTCCATGCATTGACCAGTCCAGTCGCCACTGATCTCCTCGCACCACTCACTACCAAAGCCTGGCAGTCCATGTCGGTTTGGTGCCACAATTACATATCCATGTGATGCCATTATCATAAAGTTCCAACGGTAGCTCCAAAATTGTGAAACCGGACTTTGAGGACCTCCCTCACAAAATAGCAACGTAGGATATTTCTTGGCTGCATCGAAATGTGGTGGCAGAATTACCCAATACATCATGTCCTTGCCGTCTGTTGTCTTCACCCAGCGTTGTTCCACACTGCCTTTAGCCAACTGGTCGAGAATGTGTTTGTTCTCTTGTGTCAATTGGGTAACAATTGTCTTCTTTTTTCCCTTGGTAATAGGAGTAACAAGGTATAAGTCGGCAGGTGCCATATAGTTGTGGCGTTCTGCTATCAGTCGCTTGCCATCACCAAGAATTTGAAGCGAACCAAAATCCGCCCAATCATCTGTTAGCTGTATCAGCTCACCCTTTTTAGTCACAGCATAAAGATTTTCTGTACCATGCCACACGCCTATGAAGTAGAATTGTACATCCTTGGTGTCTGACCAGCAAAAATCATCAACATTCGAGTCGAAGGCTTCTGTAACGTATCTCTTTATGCCTGTTTCGAGTTCATATACACATAGGCGTTGGCGGTCACTCTCATAACCATCACGTGCCATGCTAAGCCATGCAACATATTTGCCGTCGAGTGAGAATTTTGGATTTTGGTCGTAACCAGGGTTGTTTTTCAGGTTTTCTTCCTTATTGACAGCCTGTGTCTTTAGAGTTTTTGTAGGATTGACACTTGTTTCCTTATAATCAGCTGGTTTGCAAAGATTGCGTGTTGTCTTTTGGGCAACATCATATAGGAAAATGTCTGAATCTGTAGAAATAGAGTAAGCCAAACCTGTTTTTTTGCGACATGTGTAAGCTATTTGTTTCGAGTCGGTGCTCCAATCGAGTTGTTCTATGCCTCCAAATGGCTCCATAGGACATTCGAAGGGTTCACCCTCAAGTATGTCTGTCATTGAACCAACACCATCAGCGGTAACCTTTGCAACAAATGGGTGCTGAATGCTTTCCACATAATGATCCCAATGACGGTACATCAAATCGGTTACCAACCTGCCTGTTGCCTTTGGAAGGTCTTCGGGATTCTTTTTTATTATGTCATTGAAAGGCAAAGACTTGATGATTATTACCCATTGACCGTCGGGTGAGAACTTGAATCCCTCCACAGCCCCATCAGTATGGCTTATTTGTTTACGGTTGGAACCATCTGCTTCCATTGTCCAGATTTCTCCACCTGTCAAGAATGCCAAACGGTTTCCCAACCATGCAGGGTCGGTTTCGTTTGATGCGCTTGTGGTAAGTTGTTTTTGTCCACTTCCATCGGTATTGATGACACACAACACATGATGGCTTGCGTTTTCTTTTACACTATAGTATCCTACTTGATATGCAATACACTTGCCATCTGGAGATGGAGTATAGGCACTAATGCGCCCCATAGCCCACAAGCCTTCAGGTGTAAGCAGGTCGGTCTTCAGGGATATGTTGCTTTTTCCTATGTTCACTTTTGGTTGTGCTGTTGCAAATACGGAACATGCCAATACGAGGGCAGCCGTAATGATAAATGATTTGTTCATGGTTTTGGGCTTTTCGTCTAATGCTGCACCTAATTATCTGTTGTTAAGGTTTCTGCGTTTGCGTTCCAGTTCTTCTCTTTTGCGCTGCATTTCCATTTGCTGTTCCTGCATTTTAGCCAAACGTGCGGCAAGTCCCGACTGTTTCTTGGGATTCGATTTGTTCTCTTTCTTCTTGGCTTCAAGGATTGCAAGCAGTTTCTCGTCATTTGTGGTTTTACGCAACAAGAACATTATTGCTGCACTGAAGAACAATGAAACAAAATAGTAGAAGTTGAGTCCGGCGGAATAGTCATTGAAAATGAAGAAGAACATAAGAGGCATGAGCATCATCATCCATTGCATCATTTTCATTTGTTCAGCCTGTTGTCCTACCATTTGATCGCGCTGCTGACGCATGGTCATGAAAGAGTACAACAAGTTGGCAACACAGAACAGTATGCAAGTAAGCGACAAATGGTCGCCTATTCCCCATAGGCTTTTGTTCCATTCTATGATTGGGTCATAAGTGGACAAGTCGTTTATCCATAGGAAGCTCTCGCCTCGTAGTTGAATGGCGTTAGGTACAAAATTAAACATGGCAATCCAGATAGGCATTTGGATGAGCATAGGCAGACATCCGCTCATGGGGCTTACACCATATTCAGAATATAGCTTCATTTGTGCTTGTGAACGCTGCATTTGGTCTTCTGGCTTGTCCAAATTCTTCGTTGCTTCTTCTATTTTGGGACGAAGCACTCTCATCTTGGCAGAACTCATGTAGCTTTTCTTAACCAAGGGATAAGTAATTGCTTTCAGCAAGAGAGTAATAAGAATAAGTACGATGCCCATATTGAAGCCTAACTTTGTAAGCCAATCGAACACGTAAATGGTAAACCAACGATTTATATATCTGAACAATGGCCAACCTAAATACACAAGTCGCTCCATTTTCAGGTCTTTTCCAAATGTGCTTTCCTTTTCAACCTCTTGAAGCAAATGGAAGTCATTTGGTCCATAAAAGAATTCTAATTCTGTGGCTGTATTGCCCTTAGGGTCGAAAAAGGTTTCCAACTCCGCATTATACTTCTTTAGGTAACCAGTGCTCTTCTCCTGAGGTATGCTTGTCAGCAATGAGTTGGGAGCAAAATCTGTCTTGGCTATCATCATGACACTAAAGAACTGGTTCTTGAATGCCACCCAGTCAAGAGCTTCCTCTATTGTCTCGGTCTTTTCTTGTGTCTCGCTCAGATAGTCGGTGTCCTCGTTTTTCTCTTTGTAGGTTAACGTTGCGTAACGCCCCTCAAAGGCATGGCCTTTCTCTTGTTGCTTGCAGTTCTCACGCCAGGATATCCCCATGCTGTGAGTCTTTGTTGAGAAAAGACCTTCCATGCCCACAGCTTTCATGCTAAAGTGCGCAAGATAATCAGGTCCAAGAACATAGCGCATTTCAATACTGCGACCATCGCCGGCATCAGCGGTGAAAGTGACAGTGCTGTCAGATTGTTCCGAAGGAGTGAAGTACAAATCGGATGTTGCAATGTTGTTTTCCTTTCCTTCCAATTTGAAATCCAATTGTTGGTCTTTGCCTTCGAATATGGTGACATCTGCATTGCCATCTCTGTCTTTGAAATTCTTCACCACGGCTTTTGTCACTGTGCCTCCCTTGGTGCTTAGTGTCAGTTCCAACTTCTCGTTCTTCAACACGATATCATTGGCTTGACCCGAAAGAGCATTATGGAAAAGGGCGGTACTGTCTTCACGGGCAAGAGCCAAGTCTGAAGTCTTTTTTGCCTCTTCTTTTTTCTTGAGTTCTACAGCCTTCTTTTGTTCTGCTTCTGCTTTTGCTATTTCTTCTTGTTGTGCTTTTAGTTCTTCTTCGCTGGGACTATTAAACCAACTGAATCCTATCAGAACCAGTGCAATAAGTACAAAACCGGTGATTGTATTTCTATCCATGTCTTTAATTTAATCGCTATTTTTGGCGAATGATGATTTATCTATTTTGTATTGGTTAAGCGGATGACATCGTGTTTAGACTTTCATACACAGAAGGCTAATGGATGAAATCCGAATTCAAATTCACATTAAGATTGGTCGTTCAACTATCAAAGTGCAAAATTACTGCTTTTCCATGACATTCACAAATGCTTGCTTCTAAATTTGCTGATATAATGTAAAAAATGAAATCTGTCAACTATAATTATAGACATTTCGTTTTTTTTATTAATTTTGCACAAAATAATCAATACGACTAAGAGTATGAGAAAGATTTTTACTTTTTTGATGATGGCTTTCGCTTTGTATGGTGAAGCACAAAACACAAATCACGAGAGGCGAAACATTGAGTATCTGGAGTATCAAGTAAACAAGAACTATTCCGATTCTTTGGTGGCATACAAAGAAAGACTTGACTCTCTGCAAGAGGCTCTTGAAGCCTTGGATGATGCAGGCATTGCAGACGGGCGCTTTTATCGTCTTTTTGCCCCTCTTACTTTCTATCATTCACCAGCCAAGAAAGCCTTGAGACTTGCACAAAGAAATGCAACGGATGATGGTTTGGAAGATGAAATAGACAACACGTTGCTTGGCGTATATCTGAACAGGCCCGACCTTGTAACAAATAGTGAAACCAAGTTGCACTCAATAGGAGGGGTAAGTAATGAAATCATCATTCCTATCCAACAAGATGTAGAGTTAGTGGAGAAAGCCTTGCCCATAGAACAAGAATTGTTGGCTGATACAGCTGTAGAAGTGCTTGTTACAAAGCCTAATTTCTGGAAAATCAAAGGAGACTATTTCTTGCAAGGACTTCAAACTTATATCTCAAGCAACTGGTATAAAGGAGGAGAAAGCAATTACTCTATATTGGGTAGCATCACCATGGAGGCAAATTATGACAACCAACAGAAAATAAAATGGGACAACAAGTTGGAAATGAAATTGGGGTTCCTCACATCCAAAAGCGATAGCCTTCACTCTTTCAAAGCCAATGAAGACCTTATCCGTCTAACGAGCAAATTGGGCTTGCAAGCTACAAAACGTTGGTATTATACTCTGCAACTTTTGGCTTATACCCAATTCACAAAGGGTTTCAAAAGCAATGATTATAAGATATATTCCGATTTCTTCTCTCCATTCAACCTGAACATTTCTTTCGGTATGGATTATAAAGTAGAAGCATGGAACAAGAAACTGACAGGAAACATTCACTTAGCTCCCATTTCATATAACTTTAAGTATGTGGGAAGACGGTTTTTTGAAAGGGATAACAAGACATGGTTCCCTACAAGATATGGCATAGATAAGGAAAAGCACGCCCTTCATGAATTTGGTCCTCAATATACAATTGACCTCAAATGGGCAATAGCAGAAAACATTTCATATCAGACACGCATGTATGGCTTTACAAATTTACGTCGTTATGAATGGGAATGGGAGAATACTTTCACATTTAATTTCAACAAGTACATTTCCACCAAATTGTTCCTCTATCCTCGATTCGACGACAGTATTGCACGCGATGAACATCATGGATACTTCCAATTCAAGGAGTTTATGTCGCTTGGATTCTCATATAATTTCTAAAGAAACAACAAAACCAGTTTTGATATAAAGAAATGGCGGACAAATCCTCGTGATTTATCCGCCATTATTATAATTTCAAGTTCTTACTTCTTTGAAGGCTTTATTCTTCAGTCATGTCTCCTTCTACGTATAGTCGCGTCATTTCTGTGACACCATTTGTTCGCACTGTTATGCTCTTTTTGAAGTGTCCTGGAATTTTGCCAGCTCCATTATAAGTTACTTCAATCGTTCCCTTCTCACCTGGTGCGATGGGAGATTGTGTATATTTTGGTACGGTGCAACCACAACTGGCAACAGCTTGATTGATAATCAATGGTGCGTCGCCTACGTTGGTGAAAGAAAAAGTACATTTTTGTACTGCATCCTTTTCTGTGAATTGGCCGAAATTGTGAGTTTTTTTGTCAAACTTGATTTCTGCCTGCTTCTGTGCTGCTGCAAATGTGAAGGAACAGAGCAACAGCAATGTCATCATTAAGTATTTTTTCATATGTATAATTATTTATATTTGCATTCACTAACGATGCAAAAATACGTCATTTTGCCGTATTTCCTTTTTTTTTATGTGTTTATTGCATTAATTTAACAAATGTTTTCAATGATTATCTTTTCAAGTTGAGTTACAAAGTAGATCTGAACTTTTTCAACACATCACACTGCTGCACATATTTTGGCACTTTGGCAGTCTGGTATTCCACATAATTATTTAGGTCATAGAGTGCCTTGTATTGGCGGTTTTTACGATGTGGTATAATGATCTGTTTGTTGTTGTTCCAATCATAGTCCCAATCACACCATGCTTCGTTAGGGATGAACGCAAGACCATATAAGCTATTTAAATGAAGTGTGTAGTTGCTACTTTGTGCACTTTCATTCAGGTACCTTATGGCTTCTGCCACAAAGTCCAAGCGATCCACACGTGCAGTGTCGGTTATACTTTGTCCATATTCTGTGATGAACCAACAATCTCCCAAATATGACGCTTGGTAGTATCTTGTTGCCAAATTGTATGCCAATTGTTTCTGTGTCTCACCGCTTGATTGGTTGTAACTGCTTTGAAGGTTAATCATGTCTTGACAGAAGTCAACCTTCTTATTAGTGGAAGAACCTTGGGCATCATCGTCACGTTGTTTGTACAACCAACGGGGTAGGGTGAAGTCACGGTAGGTATATTCATACATTCTTTGACGGGTAAGGAAATCATGTGAAACCTTTTTTAAATAAGGTATTGCTTTTGCGAATTCTCCATTTGCCAAGTAAGTAGTACCGATGACGTCATCATAGTATTCCTCGTGGTAATCTTTATTGAATGATTTCAGGTATGCTTCCAATGGGTCACTTGCTTTTTGTCCAAGGAAATTCTTATATGAAATAAGTTGCTCGGCAGTCATTTGGTCAAGTGAATAAAAATATTCACTGGAATAACTTGGAGCGAATGGCTGGTCAGCATTATTATTTAGTGCAAGCAGTTTTGTTGGAGTGTCATCCATTGTCAAAAGAAGCAAATTAGCAATGTTGTGGTTGCCATTTTCTGCATACTTTGGGACAAGATTGTCGTGTACAAGACGGACAAGAACCTCATAATAGTGGTTGTTGTAGTAATTGTATTCGTTTTCACGGTTGTTGTCACCTTCTTCCTTTATTTTTTCAACGAGCCATTTCATTTCCTCTACCAACCAATTGCTGTAATTTGCATTATCGATAGGGTTGGCATTGGCAGAAACCACCAATCTGATGGCGCGTGCATTGTCTTTCATGCGTTGTGTTCCACCCATGGAAACGGCTTCATTCAAGGTCTCCATGGCTTTCTTGGGCTCTCCATATAGATATTGCAATTCACCTATTGCAGCCTTCCATAGAGCTGGCGATTTGCTTTTCCCTTCTTTTATCACATTTTGGGCGAAATCAATGAATCCTTCTGCGTCCTTTTGCAATACAACCCTGGCATCCAATACGTCTTCAACCCATTCTTTGTCACATTTGCTATCCAAACTCTCTTGGTTGTTGTTTACAAAGTCTTGGATTAGGAAGAGCAACGCACGAGAGTTGGGATTCTCCTTGTATATCGTCATGATTCCTTGCAAATTACGCTGTTTGCGCAAAGCCCATTTTATACTTACGAAATCACCTTGATCGGCGAACATTTCACATGCCTCGGCTCTTTTGCCCAGGTGAAGCAAGGCGCCAGCATAAATGTTTTGCATCATTTCACGATACACGCTTGAAGGTTGCTTGGAAGCATTTTTCTTCCATAGCGACACATTTTCCTCGTGATTTCCAAGCACCATGTTTGAACGCATGCGCAACAATAGCCATTGGGCTTTAAGCCTTGTGCCACGATAGCGAGTGGCTTCATCTCGCATCGCATTAAGGTCTATTATGCGTTGGTTCAGTTCTTCTTTTGTGGGATAATTCCACGACTCTCCCAATTTGCTGCAAATATCCAAGTACTTGTTGAGATGAGTGAGATAGTTTACCATCTCCGTGTCATTCTTTTGCTTGGCAAGCTCCATTATCTCATCTTCGTTCCATCTGTAAGAGTCATATTTCCCATCAGTGTATCCTTTCCAGAATAGGTCAATCTGCTCTCCATATTTGTTGCTTTCCATCATTTCTCGACGGAAAGCACTAAAAAGATAATAGTTGGTGGTTTGTATCCAAGCACATCCCCAAGCAGCGGCATTCAATGCCAGCATAAGGCTAATGGTTATAAATCTTTTCATAATGGCTTTTATTTATTCTTTTCATGTTGTTTTTGCTTATTTCGAAAAGTATCGTCTCGTCGTTGGCTGTCGTTTTCAAGCGACTTATAACATTCTTGGCTTCTTGAACTGTTTCAAGGTCTGCCTCATAGGTGATAAGTGTGTCGCCATCAAACATAGGAAGGTCATCGTCGTGCATGATGCCTACCAAATGGTTACCACGCCATAATACCGACAAGGAGAACACTGGATATGCCGTACTTAAAGGTAGTGGGTAGGAATCCAATTGTTTCAAATATGGGGCAGCATCATCCAAATCGAGTATTGGATTATGGTCACGTTTTCTCAAATCACCGGTGTTGTACATCATAAGCACCCCTTTGTCAACTGGAGGTGGGGCTTCAGAAAGTTGGTGAAGCCTAATAGTTGCCGAGAGTTTCAATCCTTTGTCATGCAATGAGTCGCGTAGATTGGAGAGCATTTCAAAATAGGTCTTGCGAGTGCTCATGCTCCAGTCGCAGTCGATTTGTATTTCTTTTACTCCTGCCACATCATGTGTTTCCGACATTTGAAGTACTCTCTTAAGAATAAGTTGGTCGAGATTTTTCGTCTCTTTTGACAGGCAGTTGTTAACAATATACACCGTTGGAACGATTTCCACGTTTGGGGGTAGGGGACTTGCAAACCTGATTGTAGCATTTGGCATGACATCCCCATTATCATCAACCACCACATCGAAATAACGCAAATATATTCTTCCTATTTCGTTGTCGAAAGATGTATGACGACAATTTTTGGCTCATATCATTCAAGTTTACTTTACAAGCGCAAACTTACTCATTTTTTGCCGTCCGTCCTATTATTGTTTGCAGTTTTTTTTCTTAATATAGACAAAAATGAACGATTAGAGTGTTATCTAAGTCCCCATGTATTGGGATATACTATACGCTCGGCTTGTTCCTCCTCATCATCTGGGAGGTTACAGAAAAAGTCTATGCCGGTAAGTCTTTCGAGTTCGTCAATGCTAACCACATAGTCTATAAGATTGTCGTTGCTTCTATCTTCATTTAGATGTTCCACCCAGAACCCGATAGCTTTATAGCCTTGCTTGTTTTTGCATAGTATTGCCATGAAAAAGTATTTTGGAACAATAAGCCCACTCGATGTCACAAGCATGATTTGACTTTGATTGTCTATAGTGCCACCCTTGCAAATATATAAGGTGTCACGGAATGAGTCAAGATTCCATGTCTTGCTAACGATTTGTTCCATCTTCATCCACAATCCTGCATTGAATTTGTTGCGTTGTGGTTGCATATTGCTTAGATAGAAAGTTTGCTTGTTGGCTGCCACACTATTCAAGCGGTCATACGAAGGACAGATATGGCCATGGTCATATCCTGAGCCATAATAGGGGTCGCTGCTGTGTGTGTAGGCTCTTGGTATATCAGGATCCCAAGGATATTGGCTTTCGCCCTTGTCTGCAGACCATCTGTTTACATTTTTGGGACTGTTGCTCTTGTCGAGTGTATAGCAGCTCCAACGTTGAGATTTCTTCTGACAATCCCATTCCAGGATATAGTTCACGCCATGTTCCAAGGTGCTGTGTACTACAACTAAGTTTTCGGCAGTTCCCTTTATTTTTGGAACTTCCAATCGTTGGTATGCTTTATTAGTTGATGGGTTGGCGTTTTTATTGACATTAGTGCTGGTGTTTGGTTTATTAGATGGACGTTCCAAACCATCATCATCACTATTACATGATGCCATCATCAATGCTAAAAGTGTCAATAGGCAGGCTATCTTGGTTTTCATAGGCTTTTCTTTTGGAGTGATTATTTAAAAAAGATGCTACTGTGCGCATATGCAACTACGCATCAGAAGCATCTTTATATATGTATTCGTCTTAACCAAACAGGATTTCTTATAATGCTGTCCTGTTTGACAGACTGTTATTTCTTCAGTTTTCCGTAGCGGTTCATGAAACGATCCACACGTCCTGCAGTATCCACAAGCTTGTTCTTACCTGTGTAGAACGGGTGTGATGTGTTCGAGATTTCTACTTTTACCATTGGGTAAGTCTCACCTTCAAATTCCACTGTCTCATTAGTCTTGCATGTGGACTTTGTAAGGAACATATCGCCGTTGGACATATCCTTGAATACGACGGGGCGATAGTTTTCTGGATGAATTCCTTTTTTCATTTTTAATTGTTGTTGTTATGTTAATTGACTCTATAATTCAGTTTGGGGTGCAAAGATACGAACATTTTTGATAATAGCCAAATTTTTCTTCTTTTATTTTCAAAAAACTGCACATCGTTCATTTATTATAGAAATCCCCCAACAAAAAGTTGAGGGATTTCTGAGTAATATTTACAATATCGTGTTTATCTTGCTGTTATGGTTTTGTTCCTATGCCGCTACCATTAATTTCAGCGTATGAAACAGCTTTTATTCCAGTCGCTCCGAAATATTTTTCGATGTTTCCGTACAAAAGTATTTCCTTGCCGAAATTCCCAGGGTTGTCTTGCAAATTGACACCTGTGCGTACTGCACCGTTTGGCAATTGCACTGGCATGCATTTGGATAAGTCGGTTTCTGAAGCAGATGCAGCCACCAAGATGTTGGTCTTAACGTTGCAGCCATCTGCTGTGAAGTGAGAACCATCTGATAGTACTTGTCCTTCAACATAACCTACAACGTAGCCTTTAACGTAAACACCCGAACCACTACCAGCAGCTATAGCAGAGGTCACTGAATATGGATTGCTGTATGTTCCTGTACTGCCATCATCTGGTGTGGGGGTGTCACCTCCATTGCCGCTGAGAGAGAAAATATAACTTTCATTCTGCTGTGTCTCTGGAGTGTTGCCTCTATAATTTACCAATTTGCCACAGATTACGACTTCGTCGCCAACCTTGATTTGAGTGTCGCCGTCTGCCCACTTCTTGTTGCCAAGATAGAGTGTGCGGAACACATAGAATGTGTTCTCATCCTTGCCATCATCAGAAATATAGAAAGAGGCATTGCCATAATTGGATGTAAATGATTCTTTTATGGAAGCAATCTTGCCTTTGATGTAATATTCTTCGCTTGTAGGCGTATCAGCTGCGAGTTTGCTGACAAATTGATTAGCAGCCACAGCATTCCAAGGGTCGGCTGCAGTTCCGCTACCTTTAGCCTCGCCAGGTGTTGGTGTAGGAGTGTCACCACCACCTTCTGTCTTGCCATTGAGCGAATAGATGAAGCTCTTGCTTGCTACAGTTTCCGGAGTGTTGCCTTTAAAGTTCACCAATTTGCCGCAAATGATTACCTCATCGCCAACCTTGATTTGCGTGTCACCATTAGCCCATTTCTTGTTTCCAAGATAGAGAGTACGGAACACATAGAATTCACCACTTGTTGTTCCATCCTCTGAAATATAGAAGGTAGCATTGCCGTATTGGGCACCAAATTCACCATTTTCGGCAATTTTGGAAATTTTGCCTTTGATGTAGTAATCCTTGTCACTTTCAGAGTCAGCTGGCAGACTGTTTACATAATTGATGGCACCAGCAGGGTTCCATGGGTCTGCCTGTGTTCCTGAACCTTTTGCTTCGCCAGTTGGTTGAGGCTCGCCGCCTTCGCTCTTGCCGTTGAGAGAATATAGGAACGCCTTGTTCTGTTGTGTCTCCAATGTTCCGTTGAAGTTGAACAGCTTGCCACAGATGATTACCTCATCACCCTCCTTAATCAAATCGCCGGAGGTGTATTTCTTGTTGCCGAGGTAAAGTGCGCGATAGATGTAGAATTGGTTTTTGGCTGTACCGTCGTCAGAGATGTAGAAAGTAGCGTTGCCATATTTTTCATCTTCGTCATAATTTTGCTTTATCGACGATACTTTCCCCTTGATATAGACATCTTGAGAACTCTCTTGTCCAGCTTCTAACTGTTGAGCAAATTCTATGGCAGCAGCCACGTTGAATGGATCTGCCAAAGTGCCACTGCCTGCAGGGTCAACCACAACAGAGGGTTTGTCGTTGCTACCGTTGGGAATGTCAAATGGCGCGGGCACATCCTCACAGCTTGAGAATGTTAGAACCGCTGTAGCCATGATGAACAATGAATAAAATACTTTTTTCATGGGTTATGTCGTTTTTTGTTATTTTTATTAATAAACGTTATGATGGTCGATGCGACTTTTATTGAGCAAGCTCAATGTCGTTAATCGAACGCATGAGAATTTGCCAAGTATTGCGATAACGAGTAAAGATACCCGTCACATTAACCTTGCCTTCAGGCATGACATTGCCGGCAAAATCGGCAAAGGTGCTTGTGCGAAGAACAAGTTGGCTGCTGCTTATACCCTTGAAATTACGGTTTGCGCAATTGGCTGTAAGTGGCACACTGCCATCGTCGGGTGCAAAGGTTGCCTTTCCATCTGCAGCTTGCAGTTCAACTCCTTTCAAAGTCATCAGCTTGCCACAATGAGATTCCAAATAAGAAGCATCAGTCACCCTTCTTTGGTCAAACTCTTCTGGGGTGACGCTCGATGGGTTGGAACCTATCAACTTATAATGATCGTTCCAAAGGAATCGACTCATGCGGCTAACATAGGTGGAACCGCTCGCACTTGTATATGGAGTGCCTATCTCACCTTGTTGTCCGTATGCTCCAATATAAAGGTCTTTGAGATCTACGAGGATTTCTTGACCAACAGGCAGGAAACCGTAGATGCCACCTTGTGCAATACAGATTATGAAAGCTCCAGTGCCATCGTCGATGAAGACTTCATTGTAAATGTTGCCCTCAATGTCATTTCCAATAACAGTGCCTTTGATTTGTATCTCGTCTGTTATCTGCTTCATGCCATTGTTGCTTATCACACTGCTATATGTTGACTTCAGGTCGGCAATGGAAATCACATTCTTTTCGGTGAGTGATGGGTTACCAAAAACCTTGTCGGCAGTAGTGGAAGGCGCATCAAAACTATCGGCCATGCACGATGCCAAGAGCGTGCAAACAGCCAGCATTAGTATGTTTTTGAAGTAATTCATGTCGGTAGTTTTTAGAATCGGTAGGTGAGATTGAGCATGCCATTAAGGCCGTAAGCGTAGTATTTCTTTGGATTAAGAGAGAACTTGTAGGCTCTCACGTTGTTCATGAGTGTCTGACCATTCTCTTCTTTCACGGTATAGTCGCTGCGGCTTTGTTCATATCCGCCAGTGCAAATCTTCTGATTGTTGAGAATATTTGTTACCATAAAGTTGATGGACAGTTGTCTTCCACGTCCCACGCGGATGGTTTTGCCTATAGAACCATCGAGCATGAATCCTCCTTTTCCCTTTGCCTGCGGTGGCACGTCGTAGGTTCCGTCATTGTTGACACGTCCCATTGTAGTGAGTGTGCCTTGGTAACGATAGCTTGGCGAGTAGCTCAGGTAGATGCGGTCGTAGTAGTTGCCTTTCAGGTCGATGAACCATCCTCCTGAATGATAGCTGAGGATAAGACTCCCTGCTGTGAGAGGTGTTCCTGCCTCATGCATACCCTCATTCATCACTACATCATCAACGTAAGTGGCTTTTGTTGAATTCATGTACCTAACTTTTGCATTGTTGGTGTATTCGCTTTCACCCATCGTGCCTATTGCCTTTATGTTGAATGCAGATGTCACTTTGAAATCGATGCCAGCTTCCACACCATAAATGCGCTTGTTGATACCAGTCATTGAGACGTATGAGAATGAGTTGATATCGTCGAAATAGAAGTTTTGCCATTCTGTCATATGGCTCATATAATTGTAATATGCATTGAGGTTGATGTGGATGCGTGATGTCTGATGCTGGAATCCCACCTCGCTACTAAATATGCGTTCGTTGCGTAAGTTGGATACGAAATCGTTGTTCATTTCGGGTGAAACAAAAGCTGTAGTAATTTGTGGTGCACGGTGCTCATACCCAATGCCCAACATAAAGGTATTTCCACCACCAAGGTTCACACTTCCGTTGAATTTGCCACCTCCACTGACGAAATGAGCCGTCTTGCTCTTGCCATAGGAATTATCAGCAAACATACCATTGCGCATTTTGCCATCACGTTGCATGCCATCATAATTCAGCTTTCCTGCCACGCTATAGTGCAACACCCCAAAATTCTCTGAATAGTTAGCCCATAGAACACCCTTACGTGCCAAAAGGTTGTAATCATAGCCGTAGCGGTCGCCTTCACCAATCTTTTGGTTGGGATGATTGAGGTCATACTGAACGGCATTGGAACCTGTTGGATAGTTTCCCAAAGCGTATGTATTAATATTGTGGTAAGAGTTGGCTCCCATCATGTCTTCCATTGTCAGGTAATGTTTTCCGACATTGCCACCCAATTGGAATCCAATGTTGAAGTTTGATTTATTAGTTATCTCCTTGTGTAGTACGGAAGATAGCGTAACAAAGATGTTGTCGTTGTGCCTGGCTTGTATGTAATACATGGCATCTGCTCCTTGTGCATTTGCATTGCGGTTTGCTGCATAGAGGCGATCCCAATTGATTTGCCTTGCTTCTTCTGATGAGGACATGAGTTTCCAAACCTGGTTGAAGTCAGCAAGTCCTTGTGCCGTACGGTTATGGTCATCCGTCTCATCCCAAACATCAAAATAGCTGCTGGGCAAATTCTTCCAATAATCTGGCTGGGGATTGTCAGCATTGTTGTAGTTCAGCTTCGTACTCTTGTACATGCTGTATTTGCCAAGGAGCGACGTGGTCAGTTTCGTGGTTTTGTTGATATTCCAATCCCATGTTGCGACAGCACTTGGAGCAAAGTCATTGATGATGCGAGAATTTCTCACCTTGCCGTCTTGGTAACCCCAATATGGATTGTATTGGTAGTTGTTGGCAAGCCAATAACTCTCGTCGGTTGCAGCTCCCTGTGATGCGCGTTCCGTAGGATTACCCCATGTTGAAAGAGAGAATGAGTGTTTCCCACTCAATTTCTGTATTCCAAAATAGTAGGAGAGAGAGTTGTAGAAAGTACCTTCCACATAACCACGTTTTGCCCAACGGTAACTGATGCTTGCAGCCCACGACCATCCTCTTTCACTGATGCCAGAGCCGTAAGTGTAAGCTGCCCTTGCCACATAGTTTCGGTTGGCGCCACTAAGGGTGAGCTTGTGCCCAGCAGCCACCTGTGAGGCTCTGAAATTGTAGTTGTTGCTTCCACCGATGGCAGAAAAAGAGAAGTTGTTATCCTCAAAAGGAAGAGCCGCATCGACGTTTCGCGTTAGATTGTTGATGCCACCAACATTGGAATAGCGGAATTGTCCTGACTCCAAATCGTTCATTGGGGCACCATTGACGTAGATGTCGTTGTACTTCTGGTTTAGAGAACGATAACGAAACCTTACCGGGGAGAATGTATATCCCACCTCATTGGCGAATACGTTGGTGTTGCTGCTAAGGATGGTAACATTCTGAGACATGTCATCATCCTCGCCCAACTGAGCCTCCGTGAAAGTGAAAGCCGACTCGTCCAACGCACCGGTCTGCTCCAATGAGTCCACCTCTTGTGAATAAGCAAGAGGACTGTAGCAGAGCGCAAACACTGCCAGTTTGAGAATTTTTCGCATAAGCAATAAATGTTGATTCTTGATGTTTTGGTGCAAAGTAACAAATTTTTTTTTAATAAATCATAAATTGTCGTATGTTTTTTTGTAGATTTTTATGAAAACATGCAATTTTATCATTTTTTTTTCCGATATTTGCACAATCATACTATACATGTCGATTTGCTGTTTTTTCGACAGCCTAATGTGTGTGGAGTATATAATTATGGTTAACTAAAAACACTAAGGATATGAAAAGATTTTTTTTGCTATTTGCCGTGGCTTGTCTCTTTCTCCTTCCAGCGTCAGCACAGAGGAAGTATAGTCTTTATGGAATTGGTTTCTATAATTTGGAAAATCTCTTCGACACTTGCCATGATGAGGGAAAAAATGATTATGATTTCTTGCCCGATGGCTCCTATAAGTGGAATGGATTGAAATATAGCAGAAAGCTACACAACATGGCTTATGCTTTGGCAGACTTGGGTACAGATAAATTACCCATCGGATGCGCTGTCATTGGTGTGTCTGAGGTTGAAAACAGCAATGCATTAGATGACCTTGTGGCTCAACCAGAATTAGCAGCAAGAGGTTATAAATATGTACATATAGAGGGACCCGACAGAAGAGGCGTGGATTGCGCCATGTTATATAACCCTGCACTTTTCACATTGAGGGATGCCATTTTGGTACCTTATGTTCCTGAACTTGAAAAAGACAGCACTTTCAAGACACGTGGATTCCTGACGGTTTCTGGAATACTTGCCGACGAACCAGTTACCATAATAGTATGCCATTGGCCGAGCCGCTTCTCTGGCAGTTTTTATAGAGAAACTGCAGGCAAACAGGTGAAGGTAATTAAAGACTCCGTCATGAAAGCCGACCCTAATAATAAGGTAATAGTAATGGGCGACATGAATGATGACCCACAAAACCGTAGTATGAGCGAGATGTTGGGGGCAAGAGGCAAAATCAAGGATGTAAAAAAAGGCGACATGTTTAATCCATGGTGGAAAGTCCTCGACAGCGGAACGGGTACGTTGAGCTATCAAGGTAGTTGGAACCTCTTCGACCAGATAGTGCTCTCTCACAACTTGATTGACACTAAAGAAACCAAGGACTACAGAAAGCTCACCTATTATACTTGTCAAATTCAAAGAAGAGACTATCTTCTTCAAAGTGAAGGGCAATACAAAGGCACACCCAAACGTACCACGGCAGGAGGTGTATGGCTCGATGGTTATTCAGACCATTTACCCACCGTGGTTTACCTGATAAAAGAAAAGCAATAGGTGGCTCATTGCAAGGGTTTTTATGTCTCAGAAGCAGTCAACAAACAACATAAAAAACGGTTCTTCACTTAAAGTGACCAATAACACCGACAACACATTGGAAACTCATCCGTGGAAGCCCTTCATTCCAGAAGGGACACGGATGATTTTCTTAGGTAGTTTTCCTCCAGCACCACATCGATGGGCTATGGATTTCTTCTATCCCAATTTCATCAACGATATGTGGCGCATTTTCGGCATTTGCCTGCACAACGACAAAGGATGGTTCGTAAATGAAGAAAAACGAACCTTTCATAGAGAAATGATAGAAAGGATGCTGAAAGAACTTGGCATTGGCATTTACGACACAGCCATAGTGGTGCGAAGAACACGCAACACTGCATCCGACAAGGATTTGGAGGTAATTAAAAATACAGACTTTGACGGTTTGCTAAGAATGGCACCTCTTTGCAAATATTTGGTCACCACAGGAGAAAAAGCAACCAACATAATTACTTCACATTTTTCTATTGAAAAGCCCAAACTGGGAAATCGTGTTGACTTCATTTTTGAAGGCAGGAATATCAGTTTGTATCGAATGCCAAGTAGCAGTCGTGCTTATCCCATGAAAATAGAAGACAAGGCTGCATTTTATAAGAAATTGTTCAATCTCATCTTATGATTTATTCATATTAAATTACATATACACACATGACTATCATCGGCATCGCCGGAGGAACCGGCTCTGGAAAAACAACAGTGGTGAGAAAAATCGTTAACGCACTGCCCCCACATTATGTGGCTGTGGTGCCACTCGACTCTTATTACAACGACACGTCTCACATGACAGATGAGGAAAGACACCTCATCAATTTCGACCACCCAGATGCTTTTGACTGGAAACTGCTCAACAAGCAAATAAACATGCTTCGTAATGGCATGCCTATAGAACAACCAACGTATTCATACATCTTATGCAATAGATTGAAAGAAACTGTGCATGTGGAACCCAAACCCGTCATCATCATCGAAGGCATCATGACGCTTATCAACAAAAAACTACGCGACTTGATGGACCTTAAAATCTTTGTTGATACAGACAGTGACGAAAGGCTTATTCGTAACATTCAACGTGATGTTGTGGAGAGGGGTAGAACTGTTGACATGGTACTCGAGCGATACCTCAATGTGCTGAAGCCCATGCATGAGCAATTTATTGAACCAACAAAGAAATATGCCGACTTGATAATACCCCAAGGAGGTGAAAACCTAAAAGGCATTGGCATTCTTTGCAAATACATCGAAGGGCTCGTGCCCCCAAGCAAGGAGGAATAACACACATGACTAAGCTGTATTTGGTGCGTCATGGCGAAACGATCGACAATGTCAATCAGGTGATGCAAGGACAGACGCAGGGATTACTAAACGAGAAAGGAATCCGCCAAGCCGAGGAGTTGGCTGCCCAAATGGCAGACATGCCAATAGACGCCTTTGTCTCGTCAGACTTGAAACGTGCATACGACACTTGCAAAATCATAGCCAACAAGCATGGAAACGATGTGGATACTACACCGTTGCTTCGCGAACGAGATTGGGGTGATTTCACGGGAATGTTCATACCCGACTTGAAAGACAAGGAGTGGCCACCAAACGTTGAATCAATGGGTATGTTGAAAGATAGGGCAAGAAGATTCTTGGAATGGGTGAGAAAAAATTATCAAGGAAAAGTCGTTCTTGCCGTTGGGCATGGCATTATCAACAAAGCAATACAATCAGTATATTACGACAAGCCTATGCATGAAGTAAAAAAAATGACCAATGCTGAAGTGAGGGAACTGATGTTGTGACAAACGTGTGTATGACAAGATAACAAAACAAGAGACAATACTTATGGCAAGATTGAAATGGATGGCGTATTTGCTCGTGCTATCACCTTTATTTGGATGGGCGGGCGACTTCGTGTGGTTTGATGGTGTGTCACCCATATCTTATAGTTTGCCAAAGAAGGTTTCGCCAGTGGTTAGCACTGCAGCCAACATGTTTGAGGAGGACATGCAAAAAGTGACGGGACTACGGGCAATTAAAGTAGATGAGAAGCAATCCACCATCAAGGTTGAAGTTAAGCCCGACAAAGGAAACGACGGTTTTGAAATTTGCATAAAAGATGGTCGGTTGCTGATTGTCGGAAACAATGACAGAGGAGCTGCATACGGATTGCTTGAATTGTCACGACTGGCGGGGGTGTCACCATGGGTATGGTGGGGAGATTTGGTTCCAGAACATAAAGAAAGACTTTGCATAAATGATGATTATCATTTTTCACATCAAGCAAGTGTAAGGTATAGAGGTATTTTCCTCAATGATGAGGATTGGTCTCTCAGACCATGGGCGTGCCAAACTTATGATTCCATAGTGGGAAAAGGAACAATAAGTGCGAACATATATAAAAAGGTGTTTCAGCTTCTTTTGCGACTAAGAGGAAACACCATTTGGCCAGCGATGCACGATGGCACGACAGCCTTTTTCAAGACTCCCAATGCCAAAACAATGGCAGACTCCTGCGGAATTCTCATAGGAACAAGTCACTGTGAGCCTTTGTTGCGCAATAATGTTGAAGAGTGGGATGCCAAGAAAATGGGCGACTACAATTACATCACCAACAGGAAAACAGTATTAGACTATTGGACTGAGCGTTTGAAAGAAGTGGGCCGAGGAAGCGAAAACCTTTTTACGATTGGCATGAGGGGCATACACGACGGTTCAATGCAAGGGGTGAAAACCATGCAGGAAAAGACAGATGCACTCCAACAGGTTATCTATGACCAACGAAAACTTCTCGCAAAACACATCAACCGCAATCTTGAAAAGGTAAACCAAGTATTTATCCCATATAAGGAAGTTCTCGATATTTATGAAAATGGTCTTGTGGTGCCTGACGACGTGACATTGATGTGGTGTGATGACAATTATGGTTATCTGACACGCCTCTCGGATGAAGAACAGCAGAAACGTAAAGGAGGAGCAGGGGTTTATTATCATCTAAGCTATTGGGGCAGACCCCATGACTATCTTTGGCTGTGTACCACACAACCTGGTTTGATATACAACGAGATGATGCAAGCCTGGAATCATAATGCGAGACAGTTGTGGATTGCCAATGTTCATGACCCCAAAGTTGCAGGATATGATTTGGAATTGTTCCTTGACTTGGCATGGGACATTGATTGCGTGCAAGACGGGAAATTGTCAAGTCATTATCACAAGTGGCTCACCAGACAATTTGGAGCGGAGGCAGCGAAAGTTCTCCTGCCAGCCATGATAGAGTATTACAGGCAGTGCGCCATTCGCAAACCAGAGTTCATGGGATGGACACAAGTGGAGCTTGACAAGAAAAAATACAATCGGGGCTTGTCGCCTGTAACAAATGTTGAATTGACTCCACGTGAGGCTGGAAAACGTATGGCTGCTTTAAATAGAATAAAGGCAGCTGTTTTGGAGGCACGACCTATGGTGCGTAAAGAACTTTCAGATGCCTTTTTTGCAGCCATAGTATATCCAGTCTTTGCCACATCAGCCATGTCGGCTAAGATTTTATCCGATTCCATAGAGAGCCATCGGGCTTTCTTAGAGATAAAAGACCTAACATCACAATACAACAATCTTTCTAAAGGTAAATGGAACAGGCTGATGGACGACAATCCACGCAATCTCCCCGTTTTTGGTGATGTACATGCAGCAATGGCTGCGGATAACGTGGAAGAAAAGGCACAGATTCCATCCCCCATATCCCGCAATGCATGTGATTATGACAGAGCCTCTGCCAGTGTCAAGATGATTGAAATGTTAGGACGTGGAAAATGTGCCGTAGCTATTCCGAAAAAAGGCAGGCTGACATATAATGTGAATGTAGAAAAAGACACAGAAGCCCATTTGCATGTGGCAGTAATCCCAACCCAAGCCAATGACAAAGGGGATATCAGGTTTGGGGTATGTTGCAATGAGGATGAGCCAACGGTATTTTCTATTAAAGAACCGTTCAGGTCTGAACAATGGAAAATCAATGTTCTTAGAGGGCAAGCCATCCGTACACTTAAGGTACATTTGAAAAAAGGCGTGAATACAATTCATATTCACGCAATAGACGACCACATTGTTGCCGACCAATGGATGCTTGATTTCAAATGCGGCTTGCCTCCATATCTATTCCCTATGTATGACTGACCCGCTGGCTTGGTGAGTAGCTAAAACAAGAACCTCTGCTATTTGCACGTGTTCTGGAGCGGAAGCTGCATAGAAAGCGACATCGGCAATATCCTCTCCTGTAAGCGGTTTGATGCCTTTATAGACTTTGCTGGCACGATCTTCATCACCATGGAAACGAGTGACGCTGAAATTTGTCTCCACAAGACCTGGTTTGACATTGGTCACTCTTACCGCTGTGTCGGACAAATCGATGCGCAGACCGTCGGTGATGGCTTTCACAGCAGCTTTGGTAGCACAATAAACATTTCCATTTGCATAGGCAGCATCACCAGCAACACTTCCTATGTTGATGACATGCCCCTTGTTGCGTTCCACCATAGTCGGAACGATCAGTCGTGTCATGGTAAGCAATCCCTTTATGTTGGTGTCGATCATTGTATCCCAGTCTTCGAAATCACCTTCGTACTCCTTTTCCAATCCTAATGCCAACCCAGCATTGTTAATCAGCACGTCGATGTAGCACCAACGCCCTTGAAGACGATTCACTGCCAATTGACATGCGCTTCGGTCTCGAACATCGAAATTGAGAGCTTCCACTTCGGCACCCGCCTCTTCCGCAGCTTTTTTCACAGCATCCAACCGGTTTTGGTCTCTGCCAGTGATTACCAAATCATATCCCCCTTTTGCAAAGCGGATGGCGCATGCTGCTCCTATGCCGCTTGTGGCTCCTGTAACAAATGCAATTTTCTTATCCATATTCAATATCATTTTTGTTCTTTGTTGCAAATATAGTGAAAAAGAAACGAGTATTATCGTCATGCTATTATTTTTTTTACTTTGGCTCACGTTTTTATACATCTTATTTATCAAGTCGAGTTTTTTTCTTAATTTTGCAATGACTATAAACAAATCATAATGCAACAATACTTAAAAACAATCATTTGCCATGAATAATAATCTACTAATAAAAATCTTATTGTTGGTAACACTTTTATCTTGTTCATACATTGCAAAATCACGACAACGAGAAAAGCAAAACTTCAATTCAAATTGGCTTTTAAAGGTTGGAGAAGAAGACAATATGTACGCTTTTGAATACGATGACAGCAATTGGCAAAAAGTCACGCTTCCAAGAGCATTCAATGAGGCAGAAGCTTATGCCAAGGACATTGTTGACCTTACAGACACTATTTGCTGGTATCGCAAACATTTCACCTTGACAGAAAACGATGTAAGAGGCAAAGTGTTTATTGAATTCGAGGGTGCGCGTCAAGGAGCAGATATTTGGTTGAACGGACACAAGGTAGGATTCAGTGACAATGGCGTGATGGCATTTGGCTTTGACTTGACGCAATTTGTACAGGTGGGTGAGAATGTCGTGGCTGTTCGTTGTGACAATAGTTGGAACTATCGCTCAAGAGAGCATGACAGTCGCTATCAATGGAACGACAAGAATTTCAATGCCAATTATGGTGGACTTCCCAAAAACGTATATTTACATCTGACAGACAAGCTCTATCAGACACTACCTTTATATAGTAATCTTGGAACGACTGGCACATATATATATGCAACTGATTTTCAAGCCTCTAAAGGAACACCTAATAAAGCTGCCACCATTCATGCCGAATCACAGGTAAGGAATGAAGACTCCAAAGCTCATTCTTTTATCATGCAGATGCGTATGTTCGACCTCGAAGGCAAAAAGGTGTTGGAAGCCAAGTCAAATAGCGTGACACTTCAGCCAGGCAACATGACAAAGGTTTCAATCTCGAAAAAGGCAGACAATCTCCACCTTTGGTCATGGGGATATGGATACTTATATACAGTAGAAACATCTATTGTTGAGGATGATGAGGAATGTGACTTCGTAGCAACACGAACAGGTTTTCGCAAGACCGAGTTCAAAGAAGGGAAATTCTATCTAAACGACCGTGTCATGATGATTCACGGATATGCACAACGTACATCCAACGAGTGGCCAGGTGTGGGGCTTGGCGTGCCGGCATGGTTGAGTGATTATTCCAATCACCTTATGGTGGAATCAGGAGGAAATCTTGTTAGATGGATGCACGTGACACCATGGAAGCAAGACGTGGAATCATGCGATAGGGTGGGGCTGATGCAAGCGATGCCTGCTGGGGATGCAGAAAAAGACGTGACAGGCCCAAGATGGGAACAAAGAGTTGAGCTTATGCGTGATGCCATCATTTACAATCGTAACAATCCATCTATAATTTTTTATGAAGGAGGCAATGAAAGCATAAGCCGAGAACACATGTTGCAGTTGAAGGCTATTCGCGACGAATATGATCCTCATGGAGGACGTGCCATCGGTTCACGTGAAATGTTGGATATTGACGAGGCTGAATATGGAGGTGAAATGCTATATATCAACAAGTCTGCAAAGCACCCGATGTGGGCAATGGAATATTGTCGCGATGAAGGTCTTCGCAAGTATTGGGACGAATACAGCTACCCTTACCACAAGGAAGGAGAGGGGCCTCTATACCGTGGAAAGCCAGCTCTTGAATATAACCACAACATGGATGCTTTTGCCGTGGAAATGGTTCGAAGATGGCATGAGTATTGGTTGGAAAGGCCAGGCACTGGTCGTAGGGTAAGTTCTGGAGGCGTGAAGATTGTGTTTAGCGATACCAACACACACCATCGGGGAGAATCCAACTTCAGAATGAGTGGCGTGACAGATGCCATGCGCATTCCAAAAGATGCCTTCTATGCTCACCAAGTGATGTGGGACGGATGGGTGGAACCAGAAAAGCCACATACTTATATTGTGGGGCATTGGAATTACGAGCCAAACACAAGAAAACCCGTCTATGTGGTTTCGAATGAGGACATGGTAGAACTTTTTCTTAATGGCAAGTCGATAGGAACGGGCAAACAAAGTTACAAATATCTATTTACTTTCGAGGATGTTCCATTCGAAGCAGGATGTTTGGAAGCGATAGGTTATAGCAAAATTGAATCTGGCTCTCAAGAATCAGCGGATATGGTTCCAACATCATTGTACAAGCTTGAAACAGCCGGCAAACCTTTCAAGCTACGTATCACCCCAATACTGAATCCAGATGGGATGAAGGCAGATGGAGCAGACATGGCACTGTTTCAAGTCGAGGTGGTGGATAGCATAGGAAGAAGATGCCCTCTTGACAACAGAATGGTGCATTTCTCGATGAGTGGCGAAGGGCAATGGATAGGAGGCTTGGCATCTCGCAACAACAAAGACTTCCAAATGCTGGATGAAAAGAGAGACCCCTCTCTACTTGATGCGGCAGCCACAAAAAACGTAAGCGACAATTTCGTCAGAGCCTATAGCCTTCCTGTGGAATGTGGCGTAAATAGAGTTTTGGTTCGCTCAACAGTAAATGCAGGATCAATTAGCTTGTCTGTTATGGCTGATGGAGTAAGACCTGACTATATAACAATTAACACAATACAAGATACCGGCAAGTTGCCAGCTTTTTCTTTGGCTCCACATCTTGAAAGGGGTGAAACACCCATGTCACCAAGTTACTATGATATTTTCAAGACAGTGCCTATTAAGAACGTTATTGCAGGCAGCAATGAGGAAACCGAGTCCAACAGCTATGACGACAATGAACTATCGGAGTGGCAGAGTGACGGACGCCTTGAAAACGCATGGGCAACATATAGGCTGGAACGAAAAGCCATAGTATCTGAAATAGTCCTGAAATTGGCTGGATGGAGAACGAAACATTATCCTTTGGAAGTTTATTCTGGGAAAAAACTATTATGGAAAGGATTCACTCAACCATCGTTAGGATACGTTCACTTGCCTATAGAGAAACAAGAAAGTACAGACAACATTACAATAAAGATGTATAGTCCTGCTACCGACAAGCAAGAAGTTGGGGACACAAAAGAATTGGCAGGCGGTGTTGCTGGAGAGCTCGACCGTATCGGTTCCACAAAAGGTTCTGTAAAACTCAGAATTGTTGAAATCGACTTCTTGGAAAAACAACGAAAATAATATCCTGGTAACAAATTTGTACGAATTGTTTCCTTTTATGAAAAAAAATAATAACTTTGCACTATTATTTATAATCCACATTTTCAATTAACCTATTTGTTAACTCTTCATTATTAATGATATGAACTTGAAATTTCGTTTGGCAGTAATGAATTTCTTGGAATTCGCTGTCTGGGGGGCTTATCTCACATGTATGGGCAATTATCTTGGAAAGGCAGGTATGGGTGACTCGATCCCATGGTTCTATGCAATTCAAGGTATCGTTTCGATTTTCATGCCCACTCTAATGGGTATTGTGGCAGACAAATACTTGCAGCCACAACGTGTGTTAGGCCTCTGCCACTTGTTGGCAGGTGCTTTCATGTTAGCCTGCTGGTGGATGGGCATGAACAGCCCCACCCCTGATAAGGCTACGTTCATCACTCTTTATACACTTAGCGTAGCATTCTACATGCCTACCATAGCACTGGCTAATACAACGGCATTCTCCATCTTGACGCGCAATGGCATGGATACGGTAAAAGACTTTCCACCCATCCGTGTACTTGGAACCGTTGGTTTCATAGCTACAATGTGGTTTGTAAACTGTGCAGTGTGGGATGGCGGTTCGTTTACGTTCACATTGGGTGAAAACGCCCATAAGTTCCAATATACCCACATGCAGTTCTTTGTATCTGGATTGCTCAGTTTCGTCCTTTTTGCATATTGCTTCACATTACCTGCTTGTCCATTGGTAAAGAAAGAGGGCAAGACATCGTTGGTAGAAGCATTCGGCTTGAATGCATTCAAGTTGTTCAAGACAAAGAAGATGGCTTTATTCTTCATCTTCTCTGCTTTGTTGGGCATGTGTCTCCAAGTGACCAATGGCTATGCCGGACCATTCATTACGAGTTTCAAGGGGAGCGAAATCGCAGAGGTGGCGAATTCGTTTGCCGCCAATAACGCCACATTGCTGACTTCCATTTCTCAGATGAGCGAGGCTCTTTGCATCCTGATGATTCCTTTCTGTCTCAAAAAGTTTGGCATCAAGGGTGTCATGCTTATGTCAATGTTTGCATGGGTGTTCCGCTTCGGCTTCTTCGGCGTGGGTGACCCAGCCATGCCTGGTGTTATCTTCTTCATCCTCTCTTGCATCGTCTATGGTGTTGCTTTTGACTTCTTCAACGTTTCTGGTGGCATCTTCGTTGACCAAGAGTGCGAGCCAAGCATTAAGGCATCTGCTCAAGGATTGTTCATGATGATGACCAACGGTGTGGGCGCCACAGTAGGCACATTGGCAGCTGGAGCCATTATCAACTCATATTGCTCATGGCAAGGAGACTATCTAATGGGAGAATGGCAGACTTGTTGGTTCATTTTCGCCGGGTTTGCTTTAGTGGTAGGAGTGGCATTTGCATTAGTCTTTAATCCTGAAAAGAAACAGCGTTAATGGGCCTGGTTAGGCTGAATTTCAAAGGAGTGTCCGAAATTGTCTCATCAGATGATGTAGGACTAATTATTCTGGTCGATGATGATGGTCAACGACAAGTTTCCATATTGTGTGATTCTGCGATGACATACCAGTTCTCCTTGAGAATGTCAAAGGCAGACATAATAGAAAAACTGCTGCCTGAAGTCTTATGGCAAGTTATAACACGTAATTTGGACATGAGATTTCAGGTGGTAATCAACGACCTCATCGATGGACAATATAAGACGCTCTTATATATGCCTGATATCCTGCAAGCAATTCCCATCAGGGCGAGCGACGCCATATTGTTGGCATCAACGGCAAAATTGCCCATATTCATAGAGGAGAATCTGTTTGTTCGCCAGAGCGTGCCTCATCAAGATGATGCTGTAGGCGTTTCCATTCCTGTAAATGTGCTAAGTGCAGAGATGCTTCAGAAAGCTCTCGAAAAGGCCATAGCGGATGAAGATTATGAGAAAGCCTCACAATTGCGTGACGAGCTGAACAAAAGGGAAGGAGGGACTGCCTCATGAAAGAATCACGTTTCTTCTATGCCCCAAATGCCATTGAGCATGATGAATTACCTGACACAGAAGCAGCCCATGCTTTGCGCGTCTTACGCCTTAAAGAAGGTGACGAGATATTCCTCATTGATGGAAAGGGGGCTTTTCATCGTGCATTAGTGTCAATGACATCATCCAAGCATTGTTTTTACAATATTCAGGAAACATTGCCCCAAAATCCCCTATGGCGGGGGAACATCCATTTAGCGTTGGCTCCCACAAAAAACATGGACAGGATGGAATGGCTTGCAGAAAAAGCTACTGAAATAGGAATAAATGAACTCTCTTTTCTTAATTCGCAGTTTTCTGAACGTAAAGTGGTAAAAAATGAACGCATTGAGAAGATTGTTGTTTCCGCTGTCAAGCAAAGCAGAAAGGCATGGATGCCTGTCATTCACGAGATGACAAACTTCGATTCTTTTGTACGGTCTCCTCACAAGGGTGTTTGTTGTATAGCACATTGTTATGATGAAATTCCAAAAGAAGATCTCTTTTTGCTGCTTTCTTCAAAGAATGATGAATGTCAGGATATTGTTATGATGATAGGGCCGGAGGGCGACTTTTCCAAAAAAGAAGTGGCATTTGCTATGGATAACGGCTTTCATTCTGTTTCTTTAGGTGATTGTCGCCTTCGTACAGAGACAGCTGCTTTATATGCAGTTGCTATCGCCCAACTAACAAGAAGATGCAATACTGCTCCTTAACCTTTATCAGCCTATGAAAGTTCGTCTTTTCCTTTTTTCTTTAATTGTTGTCATCTTGGGTTGTACACGTGGCAAGGTGTCTCAGGAGGAACTGAAGAGTAAAATCAGCACCATACCTATGCTTTATACAGTTCAGGCACAAGTTGAGGTCATTGTGGAAGGCCATGGTGACGATGGTTCTGGAGAATGGAAATCTCTTTTTGGCAAACGTGACATCATTGTACCTGTCAAGGCTAACGTAAAAGTTGGCATAGACCTTTCGCAGCTTAATGACTTTGAAATAAATGGTTCAAAAGTCTATATTACTTTACCTGATCCTGTTATTCATATGGAGAGCAGTCAGATAGCATGGGATGAAGTAATAGACCACGTATCAGGATTACGTGACAAATTTTCAAACAAGGAAAAGGAGTTTCTCACGCTGAAAGGAAAGCAGAAGATAATGGGAGAAATTCCTAAACTCGACATGGTCAGACCTGCTCAGGAGCATGCTGAGCAGATATTGGGCAATCTTATTGCCAGCTTGGGCTATACTCCGATATTCAAGGCAAGACCAGTGTATCAAGAATTTGATTTTGTAAGACTTATAAATGATCAAGAGCCATGAACAAAATGCTTTCTGTTGTCACACTATTAGTGTTGGGAGCCTTGGCAGGTTTTCTGTTTTGGGCGTTGAAACCATCCGAAAGCATGGATTACAAGGTGTGGCCTATCACTATAAGTGAATTGTCAAAAACAGAGCAATTGAAAGTTGTCTCGTACCACAAAGAGATACTGGTAGGACAGCATCGTTTGCGCAAGGGACTGTTCAAGGATACGGAAGAAAAGATATATGTTGTCTATCCTGCCACAATAAATATCGGATTCGACCTTTCAAAGTGCAACAACCAGTCTATTGTACGCTTGGGAGAAGATACAGTGAGGGTTACTCTTCCTCCCGTAGAAATACTGAACAAAGACGGATTGTCGGTTGATGAAGCCTCCAAGCACACTGCTTTGGAAGATGGTGTGTGGGATGCCAAAGACATGAATATGCTTCGCAAACGAGCTGAAGCCATGATGTTAAGGAATTGTGAGAGTGACAGTTGTTATAGAATGGCAGAGCAATTAGGTGCCAAGATGGTCAAGGCAATGATCAACAACTTGGGATATAGCCATGTAGAGATAAAAATCTTGCCTCGGACTAATTATGGATTAGCCTTGCCCAAGAAAGGGCAACGAGGATGTACATCATGCAAATTTTATGAACGAGAAGGAGAGCGTTTCTTGTTGGCGACGGCACCTAACGGCGGCAAAACCTCACGGATGTATTACCATAATGGACAATTGACATATCAGCAATTGTTGGCATTAGGCGATTTCTTTGCCCAATACTCCATTTCACACCCTGGTGACATGGAAGTAAAAATAAAATCTCCACAACTTTATTTATTGTTTCGGCACGATGGCGTTTCTCCTGGGTCAAAAGAAGCTGTAAAGGTCGCCAAGAGTGCCGCGTCAAGAAATGAGGAAGCCTTGAAAAGAGGTGTTTCAAGCCGCATATTTCTCAACAAATATCCCATGCATATATTGGATGTCGGCAAGGATGGCAAGGTTATCCATTCTTCAAGTTTGGCAAACTAATCCAAATTGTTTGTGTTAGTTGTGAATATCTTCACATGCTATTGAATATACATACCCCTTTCCTTCATTAAATACAGTTTTGATGGGTACATGTGGGGCTGTGAGTATATTTTTAATGCGGTCATCTATACCTGTACCTTGTTGCTTCATCAACGCTTCTTTCATTGTCCACAACCGAGTGAAGGCAACATCCATGTTGGCAGAATCCATAATCATACACGCTTCAGCTTCATTCATTGTATAACGAATGAGAGAATCATTGGCATGTCGGATGCTCTCTACATCCACACCTATCGGGTGGGTGGATATGCCACAAATGACAACGCTTGGACAATGGCTTAGATTGAAATGAATCTCTGGATGCCCAACAATACTTGGCTTGCCATGTTGCCCATACGTAAAAATGGGGAGTTCCTCTATGCCATATACTTCTCTTAAGCCTTTGCATAAGAGTAAATAAGCAGCTGCACAAAGCTTTCGACCCTTTTCAAACTTGAATCGCATCACTTGTTCATAACGCTGTGACGACAAATGCAACAAAGCATCATCCAAGTCAAACTTTTCTATTTCCTCATTTATATAAATATTCATAATCGAGGCAAAGATACAATTTATAGCGATATTTCTTATATTATCCCTTGAAAAAAACAACAATATTTGTCCCTTTCACTATTTTTTCTTACCTTTGACAGATACAATCAAATTCTTCCATAACCTTTATTATTTATGAAATTTCCATCTGTTTTTCTCATTCTTTTCTTAACCTATGTCTCCTCTTCTTTGTCAGCAAGAGACTTCAATATTCTGGATTATGGTGCAAAAAGCGACACTACCGTGCTTAGCACAAAAGCCGTCCAACAAGCTATTGACGATTGTTCGGCAGCTGGTGGAGGACGTGTTGTAGTGCCTATTGGCAATTATAAAATAGGTACTATTGTGCTCAAGAGTGATGTGAATTTTCATCTGGAATGGGGTGCCACTCTTTTCGGCAGCACAAATCTCGAAGACTATATTCCCATGAAGTCTGATTATGTTTCTTTGCGAACACAGACCACAACCATACAACTGATTTATGCCGATAGGGTGAGCAATGTGATGATTGACGGAATGGGTACTATTGACGGGAGAGGGCGTTCTTTTCCAAAACTTTCGTGGAATGACGAGGGCATCACGCGCCCACACTTAATCCGGTTTATTCAGAGCCGAAATATAGTTGTTCGTGATGTTACCCTGCGCAATTCTGGCTGCTGGATGCAACATTATCTTGCATGTGACATGCTACGCATTGAAGACATCAAGGTGTTCAATCGCAACAATTACAACAATGACGCACTTGACATAGATGGCTGCCACGATGTTATCGTCACAGGAATGATTGCCGACAGCGACGATGATGCGATAACTCTCAAAAGCACATCTCCACGACTCTGTGAAAATGTCAGGATAGCCAATTGCGTTGTGAGCAGCCATTGCAATGCCATCAAATTGGGTACAGAGACAAATGGTGGTTTCAAAAACATTTCAATAGGGGGAATTGTTGTGAAACCCAGCCAAGACCAAAAAGAAAAATTTTTCGGTCAATGGAGAGGTTCATCCGTCATCTCTTTGGAAATAACGGATGGGGGAATAATGGAGAACGTTGCTGTTCATGATATTGTGGCAGAAGGTACGGAAGCTCCAATATTCGTTTACCTTGGTAATAGGGCAAGGCCATACAAGGAAGGAACTGTGGTTTCCAATATCGGTGCAATTCGTGGAATCCGAATTTCTGGGATAACTGTAAAAAATGCAGGATCTACGGGGTGCTCCATAATTGGTTTGCCAGGCCATCCAATAGAGAATGTTTTGATATCAGACGTAAGCATTCATCATGATGGAGGAGTAGAAAAAGCACCAGCAAATGTAGCTGATGACAAAGAAAAAGAATATCCAGAAGCCACAATGTTCGGAACGTTGCCGGCAAAAGGTTTTTTTGTACGTCATGCGCGAAATGTTGTCATCGAAAAACTTAACATAAAAACAGACAAAGAAGATTGCCGACCTGTGCTTGTAGAACAAGATGTGGAATGATAGCACCCAACTTCTGACATTTTGCCTACTTTTTTGCCAAAAAATTCTCTAAATGTACTGACTTTGCAGAATTATTTGTATATTTGCACCCCGAATAGGCGTTTGGCATGTCATTTCCGCAGCGTGCGGATGGCCACGACCCATCTCCAAAGACATCTTTAAAATCATCTACAATGAAGAGTAAAATCACGGGACAATTGAAAAAAGTGCTCGTGCTCGGAAGCGGAGCATTGAAAATCGGACAAGCGGGAGAATTTGACTATTCGGGATCACAAGCTCTTAAGGCTTTGCGCGAAGAAGGTATTTCCAGCATTCTTGTCAACCCTAACATCGCAACCATTCAGACTTCTGAAGGCATTGCAGACAAAGTCTATTTCCAACCTGTTACCCCTTGGTTTGTCACTGAAATCATCAAGAAGGAAAGACCAGATGGCATTCTCTTGGCTTTTGGTGGCCAGACGGCTCTCAACTGTGGCACTCAATTATATCTCGATGGCACACTTGAGAAATACGGAGTACATGTGCTTGGCACTTCTGTTGAAGCCATCATGAACACAGAAGACCGCGACCTTTTCGTTAAGAAACTCAGTGAGGTGGATCTGAAAGTTCCTGTCAGCCATGCCGTGGAGAACATGGAAGATGCCCTCAAAGCAGCTCGTTCCATTGGGTTCCCAATCATGATACGCTCTGCGTATGCTCTTGGTGGCTTGGGTTCAGGTATATGCAAGAATGAAGCAGATTTTGTAGAATTGGCAGAAAGTGCATTTACGTTTGCCCCACAAATCCTTGTAGAAGAAAGTCTCAAGGGATGGAAAGAGATAGAATTTGAAGTTATTCGCGATGCCAATGACAGATGTTTTACAGTGGCGTCAATGGAAAACTTCGACCCACTTGGAATACACACAGGTGAAAGTATTGTTGTGGCTCCAACCTGTTCTCTCACCAACGAACAGGTTTCCATGCTGCAAGAGTTATCCATAAAATGTGTGAAGCATCTAAATATAGTGGGTGAATGCAACATCCAGTTTGCCTTCAATGCACAAACCAATGACTATCGCATCATAGAAATAAATGCACGTCTTTCACGTTCATCGGCTCTTGCAAGCAAGGCGACAGGTTATCCTCTTGCTTTTGTTGCCGCCAAGATTGCCTTGGGCTATACACTCGACCAAATAGGAGAGATGGGGACACCCAACTCCGCATATGTCGCACCTCAACTCGACTACATGATTTGCAAGATTCCAAGATGGGATCTAACAAAATTTGCAGGCGTTTCAAGACAAATTGGCTCTTCCATGAAGTCTGTAGGTGAGATAATGTCTATAGGACGGAGTTTTGAGGAGATGATTCAAAAAGGACTGCGCATGATAGGTCAAGGCATGCATGGCTTTGTGGGTAATGACCATACACGCTTTGACAACTTAGATGATGCTCTGGAGAATCCAACAGACCTCAGAATTTTTGCTATAGCACAAGCCTTGGAAGAAGGATATACCGTAGAGCGCATAGAACAACTTACAAAAATAGACAAGTGGTTTATCTCTCGTCTAAAGCGAATTGTTGACCTCAAGCATGGATTGATGGAATACAACAAGTTGGAGGAGATACCCGACAACTTCTTGTTAGAGGTGAAAGCAGCAGGTTTCTCTGACTTCCAAATTGCACGATTCGTCCTAAAGCCAGAAGCCACCAACATGTATAACGAAAACCTCGCCGTACGTGAATACCGCAAGGCTAAGGGTGTGCTTCCTGCTGTAAAACGTATTAATACTGTAGCAAGCGAACATCCAGAGCTTACCAACTACCTATATTTCACATATCATTTCGACAAGAAGCCAGGCAATTACAAGTTCCATGACATTAGTTTTTACAAAAATGAGAAGAGTGTAGTTGTCTTGGGTTCTGGGGCTTATCGTATAGGCTCGTCTGTAGAGTTTGACTGGTGTTCGGTAAATGCCATCAATACGGCACGCAAACAAGGGTACAAGAGTATAATGATAAATTACAACCCTGAAACTGTATCGACAGACTATGACATGTGCGACAGGCTATATTTCGATGAATTATCCCTTGAAAGAGTTCTCGATGTCATAGACCTTGAACAACCACGTGGAGTCATAGTTTCTGTGGGTGGCCAGATTCCAAACAACTTGGCAATGAAACTCTACAAGCAAGGGGTACCAGTCCTTGGAACATCGCCAAAGGATATTGACCGTGCCGAGAATCGCGACAAGTTTTCTGCCATGCTCGACAAGCTTGGCATTGACCAACCAGCTTGGCGGGCACTTACATCACTCGACGACATTAAAAACTTCGTGCAAGAAGTTGGGTTCCCCGTCTTGGTTAGGCCAAGTTATGTGCTCTCAGGAGCTGCGATGAACGTTTGCTACGACAATGAAGAGCTGGAGCGCTTCCTTGCCATGGCAACAGAGGTTTCGAAAGAATATCCTGTAGTGGTTTCCAAGTTCATGCAAGACACCAAAGAAATTGAATTTGATGCCGTGGCAGACAAGGGGGAGATTGTAGAATATGCCATCAGTGAGCATATAGAATATGCAGGAGTCCATTCTGGTGATGCCACAATGGTATTCCCAGCCCAACATATCTATTTCTCCACCATTCGCCAGATAAAGAAAATTTCGAGAAAGATAGCAAAAGAACTGAATATCAGCGGACCATTCAACATCCAATACTTGGCAAAGAACAGAGAGGTGAAGGTTATTGAATGCAATTTGAGAGCAAGCCGCTCATTCCCATTCGTAAGCAAGATTCTAAAGACCAATTTCATTGAAACCGCCACAAAAATCATGCTTGATGTTCCATACAACACACCTGAGAAGAGTGAGTTCGACATCGACCGAATAGGAGTAAAGGCTTCTCAATTCTCCTTTGCTCGCTTGCAGAATGCTGACCCTGTGCTGGGTGTAGATATGAGCAGTACTGGCGAAGTTGGATGTTTGGGAGATGACCTTAATGAGGCATTGCTCAATTCTCTTATCGCAACAGGATATACAATTCCCAAGAAGAGCGTGTTGATATCTTCAGGTGATGCCAAGGGAAAGGTGGACCTGCTTGAACCGGCACGTGAGATGGTGCAACATGGATATGAAATCTACGCAACAGCAGGAACTGCCAAGTTCTTCAACGACAATGGCGTAAATGCCAAGAAAGTTTCATGGCCAGATGAGGATTTGCCCGACAATGTGATGGACCTCATCGCATCACATAAGATAGAATTAATCATCAATGTACCTAAGAACCACACCAAGCGTGAGTTGACCAACGGCTATCGCATTCGTCGTGCAGCGATAGATCACAACATCCCTCTAATGACTAATGTGAGGTTGGCAAAAGCTTTCATAGAAGCATTCTGTGCAATGCAGATGGAAGATGTCCAAATAAAGAGTTGGCAAGAGTACAATTCATAATAGGCAATTGATAGACAAATTGAAAGGGAGGCTTGACGCCTCCCTTTTTCAATGAATTGTTATGTCTTCCCACCGAGGTGGATTCATCTTCAGCAAGTGCTTTACGAAGAAGTCGAAACGCTTGTGTTCTCCATAACGTTCTCCCATGGTGTGATGCACTCCAGGAAGAACAACCAAGTCGAAATCTTTTCCTGCTTTAACCAAAGCATTGACCAACTGGTAAGTGCTGGCTGGATCCACGTTGTCGTCCATCTCTCCAACCACCAACATCAGTGGCCGGGACAGTTTGGAAGCATGATATACATTGCTGCTTTCCACATACGAAGAGTCAACCGGGTAGCCCATCCATTGTTCGTTCCACCAGATCTTGTCCATTCGGTTGTCATGACAACCACAAGAGCTGTAGGCAGCCTTGTAAAAGTCTCCATGGAGCAAGACGGCTGTGGCACTTTCCTGACCGCCAGCAGAAGCACCGAAAATGCCAACATTCTCCACATCCATACAAGGATGTTTCAATGCAGCAGCTTTTATCCATGCTATGCGGTCGGGCAGACCGGCATCCTTCAGGTTTTTGTAACATACCTCCTCGAAAGTCTTGCCACGCCAACTGGTTCCCATGGCATCAAGTTGAACCACAATGAATCCCAACTCTGCCAGTGGCGTCATATTCCAATTGTAAGGCGTAAAGGTTTTAGGAGTGTAGGCACTACCTGGACCAGCATAGATGTATTCTATGACAGGATATTTCCTTGTTGGGTCAAAATTTGTTGGATACTGTATTATACCCCATAGGTCTGTCTTGCCATCACGCCCTTTAGCCACGAACACCTCTGGAGCTTTCCATCCCTTGGCTTGCAATTTGCTTATGTCTGCAACTTCTATAGTATCTATTACATTCCCTTTGATGCCATCACGAAGTATTGTCGTTGGGGCTTGACTGACAGTGGACCAAGTATCTACAAGATAATTGTAATCAGATGAGAAAACAGCTTCATGATTGCCTTTCTCAGGGGTGAGACAAACAAGACCTTTGCCATCCAGGCCAATCCGATAGTAGTGAACATTGTATGGGTCTTCTCCCTTGTTCATACCACTGGCACTGAAATAGATTGTTCCTTGTTTCTCGTCCACTTTTTGCACTTCTCTTACACACCAAGCACCTCGTGTTATTTGGCGCTCTACTTGTCCAGTTGCGATATCATAGAGATATAGATGATTCCAATTGTCGCGCTCACTCATCCACACCATCTTTTCACCATTGGAGAAATCGTATCGGAATCTTCTGCTATAATTTACAAATGTATTTGATTTTTCTTCTACAATGGTACGTATGCTGCCACTTTCCGCATCCATTGCGAGCACTCGGTATGTCTTGTGACCTCGTTCGTTGTACTCCATAGTCACAGTTTTGCTGTCATCGCTCCATTCGAATCCCCACAAGTCATATTGATGGGAACATAGTGCCGTACTGCCTTCCAAGCGTCGTCCACTTTCCACATCAAATATCACAGGGGTCCTAAATGGCAAGGCATCACCAGGTTTTGCATATTCTTGTTTGTGGAGTAGTGGCTGCAACTGGTCGTCTGGCGAGGTTTCCACATAATATACGTAACGTTTTTCTACAGGGCGACGTTTGCATACGAATATCTTGCGGCTATCTGGCGACCAAATCAATCGATTGGAATAATAATCACCAAGAGTGCCGTCTTGACTCAAAACACGTTTTTCACTATATGGCTTGCCTACAGAATGCAGAACCACGTTGCACCCCTCGATATAGACTTCCGATTTTCCATCAGGCGATTTTACAGGATAAGCATAGCGTTCTTCGTCCACTTCCATCCAATGACGTTCCCTTTTGCGACCAAATTGTGGTTTTATGCCCTCTTTCTTGGGAGGATCCACTTCTTGTCTTGTTTGGGTTTCAGCATTATATTGGTAATGCTTTGCTCCATCTGTTGTATCTATCCAGTATCGAAATTGATGTGTGGAGTCTTTCCATGCAATCCCATGAGCCCAATGAGAAACGTTCGATGTCTTGAATTCTTCTTGCAAACTATAAGCTCTGTTGTAATCTGAGACAGTCCCCTGACATGATGCTTCCAATGAGAAAAGCACCATGCAGGCAAGTGTTGTTTTCTTCATGTTTATGTGTTGAACAGTTTCTGAAATCAACATGTAGGCATTCAAATCCTCTATTCCTTATATACGACGTTTTCTCCTTGTATCTGCAAGAATCCCTCTTGTTCCAACTGAGAAATGGCCCTGCTTATCAGTTCGTCGCTCTTCGGTGTGCGTCTTTGACGGCCCATCAATATTATTATTTGCCTGAGCAAGTCAACGGTTGAAATAGAAAGCTGCTCTTGCAATGCTTGTTTTATAGCATTCTTAACCTCTACGATGGGGATGTCGTCTATCTCTCGTTCTTTACAACTGCGGAATTTATCGTAGCCTTTTGCCACAGATTCATTCTCCCAATAAGTTGGATTCTCTGACAATGACGAAGGGTCTATATAACCTTTTCCCAATTCCGTCTTTATAATACCATTCAACTTCTCAGCAGCACCACTTATATTATACATGTAAGATATGCAACTACGTATGCGTGAAAGGTTTACGGGTTGTTCTTCTTGAAGGATATTCCTTACATCCATAGATATCTGCCTACGAATCAGAGGTATTGTCCTTGAATTGTTGGCATTATCAGAACGTTTTTCTCTTTCAGGCAGTATGTATGTTATCATATTGCTTTTAACTTCCAAATCAAGTTCTTCTTTACTTACGCTAAATGGAAGTTTCGATAACTTGGAATCAGTTTGTCCATCCTTGTTTTCTTTTGCTACTGGAGTGGATGACACAGCTTTTTTTATAACATTTTCACCAATGTTTGTCTTTGGGGACATTATTTGTTGGCTGCTGTCTTTCTTCTCAGGCGTTGTCTCTTTGGCTGAAAAAACATTCTGTCTTTCTGTCAATTCTCCCAACTTTTTTACAATCCTCTCAAGCACCTGTTCTCTATTAATGAACCAATCTATGGTCCACACTCGCATTATTTCCCATCCAAGACCCTGAAGCACACCAGGTTGGCAAATCTCACGATCACGCTCGGTGTTTGTGTTGTAGTAATTGTCTCCATCACAAATGATACCCAATATATAACGCTCTGGCTTTTGAGGGTCTATCACTCCTAAATCAACTTTGAAACGTGAACGACCTACAAGAGTATCTACAATGTATCCTTTCTTGCGCAATTCAGAGGCTATGGAATCTATTAGTGATGTGTCTGTTTGTACTCCCACTTGGTTGGATGCCAAAGGCATACGTCCATTGCGTGCAAATTCCAAGAATCGTTTAAGGCCTTCCACACCACGAGCTTTGCTTCTGTTGAGGTCTATTTGCTCAGGCTCAAGGGTGGAGAACACCACCATCTCATAACGAGCGCGACTGACGGCAACGTTAAGACGACGCTCGCCACCATTGTTGTTCAGAGGGCCAAAATTCATAGATACCTTGCCATTCTTGTCTGGACCATAGCCTACAGAGAAAAGTATAACATCACGTTCGTCACCCTGAACATTCTCCAAGTTTTTAACGAAAATAGGCTCTTCTCCATCGTACGCTTTTCGTTCCAGCGATGGATTCTTGCTCAATTCCTCAACAAGAATATCCTCTATAAGGTCTTGCTGCACCTTGCTGAACGAGACTATGCCTATGCTGCGTTTTGACAACTCTTCATCGCTCAAGCGTCGTTTCACCTCCTCTACAATGGCGACAGCCTCTTCACGATTGCACCTTGTCTTGCCCATATCGTACGTTCCATCAATATGAACAAGTCTCACTTTGGAAGCACGGTCATCGGACGAAGGGAAAGTGAAAAGCTTTCCTTCGTAATAGTGCATGTTGCTGAAGGCAATTAGACTTTCATGTCGGCTGCGATAGTGCCAAGTTAGATAATGATCGGGGAAAGAGAGGGTGATACAGTCATCAAGTATGCTCTCCATGTCGTCGTTTTCCGCCTCGCTATCATCTACATTAGTAGTTGTGAAGAAACTTGTTGGTGGCATTTGCTTTGGGTCACCCACTACTATAAGCGCCTTGCCTCTTGCTATGGCTCCCACAGCTTCGCTTGTTGGCATCTGTGAAGCCTCATCGAATATCACAATATCGAATTTTTCTTGATTTAAATCGATAAACTGAGCTACTGATATGGGGCTCATGAGCATGCAAGGACACAGCTTTGGCAAAAGGTTGGGCAGTTGGTCCATAATATGTCGTATGGTGACACCTCTTCCATTGCCTGCAATCAATCGTTTGAGATAGCCAATTTCTGTGCTGTTGGCTGCCATGATGGTTTGGGACGGTATGCGAGAAGCCAACTTGCAGTATAAAGCTTTCTTTGTCAAATCTTGGAAATCCTTTGCCATTTTACGATAGCGTGCTATGGCTTCCTCAAAGATTATGCCGTTGAACATCTTAAGGTCTGGGTGATGGTCAATTACATCCAATGCCAACCTCCTATAAAGTCCGCGTAACATGGCATCGCATGTTTCGTTGATGTCATTACCTTGCTCTATATGAACAGCCACAGGCATCAAGTTGTTCTGTTCCAACTGTTCCTGCCTAATGCACCATTGTACCCAATCTCGGCTCTTCTCAATATTGGCAAGCCACTGAGCGGACTTCAACACAACATCGTCGAGTGTCGTACGTGGATCGAGAAGACAATAGTCCTTTGCACTATCAAGCAAGGCATTCACCTGTTTCAAGACAGAGAAGTCTATGCTTTTCGTGGCAGTCTGGTTTACAGGTGGGGTGTAGGCAGCAGGAATGTTGCTTTCTTTCAGAAGAGATTTCAATCCCAATGCTTGGTCAAGGCTTTTTTCCATCAAGTCCCATTGCTCTTTGCCAATAACTCCCAATGCACCAAAAACTTTCTCGCTTTCACCACGAAGCTTATTCATTTCATCACAAAGAGAATGATGCGTGTCGAGCGTGCCTATCAGGGACCCGAAATCCGACGAGGAGAAGTCTTTTCTATATTGTCTAAGCCCCTTGACAACTTTCTTTTGAGCAAAGTAACGTGGGAGCACCCATTTCGCACTTGCAGATTCCCACTCCTGTCTAAGAGCCTTGTGGTCGATTTCGAGAATGCCCTTGTCGTATTCTTTTGTCAGGGAACCCTTAATGCCATCGTCTTTCTTACCTTTGGCGATATGTTCCTTCCATGCCCTCAACGAGTTTTCATTGTTGGCGACATTTATAATGTCAGCATTCATCGCAGGAGAAGCAAGCACCATGTCTGCAAATCTTTCCGCCCATCTCACACCTCTTTCCGTTTGTTCGATATCAATACCATTCACTTGTGCCAAAGTATGAATCACATTTCTAACACCTGGAGCCAATCTTGCCAATTGCTCTATAAATATTTGTGTCTTGCGTTGAGCTTCATAAGAAGGGTCTTTCATTATGAGTCCATGAAGAGGATGTTGTATAGGTGTGCCTGTTATCTGAAGCACTGCCGACAACTGACGTATCATCTCCTCCGCCTTTGAAATGCGGTCACTATCAATGTTTGCAAGGAACTCTTTGGTGGGTTCTATTGCCCCATCGGTAGTGTTGATCGAAACATAGCGCATGATGTAATCATGGAGCGACAACCCTGACGGCAACTTATCATGCAACAATTTCACTTGTGAGAGAAGTTCACTTCGCTTGTCAAAAAGAGCCTCCGATTCTTTTTCATACTCTTCTGGAGTCTTGATGCGAGTTAGTTTCAGAGAGGCATCCAATTGGCTTAACAGATGATTCTTTGTCATTTTGTTGGAGTGCATCTCAAGACAGAATGGGGCAAGACCTATTTTGTCCAATCGCCTCTGCACAACTTCGAGTGCTGCCATTTTTTCTGCCACAAAGAGCACTCTGCGCCCATGATATAGTGCGTTGGCTATCATGTTGGTGATTGTCTGGCTTTTTCCTGTACCCGGAGGGCCATACAGGATGAAACTATGACCTTCACCTGACTCTATGACAGCTTCCAGTTGGGAGGAGTCCACATCTACAGGAATGGCATAGTTGCCTGGCTTGACGGTGGCATCTACTTGACGTGTATTTATAACGGGAGGTTCTGCCACACCAACCAGTTTCTTTTGTATTAAGCTCTCGACAACAGGATTCTGTCGCATTTGTTCAGCATTGTTGTGTATGTCGTTCCACATGACGAACTTGCTGAAAGAGAACAACCCGAGCATGCACTCCTCTACAACATCCCATCGTGCCTTGTCCTTTATGGCTGAGCGAACTATAGAAAACACCTTGCGAACATCAACACCAGAATCATCGAGCGGGAGAGGTTGGACACCATTGATTTTGATGTCGTATTGTTGGCTCATCATCTCAACAAGTGTGGTGTTGAATGTGAGGTCTTCTTCTCTCATGCGGAGTATATAATTGTTGCCGCTCTTTTTCAATAGGGTAACAGGTTCGAGCAACAATGGGGCGTAATGTGGCTTTATGCTTTTGTCATTCTCATACCACTTCATTGTTCCCAGCACCAAGAAAAGTGTATTGGCACCATTCTCTTCCAAAGCAGTACGTGATGCGCGGAAAAGCATCTTTAGCGTGTTGGTCAACTCATTTTCGGAAAGATAGCTGTACAAAACATTGTGTTTCACCCCTTCCACCACAAGGCTTTCCATAGAGTCGCGATAATTGCGCGAATCGTAAATGCCTGTCGTGTCGGGTGATGCATTCAAAGTGTCGGGACATGGAAGGATTTTGTAGTCTTCTTTAGCTTGAAGATGGTCTTCCAACAAGTCTATATCAAAAGATATGAATGGAGTCAGCCTTTTCCCGATTCTCATGTTAAGCAGATTGTTGCGAAGCGAGAAATCAAGCAACTTGCGTTCCCAGATTTGCAAACGAGTAAGATGCCTTTCCTCATCCAAAGGCAAGTCATAAGAACGCATTTCCTTTATTTCTTTTGTGGCATGGTCGATGTCCATCCCTTCAAGAGCAGTATTGTTATCTTGGTGTGTCGGAATAGGACGAATGCCAAAAAGACGACACCTGAACACATCGACAGCCATGATAAAATCATCGGGGGTAAGATGAATATGGTCTTCAGCCCTCTTCACTGCCTGTTCAAACGAAACTCCCTTTCTCGTTAGTTCAGTCGTTTCCACAACTACTATTTCATCAATGCCATCTGCCATGGATTTTGAGAGGAAACTAACATCATCACAAATAGTCTGGGGATAATGCTTGTTGACCAACCAACAGCCGACAAAGGCATGACCTTTGATGATGACAATAATAGGATGAAGACCTATGGACTCCAGACAAGAGGCAAAGGTCACGGCAAGGTCGAGACATGTTCCTTGTTTGTGCGCCATTACGTCATCTGCCATGCGAATGCGTTGTCCATTTTCCTCAAAGCTTGGAGGAGGACTGACATAAACAAGCCCTAACTCACGCAATGCTTCATAAACAGATGCTACTTGAGCCCTTACTCGTGTTGGGTCTTCGGTTTGGTATTCATCGAGTGATGGTGAGCCCGTCAGCCGTTCCAACTGCTTGGCAGCTTCTATCTTGACTGCTGCCATGCCATCAGTGTTTGGTGTTACAAATGTGGAAAGAATTTCTGGTGTTATCCCAATACCAGGCCATTGATCGTATGCCATCACATGCAGAGGATGCGAACTATTGTAAATTTCGCGATTGTCGTGAAGAATTGTGAGCACGAATTGTGTCTCCACGCTTTCTGTCATTTCGCGTAGTTTGTCAATGTCAGGAAGCAAGTCAAGACCGTCAACAATCACAGTCTCGCCATGTGGCACCGTGTCGAGATGGACTTCTGAGGTCTTAAGCATATCACTGCTTATTCTTACTGTTATATTGTGCCAGTCTTCATCGTCGTCATTGTTTAATTCCAGTATGGTCAAATATTTGTTACCACATGCGGTGCTGGCATAGTTCAGGCTTGATATATATTCCAGCCTAAGATTGGATGATTGCAACTGCTCTTTCACGAGATGTGTTTTTTATGGTTAATATGATGCTTTACATGGGATGCCTAATGCCAAGACCATGTCGCGGATACGGTTTAGTTCCTCGGGTGAGGCTTTTTCCAGAAGAGGGTCGGGTGTCTCACGTGCAATGGTATATACCATTACCTCTTTAGGTTGGATGCGCTTGACCGCTTCCAGCCAGGGCAGAACATAGTTGTCTGTAGTGTTGTCAACATTACCATATTTTGTAATGCCTTTCATAAACATGCTTTGAATGATTATATGCCCATTGAATTTCTCCATGTCGGCAATGACTCGACTTACATCGTATCTTGTACCAACAGGACGGTCAACGGTGTGGATATAATGCGCATCTACGGTATCAAGTTTCAATATGTTGTTGTCCACTCTCATCAACGCCGAACGAACTTCCGGTTTATATATCTCCGTAGCGTTGCTTAGTACCGAAACTTTCGCAGAAGGTGCAAAAAGATCTCGCAGGCGAATGGTATCGTCTATTATTTCTGGAAAGTTGGGATGTGCGGTTGGTTCACCATTGCCTGCAAAAGTCAACACATCTGGGAGATGTCCTTCTGATTTCATCTTTGTAAGTGCTTGCAGCAGTCCTTCATAGACTTCCTTACGTGTGGGACGACGCAAATGAGGATGATGGTCTGCATTGAAGCCACACTCACAATAGATACAATCGAAAGTACAAATTTTGCCGTCACCAGGTTGCAAATTAATACCCAGCGACACCCCCAAACGACGGCTATGCACCGGACCAAATATTGGTGAAGAATATATGATTGTACTCATTTGTTATTTTATTTATGAAATGGAGAAAGATATTGTATTTTCGGATGTCTCACAAGTCTTGTTCGTCATCAAACATACAATATCTTTTTGCCCCATCAATTTGTAATAATAGTGCTTATTTGCCAAATCTTGCTTGCACGACATTAACTATATAGTCACCCAACTTCTCGCATTCCCTGATAATGTCCGAAAACATAGTACCAATGGCATAATCATAGCGCTGGTCGTTGATTGCCGATATGTTCTCTGTCTTGAGACGGTCGCGTAAGCTATTGATGGAATTTTCCAAACGGTAGCTGTCATTTATAGACTGCTGTTCAATAGGACCACTCACCACCTTTGTCATCAATGTCAGTGCCTCTTCCACAAGAGCCATCATTTCACGAATTGCATCCATCAATTCTTTGTTGAATGATTTGTTTGATTGTTGACGACGGTTCAGAGTCCTTGACAAATTATAACAAGCATCTCCTATACTCTCTATCTCGCTTATCTGGCGCATCATTGAACGTATCTTCGACTTGGTCTCAACCGAAATGTGCTCATCTCCAACTCTTTCCAGATAGCGAGCTATCTCTATTTCCATGTTGTCAGAAATACTTTCGTATTTTTCAATTCGAGAGAAAGTTTTCACAAAATTGTCATCGTTAGTCTCTTCCAAAAGCGACTTCACCATCCCAAACATCCTATGGATGCGTTCCGCATAGACTGCCACCTCTTTTTGAGCTTGCAGCACTGCAATTTCCGGAGTTTGCATAAGTCCGCCGCCAATATATTGCAAGCGCAGAGGTTCCTTTTCGCTCTCTTCGGATGTCTTTTTGCTTTTTATTACTCGGCACACAATTTTTTCAATTTGCGGGATAAACCAGATTAAGATGCCAGTGTTTGCCAAATTAAAGCAGGTATGGAAAGCAGCAAGCACAACGCTCAACTTGGCTGCATTGGCAAGAAAAGCAGCTTGTCCTGCACTTTCACGTGTCATCTCCACATCAAATCCAACCAATGAACATACGAAATCTATGAAAGGATGGAATACTATAAGAATCCAACACACACCGAATATATTGAAGAACATGTGTGCAAATGCCGCACGTCGGGCCTGCGTGGATGCTGTCAGGGCAGCCAAATTGGAAGTGACTGTGGTACCGATGTTTTCACCCATTACAAGTGCAATACCTTGATAAATGGGAAGGGCACCACTGGAACACAATATCATGGTAATTGCCATCACTGCAGCAGAAGACTGCACACACATTGTCAAGACACCTCCGATAAACAAGAAGAGTAGGGTAGTGGTGAAACTCTTAGGGTCAAATGATGCAAAGAAGTCGAGAACTGCTTGCTGCTCACCCAAATTCATATCTACACCTGTCTGGCGGAGTGTTCCCAATCCAAGGAACATGAATGAGACGCCAAAAATGAAATCTCCTATATTTTCATGACGTTGGCGGTAAATGAGGAACATTGCCAAGATAAAAGCCGGCCACACCAAATTCGTGATATTGAAGGCAAAACCAGCCGACATGATCCATGCTGTTAGAGTTGTGCCTATATTGGCACCCATAATCACAGAAATGGCTTGAGCAAGAGTCAGCAAGCTTGCATTAACGAAGGATACTGTCATCACAGTTGTTGCTGTACTTGACTGCACCGCCGCTGTCACCAAGATGCCTGTTAGCATTCCTGTAAAACGATTGGTGGTCATCCTTCCCAAAATATGGCGGAGTTGAGGTCCAGCCATCTTTTGCAAGGTGTCACTCATCTGTTTCATGCCAAAAATCAATAAGGCCAAGGAACCAAGCAGTCGTGTGGCCAAAAAGAAAATGTCGTTGGTAGATTCCATTTTATTGTTGTTTACAAATAAATATATTCAGATCATGTCATCTATTTCAATTAAGCCAGTTTCATTGCTGTTCAATACAGATGAAGGAACTCTAAATAAAGATGTGGTATAGTGACTATTTATTATGTTGCAATTACATTTTGGCTTCTTCTGCAATATTGTGCAAATATATATGTTTTTTCTTAAAAAACACTTAAAAAAGCAAGGAAAATTAGTTTTCTTCTTTTTTCTTGCTATGGAATGTGTTCAATAACGAAGTAGCTATTTATAATAAGAGGTTTTCTTTAGCCATTTTAATTAAAAAAACAACTAAAGGTTTTATTATTGGGGAAAAAACACTAATTTTGCACACAAGAAACATCTTAATGTAAGGACTGCGAATGCATGCAAATGCAGCCACACATCGCTTTAGAACAAATTTAAACTATCAACATGTCGGTTTTCAAAGACAAAACCCTACTAATCACTGGTGGTACAGGCTCTTTTGGCAATGCCGTACTTCGAAGGTTTCTCGACAGCGACATTCGTGAAATCCGCATATTCAGCCGCGACGAGAAAAAGCAAGATGATATGCGTCATGCCCTTCAGTCTCCAAAAGTAAAATTTTACATAGGCAATGTAAGAGAGAAGTCAAGCGTTGACGTGGCAATGAAAGACGTGGACTATGTTTTCTCGGCAGCCGCCTTAAAACAAGTTCCTTCATGTGAGTTTTTCCCATCAGAAGCAGTTCGCACAAATATTCTCGGAACGGAGAATGTACTCAACTCTGCCATTGAGCATGGTGTCAGCAATGTTGTTGTCTTGTCAACAGACAAGGCTGCGTACCCCATCAATGCCATGGGTATGAGCAAGGCACTTATGGAGAAAGTTGCTGTAGCCAAAGGTCGTGAGCTTGGCGACGATGCGAAGACTACGATATGTTGCACGCGCTATGGCAATGTGATGGCATCACGTGGCAGCGTCATCCCTCTGTGGGTGGAACAGATGGTGGAAGGCAAACCAATTACCATAACCGATCCCAACATGACCCGCTACATGATGACTCTTGACGATGCAGTTGACCTTGTAGTATATGCCTTTACACATGGACACAATGGCGACCTTTTTGTTCAAAAAGCCCCAGCCGCAACACTTGACGTACTTGCGAAGGCGCTTATCGACATCTACTGCCATCGTCCAGTAGAAGGAACGGGGAAACCATTTATTGCCAACGAACCAGAGGTGAAGATAATCGGAACACGTCATGGTGAAAAACTTTATGAAACCCTGGTAACTCGCGAGGAGATGGTACGTGCCATCGACATGGGTGAGTATTATCGCATTCCATGCGACACACGCGGCTTGAACTATGACAAATTTTTTACACAGGGCAATGAGGACCTTTCACGCATAGAAGACTACCACAGTCACAACACACGACGCCTTGACGTAGAGGGCATGAAAGAACTGCTCATGAAACTTCGCTTCATACGCGAAGACTTGGGATTGCAACCCAAGGTCCATGCTAAGGAAATAAGGTCAGAATAAGACCATCGCTTAAAAAGACAAACGTAATAGTATTACATTTTATACGTTATCATATACTTCCAAAATGGCACAGTTTAAGAATAACGGCAAGCTCAAACTGCTCATCATAGTGGGAACACGTCCCGAAATAATTCGCCTTGCGGCTGTGATTACCAAGTGCAGAATATATTTCGACACTATCCTGGCACATACAGGACAGAACTACGACTATAATCTAAACGGAGTGTTTTTCAAGGATTTACAATTGGAACCTCCAGAAGTGTACATGGATGCAGTAGGTGATGACCTTGGAGCGACAATGGGCAATATTATCGACAAGAGTTACAAGGCCATGGTGTCGTTAAAACCAGACGCAGTCCTTGTTCTTGGCGATACAAACAGCTGCCTTTCTGTCATTGGAGCCAAAAGGCTACACATTCCTATTTTCCACATGGAGGCAGGGAACCGCTGTAAAGACGAGTGCTTGCCTGAGGAGACCAACCGCCGAATCGTTGATATTATCAGCGATGTCAACATGGCTTACTCTGAGCACGCTCGACGCTATTTGGCAGAATGTGGTCTTCCTCGTGAGCGAACATACGTAACAGGAAGCCCTATGGCTGAGGTGCTGAGAAAGAATCTCACTGCCATAGAATCTTCAGACATCCATAATCGGCTTGGATTGAAGAAGGGTGGCTATTTCCTCTTATCAGCCCATCGCGAAGAGAATATTGACACAGAGAAAAACTTCCTGTCACTCTTCAATGCAATCAACAAGATGGCAAACATATATGACATGCCTGTGCTCTACAGTTGCCATCCACGATCTCGCAAGAGACTGGAACAGTCGGGCTTTAAACTTGATTCACGTGTAATTCAGCATGAACCGTTAGGTTTCCATGACTACAACTGCCTTCAGATGAACGCTTTTGCCGTGGTGTCGGACAGCGGCACTTTACCAGAAGAATCATCTTTCTTCACCAGTGTCGGTCATCCTTTCCCTGCAGTGTGCATACGCACAAGCACCGAACGTCCTGAAGCCCTCGACAAGGCATGTTTCCTTATAGCAGGAATAGATGAGAAATCGCTATTGCAAGCTGTGGCTACTGCTGTAGAAATGAATCGTTCAGGCGACTATGGCACGCCAGTTCCAGACTATCTTGACGAGAACGTTTCGACAAAGGTTGTAAAAATCATACAATCTTACACAGGCATTGTTAATAAAATGGTGTGGAGAAAGTTTTAATCTGAAAAATACCACTTTATGCATACGAAAGAAGAGAAAATGGAAGCATTCGGAAGACTGCTTGATGTGCTCGACCGTCTTCGGGTGGAATGTCCGTGGGATAGAAAGCAAACCAACGAGAGTCTGAGACCGAACACTATAGAAGAGACCTTTGAACTATGCGATGCCTTAATGCATGATGACAACCAAAACATTTGCAAAGAACTTGGGGATGTGCTCATGCATGTATGCTTCTATTCTCTAATAGGACAAGAAAAGGGCGGTTTTGACATCGCTGATGTATGCAATAAGCAAGCCGACAAGCTTATTTTCCGACATCCACATGTGTATGGGAAAGAGAAGGCGGATACGGCTGAAAAAGTGCTTCAGAATTGGGAGCAGATAAAACTGAAAGAAAAAGACGGGAACAAGACCGTGTTGTCTGGTGTGCCGGAGGCATTGCCAAGTCTAATCAAGGCATATAGAATACAAGACAAGGCTCGCAATGTGGGCTTCGATTGGGAAAAGCCAGAGGATGTTTGGGACAAGGTGAGAGAAGAATTGGAAGAGTTGGAAGTGGAACTGAAAAAAGGTGACAAGCAACATTCCACAGAAGAACTTGGAGACTTCTTGTTCAGTGTTATCAATGCAGCGAGACTCTATCACCTCAATCCAGACAATGCTTTGGAGCATACAAATCAAAAATTCATACTAAGGTTCAATTATGTGGAGCAACATTCCATTCGTGAAGGACGACCACTATCACAGATGTCGCTCGAAGAAATGGACAAATTGTGGGATGAGGCTAAAAAACAGGAATCGTTATAAAGATTATATATTAAGAATAGACATCATATAATTTTGTCATCAATTATTACCAATATGAAACATTGCCTAACCATATTGACCATTGCCATCTTTGCTGCTTTTTTTACAAGTTGCAAAGAAGGACACAAAGAGAATAATCTTCCTGTTGCAAATTTGGATGAAAAAGAAAACATTCCAGAAGACACCACTGTTTATGGCATTTGTGTAGATGCCACATCAAATACGGTGATGATAGTAAACAGCAATGGCGACAGTATCTTGTATGTCTGTAATGATGTATATGACGAAGATGGAGCATTGCAATCAAGGGTAGTGCTTGGAGGAAAATTCGTAGGAGACAAATTAGCTGTGATAGGAACCATTGGTGAAGAAGAAAACTTGGCAACGAGTGTAATCAATCTGACTTCTTTGATGGGTCGTTGGACCAGTCTTGACCGAGATTTTGAAATCAAAGATGGTGGAGTGGTGGATTCAAATATCACCGCAGAAAGCAATCCCTACACTTCTTGGAAAATAATCAATGGAAGGTTAGTCTTGTCGAAAGATACTTTCTACATCTGTGATTTAGGCCAAGATTCTTTGGTATTGGAAAACAACAAGGGCATATTCAGTTACAAACGAAAAACTAACGAATAGCGACAAGACTGGTCAATGCAGCCGTTTAGAATACATGTAATGGGGTGCGGTAGCGCACATCCAACACCAAGGCATTTCTCATCTGCACAGTTGGTTGAGATGAGGAACAAAGTTTTTTTGGTGGATTGTGCTGAAGGCGCCCAATTGCTTCTTAGACGGACGCATTGTCGTTTTGCCAATATTTCTGTCATTTTCATCTCTCACTTGCATGGTGATCATTGCTTGGGACTTGTGGGACTTATAAGTTCGCTTGGATTGATGGGGAGAACGGCTACACTCCATGTTTATGCACATGGTAGTTTTCAAGATTTGTTTCAACAAATGATGAAATTCTTCTGTCCCAATCTATCTTTTGTCGTTTCTTTCCATCCAATAGATACTACTGCAGCAAAAGTAATCTATGAAGACAAAAGTGTCACCGTCAGCACAATACCACTTGAACATAGAGTACCTTGTTGTGGGTTTCTTTTCAAAGAAAAAGAAGGGATGCCACACATCCGCAGGGACATGCTTGACTTCTATAAAATACCCAAATGCTATATAGCAGGCATAAAAGAAGGTGCTGGATGGGTAAAAGACGATGGTGAAGTGATACCACATGAGCGTCTTGTCACTCCACCAGATCCTGTGAGAACGTATGCATATTGCTCCGACACCAGATACATCCCCAATCTGCACGAACTATTGAAAGGAGTCAATTTGTTATACCATGAGAGCACATATGATGAAACATGCCTCCATTTGGCAGAGAAATACTACCATAGCACAGCGGCGCAAGCGGCAAAAGTAGCTAAGGATGCTGGGGTGAAACACTTGTTGCTGGGGCATTATAGCGCCCGCTATAGCGACGAGGAGGTCCTAAAAAAGGAAGCGGAAACAATTTTCCCAAATGTCACTTTGGCGAATGAGGGGTTAATTGTTGACGTGGTTTAGTACGTGCTCTATACTCACTTGGGGACATGCCTGTCTCACGTTTGAAGAACTTGCTTAATGATGAAGGATTGGAGAAATTCATTCTCTTTGCAATTTCTGCTGCCGGTTCATCACTGTAAGTAAGCAAAATCATTATTTCTTTCACAGCAGCTTTATTTATCCAAAACATGACAGTGTGACCTGTAGATTCCTTTACAAGAGTGCTTAAATAATGTGGCACAACACATAGCTTGTCTGCATAAAATGGAATATTGCGCTCGCTGTGTGCGTTTTGGCTTACAAGATTTACAAATCGGTTTATCATCTGTTCTCGATGGGAAGTAGCTTTTGCTTTCTCATCGCTTACTTGACTATAAATGTATAAAACCATGGAAATCAACAACATCTTCATACTCCTTGTGAGCAAAGGGGTTGTTTGAGCCATGGTCCACAAAAGGTTGAAATACATGTCAACTATCCCACGGGAAATTTCAGTGAGATGAAGGATGATAAAACTATTGCTTAAATTAGGAAGGGAAGGACTCTTGACATCAAATGACAGACAATCAACCTCAAAATCTTCACTTTGACCCTGTTTCTCGATCAGCGTGTTTGACAAGAACACTATGACATCGTCTTTCACGACTTCATAGTCCACCATGTTCATTGTGTATGTTGCTTTCCCATGTTTTACAATAAGGACTTTTCCTTCTTGTAAACGATACGGCTGATTGGGAACAAGAAAGGCTTTCAGAGCAAAAGCGAAATTCCGTAACATGAAAAAATTCTCATGTGTAATCACCTCACCGTATTTCTTCCAAGCATCAGTGTGAGTGAAGAGGTCCAAATTAAGAGTGTTTACAAGCATCTGTTTTTGCTTTTTGAGGTGGCTTTTTTGTGACAATAGGTTAATGGATAATCCTAAAGCCCATAATGTCATTTCACTCGTATGAATAGCAGTTTATGCTAATGTGCAAATATACACAAATAATTTGAAAGAGACACTTTGTTTCAACAACAAACAAATGAAAAGCATAAAAAAATCAATCACCCATATACTGAGTGATTGACAATAGTTGCGGAGGCAGGACTCGAACATGCGACCTCCAGGTTATGAGCCTGGCGAGCTACCAACTGCTCCACTCCGCGATATTCCTTATTTGCGGGTGCAAAGGTAATACTTTTTATCTATACCGCAAAATTTTCAGTCGTTTTTTTACGATTATTCTATAGGATTAACGAAAAAAAGCTGCCAATCGTAAATATTGCAAGTTGTCAACTACAAAATATTGCATTATTTCCATTTCTTTAAGGTGAATTCTTTTAATTATTCGAGGTTTCATTTGATTTATAGGCGAGTGGGTAAGCAGAGAAAAGGTTGAGCATAGCGGACTAATTATCACACTTGTCTCTTTCTTCTCTATAAAATGTTTAAAAAAACATATTTTCTCTATTTAAATTTGTCTCTGTCAAAATTTACCACTAATTTTGCACACGTATATATCACTGTGCAAATAGTGGGTAACAAAAGGAGGCATTATGTCAATTTCTAAAACCAGGCAGACGCTTGTGGACGTGGCGAGAAAACTTTTCGCCAAAAATGGACTTGAGAACACGACAATGAATGACATTGCCGTGGCTTCAGGAAAAGGAAGACGTACGCTTTATACTTATTTTAAAAATAAGGATGACATTTATTCTGCTGTCATCGCTTCAGAATTAGAACGTCTTTCCGACAAACTTGACGAAGTGGCAGCAAAGAAAATCAGGCCACAGGACAAAATCATAGAACTCATCTACACACACCTTAATATGATAAAGGAAACCGTCGTTAGAAACGGAAACTTGAGAGCGGAGTTTTTCAGAAACATTTGGACTGTGGAAAAGATCAGGAAGAATTTTGATGAGGATGAAATAGACTTGTTCCGCAAGGTGTATGCAGAGGGCAAGGCTGATGGCGAGTTTGACATTGAGAATGTAGAACTTGTCGCAGACATTACCCACTATTGCATAAAGGGTCTGGAAGTGCCATATATATATGGAAGATTGGGGCATGGCCTCACAGAAGAGACCAGCAAACCACTTGTTGCCAAAGTTGTATATGGCGCTTTGGGTAAAAGTGTCAACATTTAAGTTTTAAAAAATATTTTTTAGTAATGGAATTATTGAAAGGAAAGACCGCGCTTATAACTGGCGCTGCTCGTGGCATTGGAAAAGCCATCGCATTGAAATTTGCCCAAGAAGGGGCTAACATTGCATTTACCGATATCGTTATCGATGAAAATGGTTTGGCTACAGAGGCTGAGATAGCAGCTTTCGGAGTAAAGGCAAAGGGATATGAAAGCAATGCAGCAGACTTTAACCAGACGGATGAAGTGGTCAAGCAAATTCATAAGGATTTCGGACGTATTGACATTTTGGTCAACAATGCCGGCATTACTCGTGACGGACTGATGCTGAGAATGACAGAGGCACAATGGGATGCAGTTATCAATGTAAACCTAAAATCAGCATTCAATTTCATTCATGCATGTGTTCCCGTAATGATGCGTCAGCGTTCCGGTTCGATTATCAACATGTCTTCAGTTGTCGGAGTACATGGAAATGCAGCACAATGCAATTATGCGGCATCCAAAGCAGGCCTTATCGCCTTGGCAAAAAGTATTGGTCAGGAAATGGGAAGCAAAGGCATAAGGGCCAACTCCATAGCTCCTGGATTTATCGACACTGCAATGACACAGCAACTTTCCGAGGATATCCGTAAAGAATGGATTAGCAAGATTCCTCTAAGAAGGGGTGGCACGGTTGAGGATATCGCCAATGTGGCAACCTTCCTCGCCAGCGACATGTCATCATACGTAACAGGTCAAGTCATTCAGGTGGATGGCGGCATGAACATGTAATTAGTTTCATGTTCAAATGACAATATTATACGAAGACAATCATATTATAATCGTTTCCAAAACAAGTGGAGAAATCGTGCAAGGTGACAAAACTGGCGATACTCCATTGTCGGAAATGGTAAAGGACTATATCAAGACCAAGCACAACAAATCCGGGAATGTTTTTCTCGGTGTTGTGCATCGTCTTGATAGACCTGTTTTTGGCGTCGTGGTTTTCGCAAAAACATCCAAGGCTCTTTCCAGACTAAATGAC
>ONAG01000036.1 GCA_900315745.1 uncultured Prevotellaceae bacterium
CGGCCTCGACTCCTACGACTTCGGGGCGAGGAGCTACTTCGCTGACAGGATCCAGTGGATGACAATGGACCCTCTGTGCGAGAAACATTATGACACAAGTCCGTATGCGTATTGTGGGAATGATCCAATTAATTATACAGATAAAAGGGGAATGGATTGGATATCATTCAAAATAGAAAATTATGTTTGGGCTTATTACGATTCAAGAATTCACAGCCAACAAGATATCGAAAGCTATTATTATGTCAACGGAAATGATGGCAATTATTCTATTCAATATATCGGAAAGAAGGGTTATATATATAATACTAAAGTTTCCCACCCCCTGTTTTAGGTACTTTTTGAGGGTAGTTATGGCTTGAAAGCCTTATCTACACCCAGTTTTAACAATAGCTTAAAAAATGTTTCATGCCGTGTTGGCTCTTCTTCTTTCCAATGCTTCAGCCATGGCGACATAATCCAAAGCAAGTTCACTGTCTGAAAGGATGTCGGCCATAAGTTGTTGCACATATCAGGGGGACGGGGAATTTGATACATTATTCCAAATGCGTATCAATTTCCCCGTCCCCCTGATACACATCATAAATATGTTTAAGACATCCGCATTTTTTCGATTGTTTGTAAAATGCGTTTCAGTATTTTTAAGTGTAATAATGGCATTCATTTTGCCAATTGCAATAATAACATATCAGGGGGTGCATGACATCATGCTTCGGGGCGTGTGTGATTAAGAACAACCGTTTAACCTAAAATTCAAGTAAAACGATAGGAGCCAATGTCACGGTAGATAATGTATAAAAAACACTACATGCTTCAAATCTTTGTAGCTAAAATTTGGCATTACGAAAACTTGTTGTATTTTTGTGGTCTAATGATAAAAAAGATGGGTTGAAAACAAAATGGATGTGAAGATCTCTCCAATCGGTTACGAACAACAGACAATATATTTGAATCGAACTATGAATAAGAAATTTATAATAACCCTATTCTTGTTGCTCGTATCTTTTGCGGTACGGGCACAAGTGCAGCCAACAACAGAATTGGTCGGCTCGTGGTCGGGAAAGTTGAACATTGGGGCAATATCTTTGACTTTGGTTCTAAATTTAGAACAAGCCGACGGCTACGTGGAGGTTACAATTGACAGTCCGGACCAGGGGGCAAAGGGTATTGGAGCATACAAAGAATACCTCTCGGATGACTCCATAGCTGTTAAGGTGGAGCATTTGGGCATGACATATCGAGCCCGACTGAAGGATGGAAAGCTCGATGGCACATTCAATCAACATGGCTTGTCAGTGCCGCTTGTGATGAAGAGAGGGGTGCCTGAGGTGAAACGTCCGCAGACCCCCAAACCGCCTTATCCTTACAAGACCGAGGAAGTGACTTTCCGCAATGAGGCAGATAGTGCGACGTTGGCAGGTACCTTGACCTATCCTGTGGGTTATGACGCCAAGTCGAAGCGGAAGCCATCTGTCGTGCTGCTCGTTACAGGCAGCGGTCTGCAGAATCGTGACGAGGAGTTGATGGGCCATTCTCCTTTTCTCGTCATTGCCGACTATTTGGCTCGTCATGGCATAGCATCGCTTCGTTACGATGACCGTGCCACAGGAGCATCTGTTGGTGGTGATGTGATGAATGCCACAACCGAAGACTTCATGCACGACGCAGCAGCCGGCATTGCCTTCCTTCGCCAGAAAAAGGCTTTTGGCAAGGTGGGGTGCATAGGTCATAGCGAGGGTGGCTGCATAGCCTTCCTTCTCGGTTCGAGAAAGAAGATTGATTTTCTCGTTTCACTTGCCGGACCAGGAGTCAAGGGCGACACCTTGTCGGTAGAACAGTACAAACGAATCTTGAAACTTCAGGGCATGACAGCCAACATGACTGTTAGCCAGATGCGAGAAATCATTAAGGAAGATGCTCGTATGAGAGCGCAACCTATGCCGTGGATGCAATGGTTCTTGGACTATGACCCCTCGGATGACATTAGAAACACTCGTTGTCCGGTCTTTGCTCTCAATGGCGACCTCGACTGTCAGGTCATCTCCTCTCAAAACCTACCTGCCATCAGGAGCTTGCTGCCATCATCGAAAAAGAATCTCATAAAGGAATACCCGTCGCTCAACCACCTGTTCCAGCATTGCTCTACTGGCAATGTTAATGAGTACAGCCAGATAGAAGAGACCATCTCGCCAGAAGTGCTTCAAGACATTGCACAGTGGATAAACAGTCTGAAATAGAAGGTGGAAAGCCTGCCTATAAGCTGATATCGCTCATCGAAGCACCATTGGCGAAGCGGTCAAGGTCAACACGTTCCTTTATGCCTTCCACCATCCCGCGCTCACTGAATTGCCAGATGATGTGTTCTGCATTGCTTTTCACACGTGGAGGTTCGTTGTTGTAGCGTGCTAAGAACAGAGTGTATTTGTCGAATTCGGGAGACAGGAACTCGTTGTAGAAATGATGGTCGCTGTAGATGATAGGGTAGGTGCCATATTCTTTTTTCACTAATTCCATGAACTGTTTCAGGCGTTCTTGAAGTTGCTCCCTTGTGGCATTCTTGCATCCGCTTTTCTCCACATCCACCACCGGGATGAGGTCTTGCTTGCTTTTGTTCACTCGCTTGCGGAAGTTCTCAAACTGCCTGTCGGCGCTTGTTCGTGAGACGAAGAAATGGTAGCTGCCCACCTTCAGACCTTCTCTTTGGGCTTCTTTCAGGTTGGTGGCATATCGTCTGTCCACCAACGAGGCACCCTCTGTCGCCTTGATATAGACGAACTTGATGTTTTTGTCATCAGCCACCTTCGCCCAGTCTATTTTTCCTTGGTGCTTCGACACGTCAATGCCGTCATATTTCCCATTGCTGATGGTGTCGCGTCCAAAGCCAAACCACGACGTCACTTCTTGGAAGGTTTTGGGTGACAATTGGCTCCAAAGTACAAAAAACAGCAATATGCTGCCAAGCCAACTGAAGACTTTCTTCAGAATCTTGTTCTTCCGTCGGTGTGATGACCTTCCCTTGCGCCTTTTTGTAGTTTTCTTCGCCATGGTTGGTTATTTGTATTTCTCTATCATGCCAGAGGCTTGTTCGTTGCCCAATTGTTGAGCCTTCTCCAATACCTCCAATCCTTCTTTTTTCTTTCCTAATTGTATGAGGCTAAGTCCTTTTATCAGGTATGCATCACCATATTCAGGGTCGAGGGCTATTGCTTTCTCCACCGTTTCCAGTGCTTCCTCTTTCATGTTCACACGCAGTTGCAGCGAAGCCTTTTCTGCCAGGTACAGAGGTTCTTTGGGTGCCATGCGGATGGCGGTGTCGATGTCGTCGAGTGCTTGTTTGAAGAGTCTCCCCTTCACTTCGCATTGCTCGCGCTTGTAGTAGAAGTCGGCTCCTATGCGTCCTGTCATAATAGAGTCATACTGGTTGTAGTCCGCCACAGCCCTGCGATATTCACCCATGTCCTCCAGCATGGCGGCACGATAGAGCACGTAAGGTGCGGCATCCAGTGGATATGGCTTGGCGAACAGTGCCATTGCGCTGTCGAGCAATGCCACCGTCTCTTCTTTGGGGGCTTCGAGCATCGTCTTGCATTGTGCTGCCTCATAGAATAGTTCTGGATTCCGTATGTTGCTGTTTGTTAGTTCGATGAACATCCCATAAGCCTGTTGGTACTCTTTCTTGGTGTACCTTATCTGAGCTTCCAGATGTCGGTAGAGAGGTTGGGGATTGATGCTGTTGGCTTGTTGTGCTTCCTCTATTGCCTTGTCGAGATTCCAGGCTGGGAACGACTGGTCGAACTTGTATAGTTCCTTTTGGTAGATAAGTCTTGCGTATGTGAAATGCGCCTCGTCCTTGGCTGTGGCTTTCTTGATGGCAGTCTCCATGTCCTCCTTGGCGGCGGCGAAGTCGTTGTTGTTCACGGCAAGTTGTGCCTTTGCACTGTAGCCATCTGCCAGGTCGGGAAATTTCTCTATGAATAGTTCTGCTGTCTTGGCATATTTGTCGTTGTTGTCTTGTGATGAGAGCACCAATGCCAATTGTGCTTGCTCTTTATCGTCGGGGATGGCAGTAGGGATAAACGTGCGCCGCATGACAGGGTCGTTGCAGGTTAATCCCGTGGTTTGCATGTCGGTGATGTATTGAGCGTCTGTGGAGTGATAGTCGGTGGTGAATCTCGATTGTTGCAGGAATCCCAACAGTTGTCCATTAGCGTTCACCAATGGACATCCCACGGCATTTTCCGGAGCCATCATCTTCATCACGTAGTATGCATATTTCTCCATGAATGTTTCCACTTTTTCCACCTTTGTGGCTGTCACTTCGGGCTTTTTCAGCGAGTAGGTCACCAGATAAATGTCATCTCCTGTTGCGGCATGTGCTGGAGCTAAGGTCAAGCCTGTAGTCTTTCCCTTTACGTGGAATTTCACCACGTCATAGATTTCGTTAGCGTCGTAGATGTAGTCCACTTCGAGGCTTTTCCCATTGGCATCCACCACTACTGCGCGGCTTGCACCGTCGAAGGGTGCCCAGTCGCTGATGGCTGTGCCGGCGGCATCCGTGAACACTCCATGGCTGGATGCAAGAAGCGAACCGTCAGCCTTGAATGTGGTGAGTGTGAAGATGGATTTTGCTGCGTTTTTTACAGGTGCAGGCTGGCTGTATGAAGGTATGCTGATTGCCAGCAATGCCATGATGATGGCGAGGTATGTCTTTTTCACTTTTTCCTTTTTTATGTTTGGTGTTGGATGTTGTTTCTTCATTGTTTGTTGAGCAGTTCCTCTGCGTTTCTGATGGCAGCCTCCCCGATGTCGGTTCCGCTGAGCATCTGAGCTATTTCTTCTATTCGTTCTTTTTTGTTGAGGCGGCTCATGTGGCTTGTGGTTCCGTTGTCGCTTTCTTCTTTATAGACCTTGTAGTGCGCACCACCTCTGGCAGCTATTTGTGGCAGGTGTGTTATGCTTATCACTTGTCGGTCGTTGTTGCCCATTTCTTGCATTATGCGTCCCATCATCTCTGCCACCTTCCCACTTACTCCTGTGTCTATCTCGTCGAAAATGATGGTGGGCAGTTTTACGGCACCGCTAATCATTGCCTTGAGCGACAGCATCACGCGTGCTATTTCTCCTCCAGATGCCACCTGCGCCACAGGTTGCAGTGGAGTGCTGGTGTTGGCTGAGAAAAGGAAGGAAATCTTGTCGTGCCCGTCGGCAGCGAGAGGCTTTTCTTGCAGTGCCACTTCGAATTTCACTTTGGGTATTCCCAATGGCACAAGTCGTTGTCTCATTTCTTCTTCCACTTGTCGAGCTGCCTTGGTGCGTATGGCGGTCAGTGCTTTGGCTTTCAGCTTGCATTTTTCCTGCAGTTCAGCCACTTTTGCCTCAGTCTCTTTCAGTTGCTCGTCGCTTCCGTCTATCTGTCCTAATTGCTTGTCCAAGTTCTCTTTTATGACAAGAAGTTCTCCCACGCTATCTACATGGAATTTCTGTTGCAGGTGGTAGATGGTGTCGAGTCGGCTGTTCACTGCCTCCATTCGTGCGGGGTCGAACTCAATGTCCTCGGCGTGTTGCGAGATGTCTCCGGCTATGTCTTTAAGTTCGATGAAGCAGCTCTCCATCCTTTCTGATATTTCCGCCATGTTGCGATAGACGTCTTTTATGTTGTCTATGCTGTGGCAAGCGCTTTTCAGCTGTTCCACCACGCCTCCGTCGCCAGAAATGAGGTTGTCGGCTTCATACAGTGCACCTTTTATGTCTTCGGCATGCTCCAGCATCTCCGATTCTTCCTCCAGTTCTTCTTGTTCACCTTCCACAAGTCTCGCCTCTTCCAGTTCGTGGTATTGGAATCTGATGAAGTCCTCGTCGTTCTTGCTTTTTATTATAGCCTGTCTCAGTTCTTCAAGTTGCCTTTGCGCTGTGTGGTATTCTTTGAATGTGGCTTTATAGTCGGCTAATGTTTCTTGGTCTGCCGCTATGATATCTACCACGTTCAGTTGGAAATCCTCTTTGTTCAGCAGCAAGTTCTGGTGCTGGCTGTGTATGTCCACGAGTTGTTCACCCAATTCGCGCAGGTTGGCGAGCGACACGGGGGTGTCGTTGATGAATGCCCGGCTTTTGCCCGAGCTGTTCACTTCGCGTCTTATTATGCAGTCGTCGTCGCTATAGTCGAGATCGTTTTTCTCGAAGAAGTCCTTCATGTCATATTTTCTCAGGTCGAAATGGGCTTCTATCACACATCTGTCTCGTCCGTTTTTTATCGCCTTGCTGTCGGCTCGTTGTCCGAGCAGCAGTCCTAATGCTCCGAGTATGATGCTTTTTCCAGCTCCTGTTTCTCCTGTGATGACAGAGAATCCGCTCTCCATGTCGATGTCGAGTTCGTCGATGAGCGTGAAGTTCTTGATATATAGTTTTTTAAGCATGGTTGGTTGTTGGTGTGCAATGAGAGTTGTTCAATCCATCATCTCACTGCTTTATTTTTTCCCAGGTGTTGTTTTGTGATGCGTTGATGCCGAACAGAATGTCATACACCTTTTCTTTCTCGTTGGCTGTGCCTTTGCCTTTATATATGTTGGCAAGTTCGTCTTTCTTGTAGTCGGTCCATATTTGTGGCAACATGCTCAGGGGCTTGTTCTCGTGGGCTTTCTTCAGGCATTCTTCCAGAGCTGTCGTCACGTTGGTGCGCCCTCGCTCCACGTTGGTCGCCATTTCGTCGAGTCCTTTCCTGTAATAATCATATTGCAGTTGTCGGAAAGGTTGCATTCCCCCGTCGAGGTAGTCGTTGATTAGAGCAAAACGGTTTCTGTCGTTGTCGAAAGCCTTCCATCCTGGGAAGTTCAGGTTTTGCGCGTTGTTGGTCAGGTTCATGCATCGTTGCAGTATATCCTCGCCTCCCATTGGCGAGAAGCTGTCAAGGTCGAGTCCTATGATGAGGTATGCATAGTAAGCAAGCAGCGCCACGAGTTGGTTGTCTATCACCTCTTCGTTGAATTCTATTTGGTCGAATTGTGCGAACTCGAAATTGAAGTCGTTGTCTTTGTTGTTGTAGAGTGTGGTTGTGTATGCAGAGTTCCATACCGGGCGGTTGGCTTGTATCATCGCCGTGCATGTGAACGCGTTCGACGAGTTGTCGTATTTCGTCACGGTGATGTTGAAGCTGCAAGGTATTCGTTCGTTTTTTTGAAATTGCAGGTTTGTCCACTGCTTGTCGTTGAGGAATTGTTCCAACGTCTCTTTCAGGTTGTCAAACACGCTTGCGTCGGTGCCTTGTATTTGGTTGTGGTTGATGTTCACTTTCACCTCAAGTTCTTGTGCCATGACATTTGCAGGCAACAATGCCAATGACATCAAGGCACATACCTTATTTATTATTTTGCTGATTCTCATCCTGCTTGTCTTTTGTCAGGTAGGTAATTTAATTTGCTTTTTCGAGCATGCTGATAGGTGTATGAATGGCATTTTGCATCTTGTTGTAAAAGGCAAGATACGCCTTTGCAGAATAATAACACCTACTTATTGGCGGCAAAAATAAGAAAAATACATGCAATAATCGATTGTAAAAAGCAAAAAAAACAAAAAAATATCATAGTTTAATATAATAATATCATGTTTTTTCATAAATTAAATGTAATTTTGCCGAGAATGTGTGAACATCATATTATTTTTATCCATAAAACCTAATAAGCGTATGAGAAAATTTTTTACTTCTTTGGCTATTGCCTTCGTGGCAATAAGCGTTTCTGCACAAGAGAAGGTGCTGTTTGAAAATGGCGGCACCTATGGAAATGGTGCAACACTGACCAGCGAGAACACCAAGCTCGTGCTTGGCAACGACCGCGCTACAAAGAACTATGACATCAAGTTGGCTTCCGTCAAGGCTTACTGCGCCGAGCTTTTCGGCCAGCAGGTAATGGTGGAGAACAGCGAGACTGGCGAGATGGAAGAGAAGACCCGCGTAGTTTACGTCGTGGGCAACCAGAATCCCAAGGACGGCGAGCTTGACGGTGACAAGAGTACTGGTGGTGGCTACAAGCCCGAAAGTGGCAACCTCCCACAGTCTGGTACTTATTACATGATCACCACTGCTACAGGTGGTCACATCAAGGCTTTCATCGTTCTCAACTCTGGCAAGAACTTCTATGTAGTTAAGTCTTCGGGTGAGTGCCTTCCCAAAGAGGCAATTTCCGTAAAGGCTGATGGCGACGAACCATCGGATGTCACCATCAACGATGACTTCACTGTTGACGAGAAGACCACTGGTACAGTGGAATTTGATGTCGTGGCAGGCGAGACCTACTATGTATTCTGCACTGGCTCAAAGCTGAGCTTTGGTGGATATGAGTTCGTAAGCAATGGCGTAGGTCCTGAGCCACAGCCAGGTGGACTGACAACAGACCCTGCACTTCCTGTCACATTCGACTCTTGGGATGCCAATTTCCTCATCCAGAAGACAGATGTGAAGGCTGGCGACAAGTTCGTCTTCACTTGCGAGGCTGTTGATGTTGCTGGTTGGGAATGGGGACCACAAGTTCTCCCGAAGAGCAACGCTGACTGGTCAGACCTTGGTCCTGCTCTCATTCCAAATGCCAACGGCAAGGCAACCTTCAACATCACCGAAGAGTTTGCTGCTGTCATCAATGGCAATGGTGGACTTCGCGTGCAAGGCATGGGCGTGAAGGTTACTGCAGTGGAATATGAGGAAGGCACAGCTCCTGGTCCAGAGGGCGAGAAGGTGAGCATCATCGACAAGTTCAACAGCACATGGGGTGCAAACGAGACTTTCACTCACAATGCTGATGGCTCAGTCACTTTCAATTCAGTGGCATGGGGTGGCTTGAGCGCATGGCTCGCAGAGAACGACATCCCTGTTGACTGGTCTGGCTACACCAAGCTCGTGTTTGAATATGCTGAGCCTACAACTGTCAACACTCAGGCATTTGTCCAGACAACGACTGGTGACGTCAAGGGATGGGGCGAGGTTGGAATCACCAAGCTTGAACTCCAATTGGAAGGCGAGGATGTGAGCAAGGTCAACCAAGTTGCATTGCAAGCTTCCGACGTCAGCACCATCACCATCACCGACATTTATCTCGTAAGGAATGCTGCCGGCATCGAGGAGATGGTTTCTATGAAGGACGCCTTCAATGTCAACGCTCCTGCTTACAACCTTTCTGGCGTACGTGTCAACAAGGACTACAAGGGCATCGTCATCCAGAACGGACGCAAATTTGTGCAGAAGTAATTTTCGTATTTAGCAACAACCCGGAGGGTGGTATCAAAGCCACCCTCTTTTATTGCCAATTACGACGCTTTTAGGACTTACTATGGAATCTCAACTTAATAACTAACCAAATATGAATCAAAGCATGACAAACAGAAAGCAGAGGGGCCTTATTGGGTTTTATAAGGTGCTGCTGCTGTTGCTGACATTGCTCCCGCTACAGGCATTCGCCCAGTCCAAGGCCTCCGGTACGGTGGTCGATGAGGCCAATGGCGAGCCTATAATTGGAGCTACTGTCAAGGTAAAGGGATCAAGCTCTGGCGTGGTGACCGACATCGACGGACGTTTCAGCATCGATGTCACACCGGGGCAAACTCTTGAAATCTCTTACATCGGTTACACCACACAGTCGGTGAAAATTCCTCGAAACGGGAATGTAGATGTGAGACTCTCTGAAGACACGCAAACACTTGAGCAAGTGGTGGTTGTGGGTTATGGTACAATGAAGCGAAGCGACCTGACTGGTGCTGTGTCGTCAATCAACGAGGCACAAATCAAGCAAGGTGTCAACACCTCCGTGGAGCAAGCCATGCAGGGACGTATCGCCGGTGTGCAGGTGACACAAAACTCAGGTGCTCCTGGTGGTGGCATTTCCGTGCAGATCCGTGGTATCAACTCTCTCAACGGCAATGAGCCGTTGTATGTGGTCGATGGCATCGCCATGTCGGGACAGACATCAGACAACACCAGCGTGATGAGTTCGCTCAACCCATCCGACATCACTTCGATTGAGGTGTTGAAGGATGCTTCCGCCACTGCCATCTACGGCTCTCGCGCTTCCAATGGTGTGGTGCTCATCACTACCAAGCGTGGTGAGGAAGGTAAGACAAAAATCACATACGAAGGATATGCTGGATGGCAGCAACTGCCAAAGACACTTGATGTGATGAACCTGCCCGAATATGCCGACTTCTACAATGTGAGGGCTGGCATCATGGGATGGGGCGAGCGCGAGGACTACAAAGACGCCACGCTGCTCACCAAAGGTACCGACTGGCAGGATGTGCTCTATCAGACAGCCTTCATGCACAACCATCAGGTGGGTGTGAACGGCGGTACCAAGTCGAATAGCTTTGCTCTCTCAGGAGGCTTCCTCGACCAAGAAGGTATCGGTATCGGCTCCGCATTCAACCGTGCCTCTTTCCGTGCCAATTTCGACAGCGAAATCAATAGTTGGTTGAAGGTGGGCATGAGCGGTTATTATGCCCGCACAGCCCAGAGCATCACATTCGACGAGTCGAACGTCATACAGACAGCACTCAACCAATTCCCAGATGTGGCACCCAAGAACCCCGATGGCACATACGGTTTTGTGCAGACCAACGACTTCGCAACATATTACAGCAATCCGCTCTTCGAGGCGCAGATGAAGGAGAACAAGCGCCTGAACACGCAGGTGGATTACAACTTCTATGCCAACATCACACCCATCAAGGGCTTGGTGATACGTTTGGAATATGGTGGCAGCAGGGGTTTCGGCGACACCCAATACTTCACCCCGGAGTTCCAATATGGTTCGGTGCGCAATGAGTCGCAGATGACAAAAGGCAGCAACCGGAGCAAGTACAACTCATTCAAGCAGTATGTCACCTATGACTTCGACCCGTTCAAGAACAACCACGTGCAAATCATGGCTGGTCATGAGGCGCAATGGGGCGTGTGGGGACAGTTCTCCGCAAGTAGAAAGGGATACATCACCGGCGCGCTTCACGCACTCGACTTGGGAGACAGTTCCACTGCCACCAACAGCGGCGACCCCGGCACACCTTGGTCTATCGAGTCATACTACGGACGTCTGAACTACAACCTGCTCGACAGATACATGGTGACAGCCACCCTGCGTACCGACGGTTCGTCAAGCTTCGGAAAGAACAACAGATGGGGATGGTTCCCGTCGGCTGCCGTGGCATGGCGTGTGAAGAACGAGTCGTTCCTGCGCGACGTGTCTTGGATAAGCAATCTCAAGTTGCGTCTTGGATGGGGACATGTGGGTAACCAAAGCTCAGGAAGCTATGCCTACGGAGCTGTCATGGCCACCACAGCCACTGCTTGGGGAACGGGCTATTATCCAGGCAACTTCCCCAACCCCGACCTGAAGTGGGAAAGCACCACGGCATGGAACGTAGGTCTCGACTTCTCATTCTTCAACAACAGAATAGAATTCATCGTTGACGCTTATCTCAAGAAGACCGACAACCTGCTCATGCAGTCGTCGCTGCCATCTTACGTCATCAACAACGACTGGATGGGCATGACGGCGCCATGGGAAAACACAGGCGCCATCGAGAACAAGGGTATCGAGTTCACGCTCAACACCGTCAACATCTCAAGCAACGACTGGAAATGGCGCACCGGCATCACCCTGTCGTTCAACAAGAACAAGTTGACAGGTCTCAACAGCACCAATTCTGCCATCTCCGGCAACATCGGCACCGATACCTACACACTCTCCGAAATAGGAGGTCCAGTGGGACGATTCTACGGCTACAAGGTGATAGGCATGTTCACCAAGGAAGGTGACTTCTATCAGAAGAACCAGTTGGGCGAGTTCATCATCGACCAAAACGGCAACCGCGTGCCTGTGGCACGTCCCGCCAACGACATCAACTCAGACATGCACCCCATCGCTCAAAACTCTGTGTGGGTGGGCGACTTCATCTTCGAGGATGTCAATGGTGACGGAAAGATCACCAACGAAGACCGTCAGTATATTGGTGACCCCAATCCAGACTTCACCTTCGGTATCAACAACACCATCTCCTGGAAGGACTTCGACCTGTCGTTCTTCTTCAACGGCAGTGTGGGCAACGACATCTACAACCTCGTGAGACAAAACCACAGCGACCCATTGGGATGGGGCAACAAGATGAAGGACGTGACCAATTACGCACGTGTGGCTCTCATCGATGAGAATGGTTCGCCCAACGACATCTCAAATGTATTGGTGACAAATCCCACAACAGCCACTGTGCAGCGCATCAGTGCGGCTGGCTCCAGCATGAACGACAACAACCGCGTGAGCAACAGATTCGTGGAGGATGGCTCGTACATCAGGTTGAAGACTCTCTCTCTTGCTTGGAACGTGCCAAAGAGACTGCTCTCGAAAATCAAGCTCGACTGGGTGCAGGTGTATGCCAATGTGCAGAACCTCTTCACAATCACCAAATATGAAGGTTATGACCCGGAAATCGGTGCCCAAGGGCAGAGCGTCATACTGCAAGGCATCGACAACTACCGCTATCCCTCGCAGCGCATCTACAACTTTGGACTGAAAGTAAGATTCTAATCATCAGGAGGAAAACAAAATGAAAAAACATATAATGCTGACAGGTGTCGTGATTGCCGCTGCTTTCATGTTGAACAGCTGCGGAGAGGACTTCCTCGACAAGACACCAGAGGGAAAATATACGGCTCCTACTTTCTACAGTTCCGACAAGGCACTGCTGAAAGGCGTGGAACCTCTTTACAATCGGGCATGGTTCGATTTCAACAGACGTGCCATAGTGGGCATGGGGTCCTATCGTGCCAACGACGCATGGAACCCATACGTTAGTTCCGAGTTCGCCAAGTTCCAAATCACCGGTCTCACCGAGGACATGGGACTCGCCTGGTCGTCCATCTACAATGTGGTCACCATGGCAAACGCAACAATGGAGAACATCAAGGAATATTGTTCTCCTGAAGTGAGCGAAGATGCCAAGAACCAGGCTTTGGGCGAGTGCTACCTCATGCGTGGCGTAGCCTACTTCTATCTCTTGAGGTCATGGGGCGAGGTGATTCTCTTTGAGGACAACACCGACATGACCAAGCACCCTGTGAAGCCGCTGAACACCGAGGAGGACGTGCTCAAGTTCATCATACGCGACTTCCGCCGTGCCGCCGAACTGCTGCCAGAGCGTGGCATCGACCACCATGCTTCCAAGTATGCAGCCAAAGGCATGTTGGCAAAGGCATTGTTGGCGCAGTCAGGATGGAACAAGGTGGACCGCGACGAGAACACCCTGCGCGAGGTCATCAACCTCTGCAATGATGTAATCAATAATGGTGGATATTCTCTCATGGAAGATTACGAACAACTCTTCCGCTCGCAGAACAACGACAACAGCGAGACACTCCTCGCTATGAAATGGGCAAGTCCCAACTCTGGCGAATGGGGTGCCATGAACGCCCTTTACTCCGACCTCTGCTTCTCCGAGGTGACCGATGTCAACGTATGGGGTGGCAACCTTTCCGCCTCAGTTGATATGATAGACATTTATAATGAAGAGCCAGCCGACTCTTTCCGCCTCAGAGGAACATTCTTCACCCCAGGGCGCCATTACAACTATCTGAAAGCCGCTGAAGGTGGATATACATACAACCACAACTGGATACAGTGCAAGAAGGGCGTGCTCGGCACCAAGGCAGACTGTGATGGAGAACTGGCGCAGATGGCATCGCCGCTCAACACCTACATACAGCGACTGGCTGATGTCTATCTCATCAAGGCTGAGGCAATCTTGGGCAACCAGAGCAGCACTTCGGATGCAGAAGGACTGGAAGCCATCAATGCCGTGCGTCTGCGTGCTCATGTGAAACCAGTAAAGAGCTACGACCTCTCCACGCTCATACGTGAGAGACGCATCGAGTTCTGCATGGAGTATTTCAACTGGTTCGACATGGTGACATGGTATCGCTGGCGTCCGCAGTTCATGCTCAACTACTTCAACAACCATCAGCACAGGGCTTACGAATATAGAGAGGGTGATGTCATGGTGAACAACGATGGCACATTCAGCTACCGCTGCTATCCTCCAGGCACCAACACCTGGTACTTCTATGACCCCAACGGCAATATCTACTGGAACGACTGCATGCGCGACGAAGACAAGAATGTGGTGCAGACAGCAAAACAAGGATACAAGTTCAACCTCGACTCGCTGTCTCAGGCCATGGTGGGATACCAACCAGTAGTGCTCGGCGAACACAACATCTTCATGCCTTATCCTGAGGCGGACGTCATCCAGAACCCGTTGCTCAAGGAAAAGCCAGTGGCATACGACTTCGGAGAATAAACCATAAAGACAACAATCATGAACAAACATATATTAAAAATAGCTTCGTTGCTGGCAATCCTTTTCGTTGGATTGACTCTCAACGCATGTCATGACGACGACGATGCCGACAGCGGCACACCGGTCATCACTGGTGTGCGTGTGCCCGACCCTGCAAAGGCTGACAGTCTTTTCACCAAATCGGGACCAGGACAAATCATTGCCATCATTGGACAGAACCTCGGACATGCACTCAAGGTGTATATCAACGACCAGGAGGTGTATTTCAACCCTACGATGAACACCAACCACAGCCTCATCGTCACCGTGCCTACAGAGACCGACGGCTTCAGGCTGACGGCGTTCGACAGCACTCTGAAGGATGAAATCCGTGTGGAAACGACTCATGGCACTGCCGTATATTCGTTCAAAATCACTGCTCCAGGTCCGGCAATCTCACGACTGCAAGCCATCTATCCCAGATTGGCTGGCGACTCGCTCTATATCCATGGACTAAACTTGATTGACGTGGAGAAGATATACTTCACCGACATTGAGGCAGCACAGTTGGACACCACCGTGTGGCAGACTGTGGGCGGCACCCATGTGGATGTGGATGGCTTCTCAACGGTAACCCAAGACCATCACCTCAACACAAGGACCAATGCTTATGAGACGACATCGGTTTTGGGCATAAAGATACCCAACTTGTCGTTTACCAAAGGCGCCCTCGTTGTGGAGACTGCTGCAGGTACATCGTACATCGCATTCTACAAGAATCCTGGTCAGCCAGTCATCCACAGCATCTCGTCAGAAATGCCTGTCTATGGTGAGACTCTCGTAATACGCGGACAGGAATTCGTGCAGGTGGAATCCATCAAGTATGGTGACGTGACATTGACTCCCGACCAATTCGTGGTGGCTGAAACAGAAGACCAAATCAACATACGGTTCAGGAGAGAGCCGTCCGAGGGTTGCAAGGACCTGACCGTCACTACACCAGGTGGAAGTGTCTCGGTGCCGTTCTATGACTACAGTTGCCTCTTGGTCGATTTCGACGAAATAGGCACCAACATGGGATGGGATCCGAAGGCGGAAATCACTGACGAATGTGATGACGACACTCCTCCTTACACCAGTTCGGGATGCTATGCTTCCTTCAATCTTGGTTCGGTGGCTCAGAGTTGGTGGGGCACCATGATATATTACATCAAGAATTGGGGCACACAGGCCGCAAGTGGGCACGACCTCTTCGACTTGCCGGGCTATGACGTGATTCCCGCCGATGCCTCGCTAAATGATGTCTATCTGGCTTGCGAAGTGTTCAACCATGACTCGCGTTGGGACCTTGCCACCGACGAGGATCCTAAGAATGCTTATATAAGGTATTATATGGTTCTCGGCAATGGGACAAGCTATGAGTACGACAACTTCTCGTGGAAGAACTACGATATTCAGGCTGGACAATACAACTCGCCAGTGCTTGGCAGCATCGACAAGGAACAGCCCATTGACACTTGGTATCGCCACTGCATCAGTTTCGCAGAGCTGGGTATGGCTGGAATGACATACGCCGACTTGAAGAACAACGGGCTTGACGAAATAAGAATGCAAATCATCAACCAATCGACAAAGGCGATGAATATCGATTTCTATATCGACAACTTGCGCATTTACTACAACAAACCCAAATAAAACAAGATGAAAACAAAATATTTCTTAGGATGGTTGTCGTTGCTGGCTTTGGCTTTCACCATGCAGGCATGTAGCGATGACGATACAAAGACAGTGGACAATGGGGTGAGAACAGGCAATGCCACCAAACTTGAGATTTACAAGGACTCGGTGGTGGTGAACAGCCTTACTTTCTCCATAGGAAAAGGTTCCGCTATTGTTGGCATTGACGCTGATGGTGAATGGACGGCAGAGTCGGCAGACACTACGTGGTGCAAGCTCAACGTTCATGCTGGCTATGGATATGTCAACAAGTATTCCTACACCAAGATTGATGTGGCAAAGAACGAGGGCGACCAACGCTCCACTACCATCTCTTTCAGATCGGGTGGCATTACAAAGACCATCAATGTGGTGCAGAATGGTTCGGGAACGGATTCCAACGACCCGTTTATCAGCGCTTTCACGTTTGTGGAAAACCTGAAATACGGATACAATCTCGGCAATACGCTTGAGTCCAACCACGACATCACAAATCCAAGCACGCTTTCATGGTTCAATCCACAGACAGTGTATGACTGGGAGACCTGTTGGGGACAGCCTGTCACCACTCCCGAAATCATAAACGCGATAGCTGCAAAGGGATTCAACGTAATCCGCGTGCCTGTGACATGGTTCCCTCACATGGATACCAACGACAATGTGGATGCTGCGTGGATGGCACGCGTGAAAGAAGTAGTAGATATGGTGATAAATGCCGGATGCTATTGCATACTCAACGTGCATCATGATGCCAGCGAATATGACGCCAACCGTGGCGACGGTGCCCACTGGCTTTTGGCTGACTTGGAGAATTATCCTACCATCAGTGCCAGGTTCAAGAAGTTGTGGACTCAGATAGCCAATCATTTCAAGGCATACGACGACCATCTGGTATTCGAGGCTTTCAATGAGATTCTAAGCAAGAAGGGCGAGTGGGGCGACCCATCCGATAACACTTGCTATGAGGCTATAAACAAGCTCGAACAGGACTTTGTCGATGTGGTGCGTGCCACAGGAGGCAACAACGAATATCGCAACCTCTTGGTCAATCCTTACAGCGCTGGCAGCACAATCGCCAAGTTGCAGGGCATGAAGGCTCCTGTTGATGTTCATCCCAACCACATCCTGTGCTCCATACACAGCTATGACCCATATTGGTTCTGCAGTGATTCCGATGACAAGGATGCCGAGAAGTACTATCTCTACATGTTCGACGATGACTGCAAGAAGGAAATCGATGACATCTTCGCCCGTGTGGACAAGCGTTTCTCAAGTGATTTCGGCATGCCTTATATCTTCGGTGAGTTTGCTGCTGGCGGCAAGCATGTGGATATGAAGGAGCGTGTGAAATATGCTCAGTACATGAAACAGAAGTTTGCCGAGTATGGCACCACCGGTTTGTGGTGGATGGGTCTCATGGACCGTCCCACCCTCGACTGGTATGAAATCGACATCGTGAACGCCCTCTTCGGCAACTGATAGCAAAAGCATTTTGCTATATCATTATAGCTCTATGGTTTCTATAGTCTTCTATAGATTCTATAGAGCTTCTTTTTTTCCTCATCATCACCCCTTTTGCGACAGATTTTCATGGGTGTGGTTGGGTTTGTCGCAAATAAAGGGGTGTGTCGCAATGAAGTGAGGCGAAAAACTCAAAAATAGTTGCTGCAGGGGATATTCGTGCTTATCTTTGCAATGTCGAAAGGGAAAAACAACCTCCCAAAGGCAAAAAAATCAAAATAATAATAACAATAAAAAAATACAATTATGAAAAAGACTACATTATTCCTCGCAGCACTTTTTTGCATGATGATGCAAACCGTATCCACATTCGCAGGTGACAAGCTCATCACCCCAGAACAACTGCCAGCAGCAGCTATGACATTTATTCAGGAAAACTTCCCTGGAGTGGCTATCTCCTTTGCCAAGAAAGATTTCGATAATGGCAGAAGAAATTATGAAGTTCATCTGAACAATGGCGTAGAATTGGATTTCGACAAGAAAGGAAACTGGGACAAGGTTGACTGCCAATACAATCCCGTTCCTGCACACATCGTTCCTGCACATATCGCAGACTATGTAAAGGCAACTTATCCTGGCACCGAAATCGTCAAGATAGACAAGGAGCGCTATGGCTACAAAATAGAACTGTCAAACGATCTCGAACTGAAGTTCAACAAAAAAGGAATGTTGTTCGACATTGATGACTGACAAAAAAACGAATGATGACTGACAAAAAACAAACAAATAAATAAAATCCAAGAAGGTGTGCCAATTGTTTAGGCACACCTTCTTTTTTTTTAAACACACCTTGATTCTATGTTTTGGCACACCTTATTCTCTTTCAATCCTAAATCAGATACAAGGATGTTTACCTGCCATCAATAGGATGAGCATAGGGGTGACCAGAAATAATTCCAGCTAATTGCTATTCTTCCCAGATTGAACTTTCGTTGCCAAGCACTTCGCTGCCATCAGTGATGGTGCTGTTTGGGTTGGTTTTCCCGTTGTTTTCGTCAAAGAATTGTACTCTTGTGTCATCATTGGGATCTTCACCACCACCTCCAGAACCTCCCAAAATGATTTTTACAATCTCCATCACATCGTTGACATCTATTTCATCATCGTTGTTTACATCCGCATTGGCTATGATGAAGCCTTCAACTTGCCCCCCGAGGATGTAGCTTACCTCCATGGCAAGGTCGTTGGTGGTAACCTCTCCGTCGCCGTTCACGTCACCTGGTATTGTGGGCTCTTCATCACCTCCCAAGATGATGATATCTACTACTTTCATCACGTCATAAACGTCTATTTCCCCATCACCATTCACGTCGGCGTTGGCAATGATGAATCCCTCGTCGTTAGTGCCAAGAATATGGTTTACTATCATGGCGAGGTCATTGGTGGTAACTTCCCCATCACCGTTTACATCGCCTCTTTTTGCACGTGCATTTACCGACACGACCAATAGCAACAAAGTTAATATGGTAAATAATTTTTTCATGTTTTGTGTATTAGGTTTATATTTGGTAGATTTACAATAACAAGAAAATTAATGTGCAAATTTAAAAATAAAATTTCTATTTCTTGTCATTTGACAAAAAAATAATGATTTTTTCTTGAATTATTCAAGTATGTAAGAAACGAAATGGTCTAAGTAGTGTAAAAGTTTTTATTTGTAAGATTAACGAATTACAATTTTCTTTCCATTATGTATGTAAATGCCGTGGTTGGTGGTTTTCACTTTTTGACCCATCATGTTGTAATAGCAACCATTGTCAGGGCGAGCGGAGGTATAGACATGGTTTATCGCAGTTGATATATTCCGATTTTGCACTTTTGCGGCATCCATCCACGCATCTGCATCTTTCTTAATGTCGCTACCCAAGTAGTATCCTAAGTTGGTGGGTTGGTTGTAGCCGATATTTTCGTTGAGTGCGCTCATCCAATAGCAGTGGTCGGTCATCAGCCATGGGAATTTGTGCGTGGTGGGGTACCATGTAGAAAATATTTTGATATCTGCAAGACGTGTGGCGTCAGGCAGGATGATTTCCTCGCGCCAGTCTCCTACAAGGTCGCCATACCATGAGGGGTTGCCTTTGGTGCCGTTCACCATTGACATGCTGTAGCGCCAAATGGTGAAGGTGCGCCCATTGGGAACACTGTGTATGATGCCCTCCTCGGAAAGACCTTGTCTGTTAAGTGTTCCGTCGAACCAGATGGCAGCAGCAAAGCCGAGTTTCCAGTCGCTGGCTGTGGTGATATTGGTGGGATTGCCGTTTTGGTCGAACAGTTGGCTCTTGTAATAGCAGAACTCGCAACCAGGGGTGGATGGTGAGTAATCTGCCACCATGCACCGTCCCATGTCGTTGTCGCTGCTTGCATCTTTCTTCCAAATGACGCTGCCGTCGCGGGTGTCATGCAGAGCTACCATGGTCTTGCCCGTTTCCAGGCAATGGAACATTTGCAGACCTTCGCGGTCTGGAAGGAACTTGCCCACATGGTTGGCATCGCCATGCCCCAGTCCTGTGTTCCATAGTCCTATGCCGTCGTCATCCACAGCCATTGAACCATACATCACTTCATCGAGTCCGTCGCCATCGAGGTCTGCCACGTTGAGGGAGTGGTTGCCTTGCGAGGCGTAAGTGCTGTGCAGCTTGCCGTCTTTTCCTTTGCGTCCATCATTGGTGTCGAAGCGCCAACGCCGTGTCAGTTGTCCGTCGCGCCAGTCCCATGCTTCGATGACACTATGGCCATAGACTCCTCTGCCGAATACTGCGGAGGGTAGTCCTGTCTCGTCGAAGCAGCCTACACCTACACGGAACGAACAAGCACGTTTCCAGTAGCTGTCTCCCCATGAAGCGGAGGTCTCCCTGTTGATGAAGTTGTCACGAGCCAGTTCCCTACCAGTACGCCCGTCTATTATGGAGATGAATTCAGGTCCGGCGCTATTGTAATGATCTACCCATCCCGGACTGCTGCTGTTTTGATTGCCCCATGTGCGGTAGTCGATTTTGCCATCACCATTGGTGTCGCCTATTTCCTGTCCGTCGCCAAAGACCGTTCCTTCGCAAGTGCGGATTGCCATTTCAGCACAACCATCACCGTCGAAGTCGGCAATGGCGAAACTTGAGGAGTTGCCCAATATGATGCCTGGTCCGCCTTTTATTCGCCACAACAGGGTGCCATCAAGCTTGTAAGCATCCCAGATGACAGCCCAGAGGCATTCTTTTTCAGAGTAGCTGGCACCTGTTCCGTCGTTTATGATGTTGCCGTTGGCATCCTTCACGCTTTGCAGTCGTTTCACTACGATTTCAAATTCACCATCCCCGTCGAGGTCGCCCACGCTGACATCATTTGCGGTATATACTATCTTGTTCGTGTTCTCATACACATCTTTTGTGTCGTGCAATGGGATGCTGATATATGGCAGTTTGCCACTCACCTGGGCACGGCTCAGCGTGAAAGTGGATAGGGTGTCGTTGCTGCCTGCGTATGTCAGACGGTAGTGGTTGTCGTTTGACAAACTGGCTGTGTTGTCTTGGTAGCAAGTGCAGTTTCTGATGTTCGAGGCAACTCGTGTTTCATTGCCCGCACCGATGCGTCTGTAAAGGTCAAAACCAGTGGTGCCATCATCGCCTGGCAGCATGCGCCAGCTTACGAGCACCTTCCCTGTGTGTTGCTGGTAGTCTCCCAACGATGCATTCTTTGCACCGTTGATGCTTGCCCACAGTGCTCGGCTGTTGATGTTGTTGGTTTGTGCTGCCAATGGATAGCTGCCTATTGCGAATACTACCGCCAACATAATGGCTTTTAGTAGCTTTGCTTTCTTTTTGGGTTTAGGCATGGGAAGTTCCTTGCATGTCTCGCTAACGAGCGATGAGAGATAATCACGGTCATCTACGTCAGCTATGTAGAAATATTCTTTCGCCCCATCGTATGGCGGGCGCATGTCAACGCTTCTGAGCATAGCCTTTCCTGCCTTTGTGGGTTTTACATAAAAATTATCGTCACAGATCAACCCGAATATCTTGCCATCGCAATATATTCCATAGTCACCGAACATTTTCCTTACCGTGATTTCACCTGCTCCAGCACATTGGTCTGCTATATATTCTACAAAGTCTAAGTTGCTTGCCATTGTAATATGTAGGAATTTGAAATTCTTATAATATCTGTCTCGTCTCATTTGAAATTCCAGAATCCAGTTCCGGTCTCTGGGTCGAATTTCCAGCCATTCCTTGCTGTCCATCTCTTTTGAATGTAAATAAGGAATGGTTATCATAACATGTTTCACCTATCTTCTTGTATTCCATATAGGTCTTTTATGAATTTATGCCGTAAAGGTAGCACTTTTATTTGAGAATACCAAATTATTGTTTTGTCGTTTGGAAATACTTTTGGGGAAATGAGTTTTTTCATGTTTCGCACATGAATCTTGCGTTATTTCAGAAAAAGGATGTGTGATTTTTTGTTTTTCATTCAGATTGTACTAAATTTGTGCCACTAAGATTGGGTTTACATTAATAAATATAGTCCTATGAGAAATAAGTATTGTTTGATTTGGATGTTGTTGTTCTGTTGCTTGCAGGGCACATGGGCACAAAACACAGTGGAGAGCATTCGTAAGCGTTATGTGTCTGTCAAGGAGTATATAGCCAGTCATGTAGGGACAAATGAAAATGATGGTGCGGAATGGGCTGAATTTTATCATTTGGAGGCACGTCAGTTCCTGCCAGCCACAGGAGGTCACAAGGAAGATGTCTATATGTATTGGATGGAACGGGAGGAAGACAAGATATATCCATCTCACTATCTCATTTTCGCGACAACCAAGTACAACTATTCTGATAGGGAAATGTATGAGGAATACCTGTACGACAAAGATGGAAAGGTGGCTTTCATATATGCTCATGACCCATCCTGGTCGTTTGGGGAGAATTCTGAAGACAAGGAATATGAGTTTAGGTTCTATTTCAACAAAGGCAAACTCTTGAAGACCATCATCAAAAACAGGGAGTTTGAGCAGGGGGAATACAAGGATGTGTACTCTGGCAGCACCCCCAAGAGCGAATACGCTTCTTATTGCAAAATGTTGATTGATAAGGCTGAAAAAATACGATTAATGTTCATTGCCATAGAAAAAGAGGCTTATAACTATTCAGAATAAAGTACGAAAAAACACACTTTTGTTAATTGTATCAAATTCTGTCATTAAAGTATTATTCCATGTTGTTTTTTTTTGTTTATTTTGCAAAAAAAATCAACATGAGAAAAATACTATTCCTTTTTGTTTTGGCAATGACGCTATGTTCATGCAACAAAGAACCGGTCGGCAACCCCTTTATAAGCGTGGAAAATGGCCATTTCGTACGCAACGGAAAACCTTATTATTTCGTTGGTACAAACTTCTGGTATGGAGCTATTCTCGGTAGTGAGGGACAAGGTGGCAACCGCGACCGCCTGTGCCGTGAACTCGACTACATGAAGCAGATGGGTATCGACAACCTTCGCATTCTTGTGGGTAGCGATGGCGAGAGAGGTGTCACCACCAAGGTGGAACCCACACTGCAAGAGGCACCTGGAGTATATAACGACACCATTCTTGCAGGTCTTGACTTCCTCATGCAGGAGTTGGGCAAGAGGGACATGGTGGCAGTGCTCTATCTCAACAACTCCTGGGAGTGGAGTGGGGGATATGGATTCTATCTGGAACATGCTGGCGAAGGCAAGGCTCCAAGACCCAACGAGGATGGATATCCCGCTTACATGAAGTTTGTGGAGAAATATGCCAACTGCGAGAAAGCGCACCAACTATTCTACAACTATGTCAAGGACATAATAGGGAGGACGAACCAATATACAGGACTGAAATATGTGGATGACCCTGCCATCATGTCATGGCAAATAGGCAATGAGCCCAGAGCGTTCAGCAAGGAAGCCTTGCCTGCCTTCGAGAAATGGCTTGCCGAGGCGTCAGGACTTATTCGCAGTCTCGACCCCAACCATCTCATATCCATTGGAAGTGAGGGCGCTTGGGGGTGTGAGGGCGACTTTGAGGCATACGAGAGAATATGCAGCGACACCAACATCGACTACTGCAACATCCACCTGTGGCCATACAACTGGTCATGGGCAAGAAAAGACCATCTTGTAGAGGATGTGGACTCCAGTTGCGTGAAGGCAAAGGACTATATAGAGCGGCACCTCGAAATCTGCGCACGCATCAACAAACCATTGGTGATGGAAGAGTTCGGTTATCCGCGCGATGGATTCCTGTTTACGAAAGACACGCCAACGACAGGACGCGACAATTTCTACCGTTTCGTATTCTCTTTGGTGGGCGACAATGCCGCTAATGGTGGCTTCTTCGCAGGTTGCAACTTCTGGGGATGGGGAGGTTTCGCTGAACCGAAGCACAACCAATGGCAAGTGGGCGATGACTATACCGGAGACCCCGCGCAAGAAGACCAGGGACTAAATTCTGTGTTCGCTTCTGACACTTCTACACTGCAGGTGGTGAAGTCGGAGGTGGACCGCATGGCTGCCATTGGCAAATGACAACAATAGGCATGACTCCAAATATCATTCAAAAATAATCATAATGAAAAGAACATCTCTTCTCTTATGTCTGGTTTTTGCCATGATGCCAGCCATGGCGCAGATAATAGGAAAGAACATCGTGGTGACGGTAACTCCCGACCACAAGGACTGGAATTACAAGACTGGCGAAAAAGCACAGTTCGTTGTTAATGTGCGCAAGTCGGGCACGCTTCTCGACAATGTCTCCGTGGATTACGAGGCAGGTCCCGTGATGTACCCTGAGGTGGTGAAAAAGGATGTGGTCTTGAAGGATGGCACCATGAAATGGAGTGGTTCGATGAAGACACCTGGCTTCTATCGACTCAAGGTCACCGCACATGTGGAAGGCAAGGACTATGTGGGACTTTGCACGGCAGGATTCTCGCCAGAGAAAATCATGCCGGCAACAAAATGCCCCGATGATTTCGACCAGTTCTGGGGAGATGCCCTCCAACAGGCACGCAAGAATGCTCTTGACCCACATCTCACGCTGTTGTCCGACCGCTGCACGGAGAATGTTAACGTGTATGAGGTGAACTTTGTGAACAACAGGCCGGGCAGTCGCATCTTCGGCATATTGTGCGTGCCGGTGAAACCAGGCAAATATCCTGCACTTCTGAGAGTGCCAGGAGCAGGGGCGCGTCCTTATGGCGGTGACGTTTATACTGCTTCGCAAGGAGCAATAGTGCTTGAAATAGGCATTCACGGCATTCCTGTCACCATGCCATTGTCGTTTTATGAATATATTAGGGAGTCTGCCCTTGATGGATATTGGGAGACCAACCTCGACCAGCCCGACAAGAATTTCTACAAGCGAGTGGTCGTGGGAGCAGTGCGCTCGGTAGATTATATCGCCTCGCTGCCACAATGGAACGGGAAGGATGTGGGCGTCACCGGTGCTTCACAAGGTGGGTTCCTCTCCCTCGCCGTGGCAGCTCTCGACAAGCGCATCACTTTCCTCGCACCTGTTCACGATGCTATGTGCGACTATGAGATAGCGCTGCAAAAGAAAGCTTGTGGATGGCCACACTATTTCTATCAGGTGGAAAAACCCGACCAGAAGAAAGTGGAGGGAGCGCGCTATTATGATGGCATCAATTTCGCCCGAAGGGTGGAATGCCCGGGATGGTACTCTTTCGGCTACAACGACGAGGTGGTGCCGCCATCATCGGCTTATTCTGTGTATAATGTGGTGAATGCACCAAAGACTTTGTCCGTTTATCAAATGACGGGGCACTTCTGGTATCAGGAGCAATGGGACGAGTGGGAAAATTGGCTTTTGGAGCAGATGCATCTGAGGTAGGAAGATATCATATCGCACACAGATTAGTCTTTTTTATTTCATAATACCTTGCTTGAATAAAATACTTGTCATCATGAAAAAAATAATGTTGTTTGTTATGGCGATTTGTTTGGCATTTGCTTGTCAGACCCCACAAAAAGAGAAGACAGGTGCAGAGAGCCTGTTGGAGCGTATGCAAGTCTTGCAGCAGAAAGGCTACATGTTTGGGCATCAGGATGACCCCTTTTATGGTCTTCAATGGGATGGGGACACCATGCCGGGTGTGGATAAGAGCGACATACTCGATCTCGTGGGCGACTATCCCGCCATCATGGGATTCGACTTAGGTGGAATAGAGATGGGCGACGAGAAGAATCTGGACAGCGTGTCGTTCCAGCGCATACACGATGCCATCGTGAAACACCATGAGCGTGGTGGAATCGTCACCATCAGCTGGCATCCACGCAATCCCGTCACTGGTGGCACAGCTTGGGACGTAAGCGACAGCACCGTGATAGCCCAAATCCTCGGCAACGACTCCGTGAAGGTGAAGTTCAATACCTGGATGGAGCGTGTGGCTACATTCTTGAAGTCACTACAGACAAGTGACGGAAAGCCCGTTCCTGTAATCTTCAGACCTTGGCATGAGAACAACGGCTCTTGGTTCTGGTGGGGACAAAAACTTTGTTCCGACGAGGATTTCAAGGCTTTCTGGAACCTTCTGCAAGACTACCTCAATGCCGAGGGACTTGACAACCTGTTGTGGAGCTATTCGCCAAACCTCGACGGACAATGGACCAAGGAACGCTTCTTGGCTCGCTATCCAGGAAATGACCGCGTGGCGCTTATTGGAGAGGATGCTTATCAGTGGGGTACGGAAGAGGACTTTGTAAAACAATTAAACAGCGACTTGACGTTCATTAGAGACTTCGCAAAGGAAAACGGAAAGCTTTATGCCTTGACGGAGTGTGGCTACAAGAACATTCCCGACTCCACATGGTGGACACGTGTGTTGCAGCCGATAGTGGAGAATTATTCCGTTTCTTACTTGCTTCCTTGGAGAAATTATTATAAGGAATATTTCGCACCTGATGTCGATCAGGTTAGCGCCGCCGACTTCAAGAAGTTCTATGAGGCACAAAAGTCTCTGTTCCTGAAAGATATACAACCTAACGAATAATCATCTACAAAACCATCATGTCTGATTTCAAACAAAGGTTGCACGCCTTAAAAATGCACCATGAGCAGTTGCTCAGCCGTGAGAACAAACCCGTGGAATGGGGTAATGGCATATATACAAGGTATGAATACCCCATAGTTACTGCCGAACATGCTCCTTTAGAGTGGAGATATGACTTCAATGAGGAGGACAACCCCCACCTCATGCAGCGTATCATGATAAATGCCACCCTGAATAGTGGTGCCATCAAGTGGAACGGCAAATACGTCATCATCGTCAGGGTGGAGGGAGCAGACCGCAAATCGTTCTTCGCCGTGGCTGAAAGTCCTAATGGGATAGACAACTTCAGATTCTGGGAGGAGCCTGTCACCATGCCTGATGATGTCATTCCGGCAACCAACATATACGACATGCGCATCACAAAGCATGAGGATGGATGGGTGTATGGGGTGTTCTGTGCCGAAAGACACGATGACTCCAAACCTTGCGACCTCTCTGCAGCTACCGCCACCGCTGCAATAGCACGTACCAAGGACTTGATAAATTGGGAAAGGCTGCCCGACCTCAAGTCGTCAAGCCAACAGCGCAACGTGGTGTTGCACCCAGAGTTTGTGAATGGGAAATATGCCTTCTATACCCGTCCGCAGGATGGATTCATCGACACTGGTTCGGGCGGCGGTATAGGATGGGCTTTGGTGGATGACATCACCCATGCCGAGGTGAAAGAGGAGAAAATAATCAACGCCCGGCACTATCACACCATAATGGAGGTGAAAAATGGTGAGGGACCTCATCCTATCAAGACCCCGCAAGGGTGGTTGCACCTGGCTCATGGAGTGAGAGGTTGCGCCAGCGGACTGCGTTATGTACTCTACATGTATATGACGGCACTCGACGACCCTACACGTGTCATCGCTCAACCAGGAGGTTATTTCCTCGTTCCCGAAGGATGGGAATATGTGGGCGACGTGATGAATGTGGTGTTTGCCAACGGATGGATAGCAGATGACGATGGCAAGGTGTTCATCTATTATGCTTCAAGCGACACTCGCATGCACGTGGCGACATCTACCATCGAGAAGTTGGTGGACTATTGCATGAACACCCCAGAGGATGGTTATACCACTGCTGCATCAGTGGAAACTATAAAGAAAATGATAAGGAAAAACAAGGAAATAAAAGTATAAAACAAAAAAGTATAACATAAAATTGTATTGAAAAATGGCTTCTTTAAAAGAAAAAATCGGTTATGCTCTCGGTGATGCAGCTGCTGGTGGCATCACTTGGAAGATAATGTCAATAGCCTTCCCGCTATTCTTTACCAATGTCTTTGGCCTTACCGTGGCAGACACTGCCACACTGATGCTCGTGGCACGCATGTTCGACGTGGTCACCGACCCGCTCATGGGTAGTCTCGCCGACCGCACGCAGTCCAAATGGGGAACATACCGCCCGTGGCTCATCTTGGGCGCCATACCCTTCGGACTAATTTTTGCTTTGCTTCTCTATACGCCTGACTTCGGACCGGTGGGCAAGCGTATTTATGCATACACGCTCTATTTGCTCATGATGGCTGCCTATACAGCTGTCAATGTGCCTTACGGCTCGCTGTTGGGTGTCATGACCGCCGACGACAATGAGAAAAACCAATTCTCCTCGTTCAGAATGGTGGGCGCTTATGCCATGGGATTCATCACATTGCTCTCATTCCCTTACCTGCAAAAAATGGTGGGTGGGACAGAGAGCCATCAATATGCTGTCCTCGGAGCAGGATTCGGCATCTTGGCTGCAGCAATGACCTTGGCTTGCGGACTGTTGACAAAGGAACGCCTGAAGCCAGTGAGGGCGGAGAAATTCTCATTCCGACCTTTTGTTGATTTGGTAAAGAACAAGCCATGGATATATCTTACCCTCATCGGTATCTGCACCAATTTCTTCAACGGCTTCCGCTATGCTGTGGCTGGCTATCTGCTGGAGTATTGCCTGCATGGCAATGTGACTGTTAGCGGACTTATCATCAACTATACTGTCTTCATGACTTTTGGTGAGGTGACATGTATGATTTTTGGTGGAGTGTCGCCAAAATTCACAGAATGGATGGGGTCGAAGCGCAAGGCGTTTGCCGTTGCTGCCATCATCTGCATGGTGTTCTCCATCGCATTCTTCTTCGTGCCAATGAATCCTGCATATATCTGGGTGATGGTGGCATTGGTTGTGCTCACTTCTGTTGGCGTGGGTCTTTATTCTCCACTGTTGTGGTCAATGTATGCCGACGTTGCCGACTATGCTACTGAGAAAAATGGAACATCCTCTACCGGTCTGATATTCTCGTCGGGAACCATGGCACAGAAATTCGGTTCTGCCATATCAGGGGCTCTCGTCGCCTTGTTCCTCGGATTCGCTGGGTTTGAATCCGGCACCGACCCGGAGACAGGACAGACCATCGTCAACATAACCAATGAGGAGTCCGTGCGTAGCATGATATGGAGTCTCTTCTCTTTGTTCCCTGCTGCCATCATCGTCATCATGCTGTTCTTGATTCACAAATACCCCATCAAGAAATAAGGTATGAAAAAGGAGGTGAAGAAACTGAAAGCAGAAGTTCAGGATGTGTTGGAAAACAACATCCTGAATTTCTGGCTCAACCGTATGGTGGATGAGGAGAATGGTGGCTTCTACGGACGTATCGATGGAAATGGCGTGCTTCATCCTGATGCGGAGAAAGGAGCCATATTGAATGCTCGCATCCTTTGGGCTTTCTCGGCATCCTATCGGGTGATGGGAAAACCAGAATATTTAGAGGCTGCCACACGTGCCAAACGATACATCATCGACCATTTCATCGACCAAGATTTTGGTGGTGTGTATTGGAGTCTTGACAGCAAGGGATGTCCTCTCGACACCAAGAAGCAATTCTATGCCATAGGCTTCGCCATTTACGGCTTGTCGGAATATGTGCGTGCCACAGGCGACCGCGAGGCTCTTGACTATGCCATCGACCTATATGACTGTATCGAGGAACATGCTCTCGACAAGGAGAATAATGGCTATATTGAGGCGATGACACGCGATTGGCAACCCATTGCCGACATGCGACTATCGGAGCTTGACGCCAACTACCCCAAGTCGCAAAACACACACTTGCACATCATCGAACCTTACACCAACCTGCTTCGTTGCTTGAAGGAGCTGAAGAATGCAGAATCATGCAACTATGTGCCGGCTATAGGTTCGGTGATGCCAATTAACATCACCGTGCCACAAGAGTTGATGGACTGCGTAGAAAAGTCTTTGAGAAATCTAATCGACATTTTCACGGACAGGATACTTAATCCAGAGACACATCATCTCGACTTGTTTTTCGAAAACGACTGGACACGTGGCGCCGGGGCCTTGGAAAGCTATGGTCATGACATAGAGTGCTCCTGGCTCATGCATGAGGCAGCTCTCGTGCTTGGCGACAAGAAAGTGTTGCAGAAAGTGGAACCGATAGTGAGGATGGTGGCACAGGCTTCTGAAAAGGGACTTAACGCCGATGGTTCGTTGGTGCATGAGGCAAATCTTGACAAAGGGTTGGTGGATAGTGACTTGCACTGGTGGGTTCAGGCGGAGAACGTTGTGGGATGGATCAATATCTATCAATATTTTGGCGACGAAGGAGCTTTGGAAAAAGCCATCCACTGCTGGCAATACATCAAGGACAACCTCATTGATTGGGATGGAGGTGAGTGGTGGTGGAGCCGTGACAAGGAGGGACACGTCAACCACCGTGACGACAAGGCGGGGTTCTGGAAATGTCCTTATCACAATTCCCGCATGTGCCTTGAACTGATGGAGCGCGTTTTTTGAAACAACCTATAAAAAGAAAATGAGGGCGTACTCGATGGTACGTCCTCATTTTACATATAGGTGGTTTGTGAAATCCTTATTCTTCAAGAGCCTCTCTTAGCCTGTTCATCACTCTCTCGTATTCTTTCTGAGTGATATCTACCTTGTCCTTGCATTTCTTTTCGGGATATTTCGCCATGTAGTTGTCTCTCACCATCTTGTGGGTGACAATGTTTTCTAATGGTATGTTGTATTCCCTGATGATGGGGAGCATGTATTCTATGCCGCTGTTTATCTGGTCTTCGGTTAGAGGCGTTTCCTCGGTGTTTCCTTGGAATTCCACTCCTATGGTGAACATGTTGCACTTCTCCCTGTCGAGAAATACAGACAGTCCGGCATGGTAAGTGATGGCTGTTGGTTGCGCAAGGATATATCTGCTGCCGTCGGTGTCGATGATTACATGCGAACTCACACCCCTCGGGCGTGTCAGCTCTTTCAAGGCATCTTCCACAGTCGGCAATGCCGTATGGTGAAGAATGATGCCCAATACTTCGTTCAGAGAGTCGCTGCGAGTGTTTGGGGTGGGGTAATACCTTTCCGTGTAATGCTTTGCCAATGGCGCAGAAGTGGAACCATTACAAGCCATCATGGCAAGGACAGAGAGCCATGCCATGACCATGCACAGATGTCTTCTTGTCTCAACCATTGACTTGTATGTTCAATTCCAGTTCTACAGGACAATGGTCGCTTCCTAATATGTCGGTATGTATTATGGCATCTGTCATCTGTGGTGCCAGACGGTTGGAAATCAAGAAATAGTCGATACGCCACCCTGCGTTCTTTTCACGAGCGCGGAAGCGGTATGACCACCAAGAATATGTCACTTGCTCGGGATATTTGCTGCGGAAGGTGTCGGTGAACCCCGATTGCAACAGGATGCTGAATTTCTCACGTTCCTCGTCAGTGAATCCGGCATTCCTGCGGTTGGTCTTGGGGTTCTTGAGGTCTATCTCCTCATGGGCGACATTCAGGTCGCCGCACACCACGACAGGCTTCACGGCATCCAGCCTGTGCAGGTATGCCCTGAAGTCGTCCTCCCATTTCATGCGGTAGTCAAGGCGCCGCAACTCATCTTGTGAGTTGGGAACATAAACAGTGACGAGGAAGAAGTCATCCATTTCGAGTGTGATGACACGTCCTTCGTGGTCGTGCTCGTCGATGCCCATGCCATAAGTCACGCTGATGGGCTTGTGCTTGGTGAATATGGCGGTGCCGGAGTATCCCTTCTTGTCTGCGTAGTTCCAATACGACTGATAACCGTCGAATTTGATGTCAAGCTGACCTTCTTGCATCTTGGTCTCTTGAAGGCAGAAAAAGTCGGCGTCAAGTCTTTTGAACACATCCTCAAAGCCTTTTCCAGCACATGCCCGCAGGCCGTTGACGTTCCAGGAAACAAATTTCATATTCTAATGTTTGCAGTTTCTATTTTTTGCCGTATATGAAGGTCGCCCATCCCGTGGTGAATGTCTGGTTGTCGAACACCACGTCCTTGATGAGAATGTAGGAAACCATCTCGCGGTTCAAGTATTCTCCTACAGAATAGTAGATGGATGCATAGTTGTAAAGGCTGTTCACCTGCATCTGGTATGTGAAATCTACTTTGACGTCATGTTTGGTGTTGTTTCTATAGACTGAGAATTCCAACTTGTCGTTCATTGGGAGCATCCAGTAGGTGTAGTAGCCTTTTTCATGGTTGTCGTTGAAGTAAGGACGGAGCAAGGCTCTGAGGGAAAGGCTTTCCCCATTGAGGAGTGTGTTTTTTGCCAAGGTGTCTCTGACACCGTTTGCCAGAACAGACATGGGGAAGTTGTGGATTACGATTGCCGAGTCAGGGGCGCTCACATGCCAAGCGCATGGGATGGAGTCTCTCTTCATGGTGGTGTCGTTGGTGAAGTATAAATAACCACTGTAGTCTCCTGCCATCTCGAATAATTGCGATGCTATTTGTGCTTGTGTCAACGTTCTTGGCTTGCTGTCGTCATTTTTGTCATCCAGACAGGATGTAAAGGTGGCAATTATGGCAAGACATGCCATCAGCCATTTCATCTTCTTTAGGTTCTTCATTTTTTCGTTTTTGTTATATTCTTGTTTTAATAGCATTTCCATACCTATCATTAATAAAATGACAACAGTTGGGAATCTTGCATGGTTTCCATCCATATTTCACTTTATTTAACGGAAAACCTTTGTTCACAAGATGTCTTATTGTCGTTATCCTTTTATAAGGTTCATGAATTCTTCTCTTGTCTTGGCTTGGTTGAAAGCTCCACTAAAAGCACTTGTGGTAGTTATGGAGTTTTGCTTTTCCACTCCACGCATCTGCATGCACATGTGGCGGGCTTCCACCACAACCATCACTCCCATGGGGTGCAGGGTCTGTTCGATGCAGTCCTTTATTTGTTGAGTCATTCTCTCCTGCACTTGCAGACGGTGGCTGAAGATGTCCACCACACGGGCAATCTTGCTAAGTCCAGTGATGTACCCTTTGGGTATGTAAGCCACATGAGCCTTGCCGTAGAAAGGCAGTATATGGTGCTCGCACAGTGAGAAAAAGTCGATGTCTTTCACTATTACCATTTGGTTGTATGGTTCTGCGAAAAGAGCGTCGGTAAGCACTTTGTGTGGGTCCTGCTCATATCCTTGTGTGAGCACTTGCATGGCTTTTGCCACCCTCATGGGGGTCTTTTCAAGCCCGTCTCTGCTTGGGTCTTCTCCAAGCAGTTTCAATATGTCATGATAGTGGGAGGCGAGTTCGTCCAACCCCTCACGATATGTTGTTTCCATTATTGGTGTCTTCTTTTCGAGCCGTGTATGGTGTCATCTGTTCACCGAAATGATGGTTTTCACCACACAAGCATTCTTGTATCCCAACTTGCTGAGTCTTTTTGCCAACTTGTTGGCTTCTTCCTGGTTGCGGAAGTTCCCGCAGCGGCAGCACCATCGTGGTGAGTAGAAGTGGACGTAGATGGGTTGTCCCACCACTTCTGTTTTCAGTTTTGCTCCCATTTTCTGTGCTTCGGCGCGGTCTTCGCGGGTGTTGCCTCCGGCATATACCTGCACGCGATATCCTCTCACTCGTTTGCTGTTGCTCATGAGTTTTTTGGAATTGGTGCTGATGGCTCCTGCCTTTTCCTCGGCTTCCTTTATTTTTTGTGCCCTTGCAGCCTCTCTTGCCTTGCGCTCGCGCTCTCGCCGTTCTTTGTCCTTTTGTTCGTCGGCGCGGGTGCTTGTCGTGGGTTGGCCATACGAGTCATGGCGTTCGCCTGATGAATAGGTCTTCCGGCTTTCCTGTTTTGGCGTCTCTTTTGAGGTCTTGCTCTCTTGTCTCGTGCTTTCTTCAGGCTTTTTGCTTTCCTGTTCTTTCTTTCCAGTGCCGTTGACAAGGTTGCTGATGTCCTCGCTCTGTCTCACGGATACGGAGCCGCTTGTACGGTCGTCTTTGGGACGGTCGTTGACATTCTGCGCCTGCATGGATGTAAGGCATAGAAGTGCCGCTACAGTAGCGATGGTTTTTTTCATTTTCTTGTTGTTTGGGGTATTAAGCCGTCTGTGGGCTTGTGCATGGGTGCATGTCCACAGACGGCAGTTGGGGATGTTTATTTCCAAGCGTCGATGATGCCCTTGAAGTCGGCTGCTTTCAGTGATGCGCCACCGATGAGGCCTCCGTCGATGTCGGGCTTTGCAAAGAGTTCCTTGGCGTTGCTTGGCTTGCAGCTGCCACCATAGAGGATGGTGGTGTCGTCGGCTACGGCGTTGCCATACTTCTCTGCTATCACGTTGCGGATGTAGGCATGTATTTCCTCTGCTTGCTCGGCAGTGGCGGTCTTGCCTGTACCGATTGCCCAGATTGGTTCGTAGGCAATTACTATCTGCTTGAATTCCTCTTCGCTCAGGTTGAACACGCTGCCTTCAAGTTCGGCTTTCACCACTTCGTTTTGTTGGTTGGCTTCGCGTTGCTCCAGGCTCTCGCCGATGCAGAAGATCACCTTCAGACCGTTTTTCAGTGCAAGCAGCACTTTCTCCTTCAGAATCTCTGGAGTCTCTGCGTAGTACTCACGACGCTCAGAGTGGCCGAGGATGACGTATTGTGCTCCTGTGCTCTTCACCATCTCTGCTGACACTTCTCCTGTGTATGCGCCTTTCTCCTTGTCGGCACAGTTCTCTGCTCCCAGTCCGATGATGTCTTGGTCGAGGAATTGTGCTATGCTTGCAAGGTGTATGAATGGTGTGCAAATCACCACGCCACAGTTGGGCTTGTCTGCGCTAAGTGTCTCTTGCAGTTCTTTGGCAAGTGCGATGCCGTCTTGCAGGTTCATGTTCATTTTCCAGTTGCCTGCCACAATTTTCTTTCTCATTTTCTTGATTTTTTAATTATGTTGATAATAAATGTGGATTATTTCTCTTCTTTTTCCTCTTTCTTCTTTTTTCTCTCTTTTCTCCTTACCCATCTGGTCCATGCCCACAATCTGTCTGCCAACGACAAGGCGAGCAGGGGAAGAACGAATACGGATAGGATGCGGAGCAATTTCTTTGTTGGTGTGTCGCTTGGCGTCTGTCCTATTGGAGTGTCTTCCAGGCGTGTTGTCAACATTGTTATGTCGGGCAACATGTTGTAGCTCCATTTGCGCACCACTTTTCCGTCATGAAGCAGCAGAAGCCCTGGGTTGCTTCTGATTATCGTCTTCAGGGTGGTGGCGTCGGTATGGCAGAAAGGGTATTCTGCGCCGGTGAGGTCGCGCCATCGTTCTATGCCCTTTTCCCCACTCGATGTGAGACAGTAGAATGGGTAATTTTGTTCTTGACAGTATTCGTATAGTTGGTCGAAAGTGCCAAACTCACTGTCGTTGGCTGTCTCCAGCTGGGGTGAGATCAGCAGGAAGGTGTAGCCTGGGTCGGCAATCACGTCCTCGGTGATGTCCTCGCCGTCTTCCACCGTCTCTATGGAGAAGTCGTGTATGGGTGGCACATATCCTTCGCTTGTCTGGATGGTCTTCCTATCTACGAAAGTCCAAGTGCTGTCGGGGTAGTTTTCCAAGGTGAATTCTTGGCGCTTGCCGTCTTTCTCAAGTATGAATATGGTCTCGAACTGAGGTTGTTCTGCCGTTTCGGGAATTTCCATTCCTTTTCTTAGGTCAGCCCCTTCCTTGTATGGTCTGAAATCGAATATGGGGAGGTCGTAGAGGCAGTAGAGGCTTGTAAAGATGATGAACAGGATGGAGTAGTTGATTACTATCCATTGGTTGGTCCTGGATATGAACCTCACCATCATCAATGGCCATTTGCAGACAATGATGGCTGCTGCCAACAATACAATGTTTTTTGCAAAGGTTTCACCATTTGTCAGTACGATGGCATCACCGAAACATCCGCAATCGCTTATGGGGTTGCACCACCAAAGCCATGCGGATAGTGCTGTCATCACCACCATCAGGCAGAGGATAAGTCTTGTTACTGTGCGGCGGTGAATGGCAAACAGAAGGAACAAGCCCAAACAGAACTCCACGGCCGCTAACGCTACTGCTGCTGTCACTGTAAGCCATTCGGGAACCTGTCCTTGTAGGGAGAGGGCCCCAAGGTAGTCTTGCAGCTTGTAGTTCGTGCCCATCGGGTCGATAGCCTTCACATATCCTGAGAATATCAGTGTGAGGGCAAGGACCAGCCTGCAAATGTTTATGAGTATTCGTCCTAACTTATTCACTTAGCTTTATTATGCCGAAAATGGAGTAGTTGATGATGTCCATGTAGTTGGAGTCGATACCTTCCGATACCAACGTCTTTCCTCCCAAGTCTTCAATCTCTTTTATCCGTTGCAGTTTGGTGAGGATGAAGTCGGTGTAGCTGCTCACCCTCATGCCTCTCCATGCCTCTCCGTAGTCATGGTTCTTCCTGAGCATCAGTCCGAGGGCTTCATCTGCGTATTTGTCGTAGAGTGCCATGGCTTCTTCCGGACTGATGTCGGTGTTGTCGCTGTAGCCTTTTTCCAACTGTATCAATCCAACAATGCCATAGTTCACCAATGCAAGGAATTCAGGACGTATGCCTTCACCCACTAAAGAGACGTTTTTCACCTCAAGCGAGCGTATGCGCATTGCCTTGATAAACAATTGGTCTGTAAGTGATGACGGGCGTAGGATGCGCCAAGAAGCACCATAGTCGTGCAACTTTTTTTCGAATACGGTGCGGCACTCGCTCATCGCACTGCGAAACTCTTTCTCTGTCTTTGTCATTGCTTGTGGCATGTCTTGTCCTTATTTCGCTGCAAATTTAGACATTTTTTTTGATATGCCGTCAAGTATTTCGGTAATTTTTTCAATCGCGCTGGTGTTGTCTTGAATTTGCTTCTGCATCTCGTCTTGTCGGCGTTTGCTTTCCTCTCGTTCAGTTGTCACATATTCAAGGATTTTCGCGATTTTTTCCGCGTTTTCCTTGCTCTTGTCGTTCTCCTTTTTGTCGCTGACAATCTTCCACATCATTACAACGCATACGGCTAAAAAGCCGAAAATTGAGGTTATCCCCTGTACCATTCCGAAGTCTTCCATATTTCAAAAAAATTTAGTTGTTGTTATTCGTTGCAAATGTAACGAAATTTTTGTTACCTTTGCGAAGTCCATAATGAATTTATTGTTTGAGAATTTTTCCTCATCGGTGGCACAATTCAAGAGCGTTTCTCCTACTACATACCCACGCCCCCGATGAGGTTTTTTTTGCTTAAAATTCGTCTTTTTATTTCGTTTTTGCCATTCGCCAAAATGCTGATTGTTAGGGCATTGTATTGGTTTTTGTCTTAAAATCGTCTATTTTTCGCTTAAATTTTGTCTTTTTGACAAGTTTACGGATTTTCCGTCTTAAAAATAACTATTATTAATATAATATTGTTTAATGGAGAAATATTTTATGAAAATTACAGAATTATTAGAT
>ONAG01000047.1 GCA_900315745.1 uncultured Prevotellaceae bacterium
GCCTGACCCTGCAATAAATCGAAAGGTCATGAATGAACTCTTTATGCTGGCTAAGAATGCCGCGTGAAATCATATACGAAAATTTAACGAACTATTGCTGTAAATGTACGAAAACATTTTGTTTGCAGCTATAAAAACGCCTTTTCAGTTTCGTCTTCTAATTTCCCTAAAATTTCCAGTGCCTTGTTTATCACTTTAAGACACATGAATCACAACTTCTGTCTCCTTGTTCAAAGATTCTCTGTTAGTTAAATGTCATTGCTAAGTAATTATTTACAACGGAGTTTAGGGATGCAATATCTTTATTCTCATATAGAGAAAGCAATTCTTGAACATTGTCTGCTGGAATAGAATTAAGGTCGGGTAACCGGAGTTTTCTGAGATGTTGACTTTGCCATCGAGGGAAGCCGCCATTCATGTGGTTTGTAATTGCAGACAATTGTTTACGGATGAAGTCCGACATCAAGAAAGCAGCAAGTAAGCGGAGCTGAATAGATGAATGACCAACTATATAATATATATTGTGCAGTGGATAAAAATGTCCATCATCTACAAAAACATATGTGTTTCCAGACAAATCAGGGAGCAAAATCTTTGGTTGCGATAGAAGAGTCGGGATGATGCGATCTATTGTTTTATACCATCGAGATGGTGATTTTTGGGCAACGTGTCGTGAGGTTAATCTTTCTTTATGTGACTCCAAATAGGCACTTGCACGAGGATAATCTTTAAGATTGACAAGAGAACCGTCTGAATTATAAGGATTCAATAGATATTCACCCTGCCAATTGAGACAGTCGCCTCTAAGATCTTTGGCGTTGATACCTGGCATTATTAATTCCGACTCAACCTGTTGAGGTAGATTTCTTGAAATGAAAATGGAATCAGCTCCTGTTGCAACTCCAATGCCAATTTTGAAACCTTGTTGTTCAATTGTCAAAAAAGTAGGATTGACAGCTATAGTATTAAATGCTACCGTCCAATCAGATGTCTTGGGAGTCTTTCTATTTGAAAAATGCAAATTGTTTAAATCACTCACCTTCTCACATTCTGCGTACTCAAAAGATTCATTCGGTATCTCTCTTGTAATGAGAGTAATTGCAGGATAAGCCAAAACCTCTTCTTGAAAAGCATCTGCTTGTTCAAGATTTAGGATGAAATTTAACTTGAATTTTTTTGCTATCAACGAACGAAGTTTCTTTCCATATTCATTTTTCAGCCATCGATTAGAACAGATAAAGCAATGTTTTCCTTCAGGATAAAGCAAAGAGAGGGTCTTTTCAAAGAAAGGAACATACAAGTCACAACGATAGTGAAAAGTAGGGAAAGTATGCTTGCAAAATAGAAGCATATCCATGGGGATATTCTCATATCGAATATATGGAGGATTGCCAACTACGATATCTGTTTTTTCCACATGAGACTTCAAAAAATCAGCTTCTATGATGTTTTGTTCAGAAAATGTAACCCCCATCTGATAGAGACGCATCCTACACTTCTCAATCTTTGTTTTATCAATTTCATAGGCACGAACATTCTTTTGAAAAACCTCAAAAGCATTAAAATGAAAACGCTTGGCAGATATCATTAGTCTGCGAGCAATCTCCACAACGAATTCACCATCACCGCACGAAGGTTCAAGAATACGGACAAAGCTTAAATCCCTATCTTCTGTGTAGCAGACTTTGTCAAGCATAAAACGAGCGACATCAGGAGATGTATAAACATCTCCATGAAGACCACCATTGCTTCTTAAACCGTAAATTGAATCATTTGAATTCATCTGAAACACTGCTTAGATGGTTGGATAAGGATTTAAGAAATCGTGAAATTGAAATATCTGAAGCTAAATCACCAAAAGTGTTAGCATCGCTTGTCCATAGTGCAGAAGCACATGAGTAGTGTCTCTCAAGAATAAGTTTCTGACAAAGAATACGATATCTGTCTAAATAAGATGCGCCTTCGAATTCTGGGCGTACAGGAAAATATGGATTGTTATTGCGAACAGGTCTTTCCGAGGATTTGTCACGACCGACAATCATCATCCATCCAACCCATGGAGCAAGTTGGTTGGGAAATTGTCCTTCGCGGAAAGCCGTCCATAAATCAACAGCAGATCCTATTGCTTCTTCTGTTCTATTATTGAAATTGTTTCCATAGGATCCTACTTGGGATTTTAATTCTACAGCAGCTATTAGTTTTCCAGATGGAGATATAATAAGCATGTCCCAATCCTTTGACGATCGAAAATAACCAGGCAAATAGTTCTTGTCTGTTATGATAAATTCTTCACGAATACCAGATTTTATAGCAACTTTCTTTATCAAGTCTATAAAGCCATCCAATTGTTTGCCTCCAACAACAGCGCCTCGATTAGATGAGTCACCACTTTTTGAAAGTTGGCGTTCTTTAGTTCCCCAAAAGATTCTCACTGCTTGGGCAACAAAGATTGAAAAGTCTTGTCCGTTAATCATCATGTCATTTGGTTCCATAATGGAGAGTCTTTGTTTTAGCCACAAAGTTACGAAATATATTGAGAAAAACAATTCTCCTCTCTTTTTTTCTACCAATATAAAGACAAAGTATTCTATGATATAATAGAATGAATTATAAATAAAAAAGGCGAAAACTCTGACAAATTCAGGGTCTCCGCCTTTTTTCTTTTTTATTTCACCATTGATTATTTTTCCACTTTCACACGCATGATGGTGAACGACATGGGTGCGAACTCGTATTCGAACTGCTTGCCGAACTTGCCGAAGAGGGTTGTCTGCGGTGCCAGCTTGGTGGGCTGTTCGAAGGTATTCTCGTCGTTGGCATTACCGCATAGGGTGATGACGCTTCCCGTGGGCATGACGTTCCTTGCACCATCGATGGCGAACGAACGGCGGTAGGGCTGTTCGGTGCCGTTGACCACCTTGATGACGAGTTCGGAGCTTTGCTCGTCGTATCCCGTCTGACAGAATTGGCGTGTTTGTGCGGCAGGCTTGGCAGAGAGGATCTCCTTGCCGTCCATGAAAAGGGTGACAAGTTGGGGCGTGACGACAACCTTCACATCATACCAGCGGTTGCTCTCCACCGTCTGTGGTGTTTGTCTGCCAAGCACATCGTTGGTGCGACCACGACGTATGGGTTGTATGGCAGATGTGCGGTTGTTCCATCCCCCGATGTTCACGGCATATCCGTTTCGTCCCCGTTCGTCCATGCCATAGTAGATGAAGAAGCCTTCCATGCCCCCCGTCTTGCGTGCTTGCAGTTCCAGGGTGTAGTCATTGCTGCTGAATGAGGGGAGCAGCGACAGCGTGAGTTGCTCGTTGCTGGTCTGTGCGAGGGCGTCGCCTGCCGCTGACCATTCGCCGCGCTGTTTCTGGAACTGCGTCGGATTGAAGGACGTAGTCTTGCCGTCGGCGGTGGTCACTTTGACATTGCGGTATTCGCACTGTGTGGCATAACTGCCCAGTCCGATGGTGCCTGCAGCGAAAGGCTGAGCCTCTCCTGCTTTCGATGTCTCACTAACGAAGACGTTATATGTCGGGCGGTTCTCGGCGGCCATCTTCTGCACGTAGTAGGAGGCGCGTCCATAGACTTCGGAACTGTTGATGTGGATGAGGTTGCAGGGCCAGTCGCGGCGGTTCTCGTTCTCGAAGAGCGGCGCATACGATGTCATCTTGACCACGTCGCTGTTGCGCTCCATGCCCATGATGAAGGCAGCCTCGCTGATGGCAGCCAAGAGGTTGCCGGCTCCCACGCCACCGTTGCAAGCATATTCACCCACGTAGATGTCGTGCGTGCGTGGCGCCTCGTCGAAGAGATGGTTGTTGGCAAAGAAGAAGTTCGGGTCACGATACCAATGTGGGTCCACCATGTATTCACCAGGAATCTGTTCCAGCAGGCGGTCGGTATGTCCGAGAGTGTTGATGAACGTGATTTGAGGATATTCCGCTTTCAGTTTCTTGAAAATATAGTTGAAGTGAGTGACATACTCCGGTCCCACATTCTCGTTGCCTATCTCCACGTACTTCAGGGGGAAGGGCTTCGGGTGTCCGGCGTCGGCACGCATCTTTGCCCACTTGTTCTTGGCAGGGTCTGCCAGGGCATAGTCGATGGCGTCGCGGAAGTCCTGAATGACGGCATCCATGTCTGCGTCGCTGCTCACAAAGTCTCCGTTGCGCACGGAGCACGACATTCCGGCGTTGTTGACGAACATGGCATTCATGTTCAGGTCCTCGCAGAACTGCAGGAACTCATGGTATCCCATCCCCCATGTGGCGCGATATCCCCAGAGGTCCCATTCCCCACGCCTTGTCATCGGGTCTCCGAGAGTCTCCTTCCATTTCACGCGGTTCTCATACGTGGCACCTTCTACTATGCAGCCTCCGGGCCATCGCATGAACTTCGGGTGTAGGTCCACCAGCATCTGCGCCACGTCCGCCCTCTGGCCATTCTTACGCCCCTTGAAGGTGGCTTGTGGAAAGAGCGACACGTAGTCGATGAGCACCGTGCCCGCCTTGTCGAACTCCAGAGAGAGTTCACCCTTTGAAGCCGAGCCCTCTGCTGTCAGCGTGGCAGTAAGCTCCGTCCATTCTTTCATTTGTTTGTTGGTGAGGGTGGCAGAACCCAACGACACACCTGTCACGCCATTCACCAGTCGGGCGGTGATGTTGCCTTTGTAGTTGGCAGATTTCACATAGAAGCGCAGGTCGTACTTCTCGCCAGCCTTCAGTCCTATTCCCCAATAGCCGATGTTGGTCAGCACGGCCTTGCCACCTTTCTGCACTTTCTTTATGGTGAGCTGCATGGCGTGCGGCGTATTTACGTGCAATGGTGTCTTTGTCTCCACCACCTCGCCTGTGACAGATGCCTTCTCACCGGTCACGCGCCATCCCGTCATCCTTTTCTCCTCCAGGTTCCAGGGGATGTTCCAGTTGCGGTGGTTTCGGTGTTCGTAGTTCATGGCATCAGGCGCAAAAGCCTTGCCGTCTTTGTATGTCATGCCCGAGGGCAGCACGTGCTCCTCGAAGCCACGGTTCTGCACCAGTTCGGCATAGAGGCCGCCATCACCGGCATGACTGATTTCCTCGAAGAAGATGCCATATAGATTGGGTGACACCACGGCACCTTTTTGACCGAGGTCGATGCGGATGGGTTCCGTCTGTGCCGCCGCTGTGAGGGCACCAGCCAGCAACATTGCTGAGATTAATAATTGTTTCATGTTGATATGGTTTTATTTGTAGTTTTGTCTTTATCTTGTTGCCTTGTCACCAGATGCTGCGACTCATCTGCATGAGTTCACGGTCATGGTGCTGGCGAGGTTCGCATTTGTTGTCGAGAATCATTGTGACACCAGTCTCCTCGTTGTAGGGTTCCCACATGGGTAGTCCCTTCGTGTTGGGATTGCCCGTCTTGATGAATGAGAGCCAGATGCTGCTGATGAGTTTTTCAAACTTGTAGGCTGCGGGCGAGGCTCCCGTCATCTCACGCTGCAGACTGACATTGTGGAGCATGAAGGGAAGTTCCATGCCATGCGAGGCACCGAGGGCATTGCTCTCCGGCTTCCATGTGAACAGGTAGAGGTATGCCGGAGCGCCACCCTGTGCAGCCTTGGCGGCAGCTTGGCGCACGGCTCCCGCACGGAACCCTGTGTCCACGTATGTCATCTCCTTTGGCTCCGCATTGGGGTATGCTTTCTTGAAGGCAGCGATGTATTGGTCGGCACGGTCACCCTGACGCTGCCTGACGGCAGCCTCAGCCTCTTCCCACGTCATGTCGTGGCTGATGTCGAAGGTGAACTCGTTGAAGTCGGTGCCGATGAGCATTGGCACATCCTTCGACACTGGCGAGGCGGGCTCGAAGGGATGCTGCGGCAGGATGGTGCCATCGACCACGGGTGAGAAGCCGCTGCGCATGCCTCGTTGTGCCAGACGGCTAACGGCATAGTTCAGTTCGTCGTAGGTGTATTTCGAGAAGTCTGCCTCCGCGGTGGCGGGTTGTCCCAACTCCTGGGCGAGGGCGATGCCGAAGGCGCGTGTCTGCTCAGGCAATGCCTGACGTAGTGTGGAGCCGCTCTGCACGATGGCACGCTTGAAGAGGCCCTTTGCCGAAGGCATGGCAAGTAGCGTTGACACCTTGCCTCCACCACCCGACTGTCCGCCGATGGTCACTTCGTCAGGGTTGCCGCCGAAGCGAGCGATGTTGTCGCGCACCCATTCCAGTGCCTTCACTATGTCCTGCATTCCTAAGTTGACGCTCTGTGCGTACTTGCCGCCCAGTCCTGTGAGGTCGGCATATCCAAGGATGTTCAGACGATGGTTCAGGTTCACCACCACGATGTCGCCAGCCTCTGCCAGTCCGCGCCCTTCGTAGCAGGGCAGGTCGTGACCAGAGCCGCCAGAATAGCCGCCGCCGTGAATCCACACGAAGACGGGGCGGCGCTTCCCGTCACTGATGCTTGGTGTCCAGACGTTCAGCACAAAGCACTCCTTTTCGTCCATCGGCTCCGTCACAAACTGATTGCCGAAGCCGTAGTCTGTCTGGCTATTGCGGCTGTTCCACTTCAGACTCTCGTTCTGAGGGGCCTGTGGTCCATAGACCTTGCACTGTCTGATGCCCTCAAACTTGTCGGGTGCTTGTGGCGGCATGAACCGCTCTGCCTTGGCATACTGTATGCCCTTGAAGGTGAAGATACTGCCGTCCTGATAGCCCTCGATGGTGCCATAGGCGGTCTCTACGCGTGTGTGCTGCCCTGCCGTGATGGGCTGTGCCTGCATGGATGTAGTAGCCATGAGACAAATGAGAAGAGTTAGTAGTTGTTTCATTATAAAAGTAGTTTGTGAAGTGTCTGCAAAAGTACGAATTTCCGTCTATTTTTGTTTATTTAAGAAGATATTGTTTTGTAGAAAACGACAAAATGCCAAAAAAAGCAAGAAAAACAAAACTGCATTCCACTACATGAATATGCCATGTCAAAAATCACGGACAGAAAGGTAAAGATTTGTTCCATGAATCAAAATCTTCATCATGGTTGGTAATTTATTAGTTTTTAGGGACAAAAAGTTGTACTTTTTTCTGAAAATCACTACTTTTGTGCCGAAATTCCAAATTAGCGGCCAATACGCCAAACAACCACCAAAAATTCATAACAAAAGCAATAACCTATGAAACAGAGAAGATTTTTACTCTCCATTCTGATGCTTATGCTGTGCATGGTTTATGCTGTCGCCGAACCGGTGACAAAAGACCAGGCTTTGCAGAAAGCGAAGACGTTTCTTGCCAAGAAAGGCTTGGCAGCCAAGACCAGCCTGAACCTTGCCTATCAAGGACGGCAAAGAGGGCAGCAGAAAGGTGCTCCAGTGAAAAACGCCAGTTACTATGTGTTCAACAACGGCCATGAAGGTGGCTTCGTGATCATTGCAGGCGACGACTGCGCCGAAGATGTGTTGGGCTATGCCGACAACGGCTCGTTCGATGCCGACAACATCCCCAGCAACATGCAGGCGTTCCTCGAAGGCTATGCTGAGGAAATAGCTGCTGCCAGGGCTCGTGGAGCCAAGGCCCCTGAAGACGATGCAACTGTGGAGAAGGCCCACAAGGTGGTGGCTCCTCTCATCGAGACCCATTGGAACCAGCAAGACCCCTACAACCAGTTGTGTAAAAACCCCAATGGCGAAGTATGTGTCACTGGATGTGTAGCCACGGCATTTGCACAGGTGATGTATTATTACAAATGGCCACAAGAAGCAACAACGGCTATTCCCAACACATTTGGTAGCTCATACGCCGACCTTCCCTCGACAACATTCAAGTGGGACAAGATGAAACTTGCATACATCAACACCGGTGAGGATGACGTGGAAGCCGAGCAGGCAGTTGCCGAGTTGATGTGGTATTGCGGACATGCCGTGAAGATGAGTTACGGCACTGGTTCATCAGGAGCATATGAGGGCTATATTACAAGTGCACTGAAAAACTATTTTGGCTATCCTGGCAATCCAACCCTTGTTCAGCGGTCCAACTACACCACAGAAGAGTGGGATGAGCTAATCTACAAGGAATTGAAATATGGACGTCCGGTGCTCTATGGTGCTGATACATCAGGAAATAGCGGACATGAGTTCATCTGCGACGGATACGACGGGCATGGTCTCTACCACATCAACTGGGGATGGGGCGGCCTCGCCGACGGCTATTTCCGCCTGCAGGCACTTCGTCCCTCATCACAAGGCACAGGTGGCAGCGGCGACTTTGGCGGCTATTCTTTAGGTCAAGATGCCATCATCGGCGTATGCAACACTGAAATCAATAATAATAATGAAGAGAGTGCCTCTCCATCGAGCGCGTTGCTCACCAGGGATCTAAGAGTCACCAGTGATAACACTACCATGGACTATAATTCTTCTTATGGTTTTGCTGATGTGCTTGTGTATTATGAATACAGCCTTTCTGGCACTCAAGATGGCATAGATTTGGGCTTGGGTTTGTATCAAGATGGAGAACTATTGCAAAAGGTAGTGGCGGTAAATAATAAAACGTTGGGAGCTGGCTATTATTATTATTATTATGACTTTGATCTATATGGGTTGGGAACAAACCTTGCTGATGGCAATTACCAGATCATGGGTATCAACAGGGTGCACGGCACCGAGGAATGGTACCCCAATGTAGGTGATGACATCATCGATGTGGTGATTAGCAATGGCATTGTCACCTTCACCAATGTGGAGAATACCCCTAACTTGTCTATCGTGGTGACCCGTGTGGAGGATCGTTTCGACCTCTTGGAAGAAGTCACCCAAGTTAGGGCATATGTGAGAAACACTGGCAATGCCGAATACTCGGGCTCGCTTGTTCTCTATGTAGATGGATATTGGAAGGCCAAAGAGGGTGTTTATCTCCCAATAGATGGTGAAGACTATGTCGATTTCTTCTTCGATTACACGACAGGTTCTGTAAATCTGAAAATAACAGATGCCAGTGGCAATGTCTTATATACTAAGAATGGTTTTAACCTTAGGGAGTGGAGCAGTCAAGAATCTCCTTTTACGGCAGATGTGAAATTGAAAAATATCAGCGATGACGGAAAAATGTACGGCTCGGTGCTCGATGGCACCATAACTCTTAGAAATTGTTCCACCGACTTAGAAGGCTATCTCGACTTGGAATTGAATGTGTACCAAAAGACTGAAGGTGGATATACTTATTCCTCGCCTAAAACACAACTGATACCATTCAGCATCAAGGCGGGTGAGGAAAAAACCATACCAGTCAGCTTCTCGGCATTGGCAGTGGGTGACAAGTTTAGATATACACTACTTGACCCATTTGGCAATTATCTTGCCGGCAGGTGGGGCTTTGTCGAAGTAGTTCCTGGCGTGGTCTATTGGAAGCGCGACGGCAGTCGCTATGCCGTGGCTGCACCTGAGTCAGAGATATCATTTGGCAATGATGTGGCAGCCTTCAGTCTCGAGGATTTTGGCGATAGTTTCAACTTTGATGTTGAATGCTCGAATCCCAATGCCATCTGCTACGTAACCGCCAATTGTGAAGCTTCTTTTGAAACAAAAATAACAAACATGGTGCGTGGTGGCAATGCCAGTTCCATCACATTGGATGGCAATAATGACTTCTTCGTGCCCAAGCGCTTCTTTGCCAGTGAAATATCTTATAGTCGTGAGATGACATTAGGTGCCGACGGAAGAAAGGGATGGCAGACCATTACCCTGCCCTTCGCCGTGGAAAAAGTGTACTCTGAGAAAATTGATGATAATGTAGATTGGTATCATGGCAACGACACCGAGGAGAAAGACTTCTGGGTAAGGGAGTTCAAGCAGGTGAAAGGCAACACGGTACAGTTTGCCAACGCCGAAGAGTGGGTGCCCAACGTACCTTATATTATCGCTGTTCCTGGCAACAAATGGGGAGATAAGTACGATATGAGAGGCAAAGTAGATTTCGGAGCTGATGACGTGTGGGTGGAGAAATCCACAGTGTCTGCTGTGGTGAGCGACAGCTACGAGTTCGTTGGACTTACTGGAGGATTTTCCACACCAAGTACTCCAGACGAGATTGATAAGTTCAGTGAGTTTACAGGTGAAATCTACGTGCTCAATGAAGAAGGCAGCGCTTTCGTTCATGGCTCGGCTGATTTGATTGAAATGCGTAATCTGTGCTACTTTACCATCAACGACCGCACCATCACCCCACCGGCACAGCTCAACATCGGTACCTTCGATGAGACAGACGGAATATGCATGCCTCAGGTGACAGTCACCGACGGACAGCAGGTGGATGTGTTCACCATCGACGGCGTCAAGGTGGCCACCGTGACCGTCAATGGTGACAAGACAGACCTCAATCAGCTGCCGAAGGGTATATATGTTGTTGGAGGAAAGAAAATAGTGAGATAGTTAAACAATGATTGTCATGAAAAAGAAATATCAAATACCAACCATAGAGACCATCTCACTCGGCATTATGACCGTGATGGTGCCTGATGAAATGTCTGACCCAATCTTTGGGGGTGCCAACACCTCTTTGTTTGAAGAAGACGATAATGAGGATTGGGGGGAGGAAAACTCCTACAAATCAAATGCCAAACTTTGGAAATAACTCCTTTTCGTCTATCATTTGCAACAAAAGATAAATATCGCAATCAATGAATCTCATTATGAAAAAGGTCCTGTTTTTGACTGCCCTCATCGCAGCGACGTTGTCCACCGAGGCACAACAGGTGAAATACACCGTCAATGGTGTCTGTGATAACAATGGCGGCACCATCATATTGGTGAACCGACTGACCAGGGAGCAGATCGGCACCACCGTCGTTGCCGACGGCAAGTTCTCGTTAAGCGGCACCGCCGAGAAAGACGCCCTCATGGCAATAGGCGACCAAAGCTCCGACTGGGCAACACTCTTTTTCAACGACGGCACTCCCGTCAGCGTCAACCTGAACGACAGCACGCTGAAAGGCTCGCCCCTCAATGAGCGTTTGGTGGCTTATGACATAGCTGCCAACGCCCCCATTGGCAGCGTGCAGAAGCAGATGAGCATGATGACGGAGGAGGAGCAGGAGAGAAGGAAGAATGAATTGGCAGCCGGACTGATGATAGCCATGATGAAGATGGGTGTGCAGATTGAGAAAATCTTCAAAGAAGAGAACGAGACCCTGATACCCGTAGCCTTCATCGATGAATACGAGCAGTTTTATGGCGAGGAGAAATTGGACAGCCTGGTTAGGACAAAGCCTGTCTGGGCAAGCCATCCCATCGTGCAGGAGAAGTTGAAGGACATGGCGCTGCAGCGTGAGCAGGAGGAGAAAAAGAATGTCTTCATCGGCCAGCAGTTCACCGACCTGGAGGAGGCTGACGTCGATGGTAAGATGCACAAGCTAAGCGAATATGTCGGCAAGGGCAAGTGGGTGCTTGTTGACTTCTGGGCTTCGTGGTGCGGACCTTGCAAGGCAGAGATGCCCAACGTGGTGGAAGCCTACGACAAATACCACTCTAAGGGCTTCGACATCGTGGGGCTTTCTTTCGACAACAAGAAAGAGCCGTGGGTGAAGGCTATCGAGGAATTGAAGATGCCATGGGTGCATCTCTCAGACCTGAAAGGCTGGAAAACAGTGGCTTCGGACATCTACCTTGTAAACGCTATCCCCGACAACCTGCTTATCGACCCGCAAGGCAAGATCGTGGCGCGCGGACTTCGTGCAGAAGCTCTCCAAGCCAAGCTCAAGGAGATTTTCGGGGAATAACTTTACTCCACCGTCAATCTCTATCTAATACGACAAACCCGCCCTCCAAATAGCGTGGAGGGCGGGTTTGTTTTTGAAAGTGATGCCTTTTTATCCGACGACTAATGAGAATCTCAATCCTAAAGCATTTGCAATAAGCAAGAATGTAGATAGTTGCATATCTGTCTGTCCTTGCTCTAAGGAAGATATGTATTCACGTTTCTTACCAATACGTTCACCCAACTGTTGCTGTGTCAACTTTTGGCGTTTACGTTCGTCTCGCAACAACTCGGCATAGTACCATGCTCTTGCCTTTGCCTCAAATTCTTCACGGTTGGTAGTGCCTTTCTCACCATATTTCTCTTCTAAATGCTGTGAACCGGTTTTCAGTCCAGCAAGTTTCTTTTCATCAAGCTTTATCATCTTCTTGCCCTCCTTGGATATATTTGTTCAAAATTTGTCGTGCTGTTTCTATCTCGCCCTTATATTGTTTTGTACCTTTTTTCAAGAACGAATTCAAAAAAAGTTTCCCTTATATCTTCATTCATGTTGCAAAAGTAATATATTTATTCCAATTTTCCAATATTATGGAAGAAAAATATTCTTTTGTTTGGGAAATTGGATGAAGTAGGGGTGAGATGGTCTATGGGGTCTTTGACAAGGGTAAGTCTATCCCCTTGATTCGTTGATATACTCGCTGGGCAGCATGCCAAACTCTTTCTTGAAGAGTTTGGTGAAATACTTCGGTGTGTTGAAGCCAACCTCCATGGAGAGTTCGGTCATCTTGATATTAGGTTGCTGTCGCATGATGCGGCATGCCTCTTTCAGGCGGATGCTGTTGATGAACCCAGTAACCGACTGTCCTGTTAGTGCCCGTAGCTTATTATACAAGGTTGACGATGAGACGCACATGTCGGAAGCGAACCGCTCACGGTCGAAGTCAGCATCATCGAGGTGCTGTTTCACACATTCGATGGCATTTTTGATGAAAATCTCGTCGGGTGATGAATAATGCTGCTCCTCAACCTTGAAGTCAGTCTGGCTGCTGAACTTCTTTCGTATGCGCTCGCGGTTTCGGATGATGCTGTCGATACGCAACTGGAGGTCACCCATCCTGAAGGGTTTCGTGATGTAGGCATCCGCCCCCGTCTCATATCCTACATTCTTGTCTTCGTCGGTAGTCTTAGCCGTCAGCATGACCACAGGCAACTGCGCATAGTCGTCAGAGTCCTTTATCCAGCGCGTCAGTTCGATGCCGTCCATGACAGGCATCATGACATCGGTGATTACTATGTCGAGGTCGCGTTTGTAAATGGTGTTCAACGCCATCTTGCCGTTGCGTGCTGTATAGACATGATAATGCTGCGCAAAAAGTTTGCGCATGAGTTCCAGCAGTTCGTAGTTGTCCTCAACAATCAGCATCGAGTAGTCTTTCTCCCCTGTGTTGCCTTCATTTTCCAGTTCATTGTCTGCCTCAATCATCAGCTGCTCTTCCATCTGGTCTGTCTGCTGACTGTCAATCGCCTTGTTGTCAGCTGTCAGGTCGATTTCTTCCTCTCCATACGCCGCTTTTGTGATTGGCAGGGTGACGGTGAACGTGGTGCCCTCGCCCTCACGACTTTGGCAGTCAATCTTCCCGTGATGCAGCATGACGAGGGTGCGTGTCAGCGAGAGACCGATACCCGTGCCGTGGGTGTTCATCCGTCGGTAGTCGCCATCGAGAAAACGAGTATATAGATGTTTCATCTTGTCCTTTGAGATGCCGATGCCCTCATCGCTTACTTTCAGGGTGGCATGTTGCCTGTCAGCGGTCAGCGTCACGGTGATGCGCCCGCCCTCCTTGTTGTATTTCACGGCATTGGATAGGAGGTTGTAGAGGATCTTGTCGATTTTGTCTTTATCAAACCAGGCGTCAATACCTTCGGCAGGACAATCCACAATCAGTTCGCCGTTTTTTGCGCCAGCCATCGGACGGATGCTCTCGCACTCGTAAGCGACAAAGTGCGACAGGTCGCCCCGTGCCACCAACAGTTTCAGCTGTCCCGCCTGCGACTTCCTCACCTCAAGAATCTGGCGCAGCAGGCGTGTGAGCCGTTGGATATTGTTTTGCACCAGTCCGTAATTGGCGCTGAACTGCGGCGCTTTCTGCCTCAACTCATCGACAGAGGCGGAAATGATGGTCAGCGGGGTGAGCAGTTCATGGGTGATGTTGGTGAATACCACTGCCATGGCAAGGCGGTTCTTGGTCTTCAGATAGTTCTTGTACCAGCGTATTCCCCCATAGACGGCAGCAGCCAGCAGGGCGGCATATATCAGGTACGCCCACCATGTGAGATACCATGGAGGCAGCATGTTCACTCTGATGCCATAGGGCATCTCAGTTTGGTGTCCATAACTGTCGATAGCCCTCAGCCTCAGATGATATGTACCCGCCGGCAGGTTCTGATAAGTAGCCTTTCGGTTCTCTGCATCGGTATAGTGCCACTCGCTGTCATAGTTCTCCAGGCAGTAGGCGTAACGGCACTGCTGCTGACTCTGATAGGTGAGGAGAGAGAAACCGACAGAGAATTTATCGACACTCGATGGTATGGTGATTTCCTTGGTATAGAAAGGTTGGCAGGTGGATATCTTCTTTTGGAAAGTGGAGTCAAGCCAGTCGTATGTCACGTCGTCGATGGTCAAGTCGGACACTATCAGCGGGGCAGAACCCACCTGCTGATACCGTTCTATCTGACAAGGCTCGAAGGAAAAGAAGCCACTCACATTGCCGTAGAAGAGTTCCTTGCCATGGCGGAAAGAGCCGTGAGGAGAGAAATGGGGTGTCTCAAGACCGTCCTCCACCCCATAATACGTCACAGTATTGTTCTTGCCACCCTTCAGCCGCAGCAGTCCCTTGTCAGTGGAGAGCCACAGCCACCCCTTGCTGTCGCCATCGATGGAATAGATGCTGTTCACATTGATGTGGAAACGATGGTTGACAGGTTCAAAAGCATCCTTCTTTGGATTGTAGAGGAACAGTCCGCCGCTGTTGGCGATAGCCCAGAGTCGGTGTTCCGCGTCCTCATAGCAAGCCAAAGCATCATCCAAAGGGTAGTTTTTGTTGATGGGGGCATATTGGTGGAAGCGTAGCGACTGAGGTTGGTGCACATCACCACTGATGCGTAGGATGCCGGCATTGTCCGTGGCTATCCAGAGCCTGTGCAGATGGTCCTCCCTGATGGATTGCACATCGCAGTTGCTGAAATCTCTGCCTGCCTCGCTCATCTTGAGCTGCCAGCCCTTACCATCGGGGAAAGCCACAGCCATGCCATCAATCTGGGCTATCCATATCGTGCCGTCAGGTTGTCGGAGAAAATCTTTCACACTGCCTTCTCTGAGGAATGGCGTATTGTCATCGTCCAGAATCCGTGCCTGTTGTCCGTCCTTCCATGAGATGATGCCGCGTGAACTGCCAAACCATAGTTCTCCGTCACCCTTGTCCAGCACGGCATAGATGGTCTGTGCATGAATGCCGAAATTGTCCGTCATCCCACTGAACCCTGGAATCAGGCTGTTGTAGGTCACCTGGTTTCCCACACGGTCGTAGCGTGCCAGGCCATAAGGCTGAAGCCCCAGCCAGAACCATCTGCCATCGGAAGTGAAGACACTCTGAATGCGGTTCACCGGCAGTTCCCTGCCTGCGGGGTTGAGATAGCAGAAGCGGAAAGGAGAGGGCTTCGTGCTAAGGTGCACTATGCCCTGATTGCGTGTGACGGTCCATAGGTTTCCTTTCCCGTCGGTCAGCATGTCATAGCAGAAATTCAGTTCGGCATAGTTTTCCACCTCCGTCAGGTCGTCGAGCCCCACACGGGTCAGTCCTTCAATGCAACAGCCCCAGACGGAATGACTCACAGGGTCCTCTAACAACTGGTGGAAGGTGCGGAAGTCGCGCCTCCCCTCGTTGACATGATGGATACCAGGGGCATGTTCGTTCTCAGGATGATCCAGACAAACGATACCGTTTTCCCAAGTGCCTACCCATAGGCGTCCCCTACTGTCAATCAAAAGCGACGAGGCGGTGTTGCGCTCGCTCAGTCGGGGATAGCTCACCATCTTGCCGCTTTTCTTGTCCAATCGGAACAGGCCGCCCTCCCAGGTGCCTATATACAGATTGCCCTTGGCGTCCTCGGCAAACGAGTGAACGCCGACAGGCATGCTAACATTGACAAAGTCATTCTTTGCGGCATCATAATGGGAGAAGCCGGCGTCGGTACCCACCCAAACCGTTCCGTCGGCAGATGTGAAAAGCACATTGACCGAACGTGCCTGGTCTCCATGAAGATGGTAGGTCTTGAACCGTCCATGCTTCCTGTCGTAGCGCGCCAGTCCATCACGTGTCCCTATCCAGAGACCGTCTTTCTTGTCTTCTGTCATGCAACGGACATAATTGTTGGGAAGGATGCCCGGCGAATAGGCATTGTTACGATGAGACTTGAAATGGTAGCCATCGAAAGAATGAAATCCTTGGTCTGTCCCCACCCACATCAGTCCGTAGTGGTCGAGCATCAGGCAACGAGCATCCTCTGTGCCCGGAACGGATGTCTGCGACATTATCCTTAGTGGCACATGCTGAGCTGTAATCACTTGATGAACAGTTAAAAAGAAAAACAGTAGCAGTTTCCTAATCATCTGTTAAAAGATTGTTGGCACTTCAAGATGCAAAAATACATAAAAAATAGGATAAACAACCATGGCAACATAAAAAAATATGGGCTTTTAGAGACGCGAAAAAAGGCATTCTTTCCCACCTGACATTGGCAAAAGTGCCCATGAATAGAGCGGTTTGTAACAATAATAATGATTTGTTCCCCTAAAATAATGATAAGGGGACATCACTTCTTTGCCCTTTGCCTATCTTTGCACACAAACTTAACTAATACTTGCGCATAATTAATCAATCAACCATATATAACAAACTTAAAAACCTTAACAAATGAACTATGCTCATTTAACTCTTCCATCCAAGAAGCTATGCTTCGCTATGGTGTTGGCAGCAGGAATGATGGCATTCCCATTGCCGACAATGGCAGAACCGGCAGTTCAGGCAGTACAGCAGAGTGCTGTCGTGAAAGGTCAGGTAACGGACAACAACGGTGAGCCGATTATCGGTGCTACCGTGAAGGTGAAAGAAGTTGCTGCTGTAGGTGTTGTAACCGACTTCGACGGCAACTTTGAATTGAATGACGTACCTGCACAGGGTACGCTTGTCGTGACTTACATAGGCTACGCCACCAAGGAGATAGCCTACAAGGCAGGGCAGACGGTGAACATCGTCCTTGAGGAAGACGCAGAGACCTTGCAAACAGTGGTCGTGGTAGGTTATGGTACGATGCGCAAGAAAGACCTGACAGGTTCCGTCGTACAGATAGACCCCAAGAAGATTGCCGACCAGAACCCAGGAACGGTGCAGGACCTCTTGCGCGGCACACCGGGCTTGCAAATCGGATTCAGTTCTGATGCCCAGTCCAACGCCAGCATACAGTTGCGCGGTCAGAACTCCCTCTACACCGATGGTTCGCACAACTCTCCTCTTATTATATTAGACGGCATGCAGTTCGTTGGCAGCCTCTCGGAAATCAACCCAGACGATATCGAGCAGATTGACGTGCTGAAGGACGCCTCATCGGCTGCCATCTATGGTGCCAAGGCTGCCAGCGGTGTGATCATCATCACCACAAAGAAAGGCAAGGAAGGCAAGCCCATCATCAATGTGAGCACAAACCTCGCCGCCAATACCAAGGCAGCCTATCGCGAAGTGTTCAGCCCAAGCGAGTATATGACATACCGTGAAGACTGGTACAAGGCACAGACCTACGGATACCGTGAGGACGGCACATGGGGCTACTATGGCAAGGACAGCGGCATCCCGGTGGGCTATTATGACAACTTCAACAATCTCTCACAATATGGCATCTCACAGGAACAGTGGGCAAGCAACGGACCGAAGACCTCGCAGGCAGGCGAGTCGATGCTCAGCCTCTACGCCCGACGCATGGGCTTCGATGCAGATGCCGCTCTCGTGATGGAGAACTTCTTAGCAGGCAAGACCTACGACTGGGAGGATGCCGTGTTCCGCACAGGCTTCAACCAGGACTACAACGCCAGCATATCAGGTGCGACAGACCACATCAACTACTACCTGAGCTTCGGCTATCTGAACAACGAGGGAGCCATCCAGGGTGATGACTATTATACCTATCGCGCCAACATGAAGTTGAACGCCAAGATCACAGACTGGCTCGAAGTGGGTGCCAACGCCAACTTCCAAGACCGTAGTGACATCTCACAGAAGGTGCCATTGGGCAGCAACTACTGGGATGACAACCAGTTGCGCGAGTCTCCCTATGCCTCACGCTATGATGCCGATGGCAAAGAGATACAATACCCCCGTACCGGCAACCCCACCAACGGTGGTTACAACTACCACTTCCAACAGCAGTATCTTGACCTGGACAAGGGTTATACCGTGCTCAACACCATCTTCAACGCAAAGGTGACACTGCCCTACGGCTTCACCTATCAGTTCAATATCGCTCCACGCTTCCAGTGGTTCTACGACCGCTACTGGATGTCGGCATCGCTGCCCGACAGCAAGGCTGCCGACCGTGGCTCCAACCGCAACAACTCGAAGACCTTCAACTGGAACCTGAACAACACGCTGACTTGGGACCGCACGTTCAACGACCTTCACCACTTCACCGTGACACTCGTTCAGGAGGCAGAGGAGAACCGTTACTGGTATGATGAGATTCATGCCCGCAACATCACGCCGACCGATGTGCTGGGATTCCACTATATAGAAGGTGCCAACAAGGAGCAGAGCTCGTTCAAGACCAATGACACACACTATACCGCTGCCGCTTATCTGGGCCGCCTGTTCTACGGATTCATGGACCGCTACATGCTGACAGCAACAGTGCGTCGCGACGGTTATTCTGCTTTCGGACAGAACAACCCCTGGGCAAACTTCTGGTCGTTGGGTGCCAGCTGGGTGCTCTCAGAAGAGAAGTTCGCACAAGACTGGAACTGGCTCGACATGGCTAAGCTGCGTGTCAGCTACGGTACCAATGGTAACCGTTCGCTGAACGACACCTATCTGGCACTGTCCAACCTTGCCAATGGTGGTCTCTATGCTTACTACAAGTATGGATCTACCTCACAAGAAGTGCTCAATGCCCTTCAGGTGAGCCGCTTAGGCAACCCGAACCTGGAGTGGGAGAAGACCTCCTCATGGAACTTCGGTCTCGACTTCTCTCTCCTCAAGCGCCGCATCTCAGGTAGCATCGATGTCTATCACAAACGCACGCATGACATGATTATGGGGCAGCGCCTGCCAAACTTCACTGGTTTCAGCAGCATCACCACCAACCTCGGTGAGGTGACCAACACAGGTTTCGAGATCACGCTCAACACCCGCAACATCGATACCGAGAACTTCAAGTGGAACACCTCTTTAGGCTTCTCCTACAACAAGAACAAGATCAAGCACCTCTACTATGAGTATGATGAGAATGGCAAGGAAATGGACGACACCAGCAATGGTTGGTTCATAGACAAGCCAATCGGCGAGATCTGGTATTGGGAGACCGACGGCATCTGGCAGGTGAACGAGGCTGCCGAGGCTGCCAAGGTGAACCAGAAACCAGGTGACCCGAAAGTTGTAAACGTATATACAGAGGATGACAAGATTCTTGACGACGGCACACGAGTACCCGTATATAACGACAAGGACAGAACCTTCCAAGGCACAACCCAACCACCTGTATATTGGAACATGCGCAACGACTTCACCTTCCTGAAGAACTTCACCTTCTCATTCTCGATGTACAGCTACATGGGTCACAAGAGCCGCGCAGGCTACTGGCTTAACGGCGACAACTCCGGTTCCATGTTCACCCAGACTTGCAACACCTACAAGAAGGAGTACTGGACACCCACCAACCCGACCAACGACTACGCTCGTCTGAACGCCGTGGGACCCTCTGGCGTGACAGGTATCGAGAAGGTCTATAACCGCAGCTTCGTCCGTCTGGACAACATCACTCTCGGCTACACCCTCCCCGTGGAGCTGACCAGCAAGATTGGCGTTCAGCGTGTACATGTGACAGCCGGCATCAACAACGTGTTTACCATCGACAGTTGGGAATACGGCGACCCAGAGACCGGAGGCTTTGCCAACCGTCAGTTCCACTTTGGTCTTAACGTAACGCTCTAAACATATTGGGAATCAGTAATTGGAAGATTTGATTACTTAAAAAAAGAAAGATATGAACAACAAAAATATATTAAAGGGTGGAGTGGCAGTAATTGCGATGGCATCGATGATGGTCAGCTGCAGCGACTCATTCTTAGAGCAAGATCCGCTGTCATTCTACGAGCCGGCTACCACCTATAGCACAGAGGCAGGTCTGCAGGCTGCCCTTGCACAGTGCGACAAGCAATTGAAAACCTACCGTATCGACGGCAACTGGAACAATGTGGGCATTTTTACCAACTACCTCATGTCGGATGTCGGCATGTATGCCAAGACCGATATGGGCGGTGGATTCCAGGATAACTTCGACGCCAAGTTGACGCCTACTTCCGGTATGGCTGGTGGTGGCGACGGCAACTACATGCAGCGCTTCTGGGACCAGGGCTACAGCATGGTGAAATACGCCAACTCCATTCTCTCGTATGTCGATCAGGTGAAAGGTCTCGATGATGCTACACGCAATGCCTACAAAGGTCGCGCCTACTTCCATCGCGCCTATGCTTATTACAACCTGACATTGCAGTTTGGCGACATCCCCTTGGTCACAAAGCTTATCAGCGTGCCCAAGCGCAACTACACCTCCACCAGCAAGGAGGCTATCTTCAAGATGTTGGTCAACGACCTGGAGTTTGCTGTCCAGCACGTACCATCACAAGCCAAGATGAGCTACATGGGACAGGTGAACCAGGAAGGTTGCATGCACTTGCTCATCAAGTGCTATCTGGCAATAGGCGAGTATGCAAAAGCCGAGGCAATGGCAACAGACTTGATAGACAATCATGGTCTGAAGCTGATGACCGAGCCCTTCGGCACCTGGCAGCCCTCTGGTAACGAGAAGACTTGGAAGGTGACACGCAACGTGGTGTGGGACCTGCACCGTACGCCCAACATCGCCGACCCATCCAACAAGGAGACCATCATGATGATTTCCAACAGCAACGACCAGGACTTCACGACATACAACATCATGCGTGCCTGCTTCGCTCACTGGAGCAACGGCATCATCCGCGACCCCCACGGACTGGGCGGCCCTGGACAGAACATCGCACGCAACAACAAGGACTACAACGAGGAGCTTGACTGGGTGCGTGTGGCAGGACGTGGCATCGCATTGAACCGCACCTCCTACTATTACAACAAGACCATCTGGATGGATGAGAACGGTGACTACGACTGGCAAGACCTGCGCCACAACCGCGAGGTGGGCAACTGGATGGAGATGGAAGACTTCAAATACAACAACCGCAAGTCTGACTGCTACGGACAGAACTATCAACTCTATGCCACAGAGGATTATGCCGACCCGTCCGACCCGTCAAAGATTCTCGTACACAAGGGCGACATCCTCTGCTCCGACACCATCCGCAGCTGGTATCCCACGCCACTCTATCAGCTCTACATCCTCGACACTCCCAATGAGCAGAACATGGGTGCCAACCAGTTCCAGGGTGCGTCGGGTAAAGGTGCCAACGGCGACATGTACCTCTTCCGCCTGGCAGAGACTTATCTGCTGCGTGCTGAGGCTCGCTTCTATCAGGGAAAGACTGCTGAGGCTGCCAGTGACGTGAACATCATCCGCAAGCGTGCCAACGCCAAGAAGATGTACACCACCGTCACCATCGGCGACATCATGTCTGAGCGCGCCCGCGAGCTCTATCTTGAGGAGTTCCGCCAAGCTGAGATGGTTCGTGTCAGCTGGTGTCTCGCCCGCAGCGGAAAGGCAGACGAGTGGGGCAACACCTACGACCTGAACACATGGGACAAGCAGGAAGGCACCGACCTCAAAGGAGGCAGCTACTGGTACCGCCGTTGCACCACCTACAACGTGTTCAACCACCCATACGGCAAGGGTCAGCAGGGCAACCAAACCTACGAGTACAAGATCAACAAGCACAACTTGTTCTGGCCTGTTCCCAACTCTGCCATCACAGCAAACAACAAGGGCCAGTTGCGACAAAACTATGGCTACGACGGCTACGATGAGTCCATCCCAATGTGGACGAAATGGGAGGATGCCGTTGCCGACGAGGAAGTTGCAAATTAAGACTCTGATTCATACATAGTTATTTTAGGTGTTAATTAGCATTTCAAATGCGGAGGGGGGACAGTCTGCGCAAGGTAGGCTGTCCCCCGTTTTCAAATCTGCCATGCGCCGGACAAGGTGCATCTGGCAACAACAGGAACTTTCGACAATACATTAATCGAGTAGTAAGATGAGAAAAATCATATTTTGCTTTGCCTTGCTGTCAGCAATGGCAGGTCAGGCTCGCTCATGGTCGGGCGATGAGGTGAGGGAAGTCATAAGGCGTGTGAACAACTACTGGCAGAACAACAATCCTGCGGAAGTGCGTGCGTTCTGGGACAATGCTGCCTATCATACAGGCAACATGGAGGTGTATAAGTTGCTGCATGACCAGAAAATGCTCGATTACAGCATGCGATGGGCTGAGCACAACCAATGGAAGGGCGCGACTGAGGCCGACCCATCCAAGTGGAAATACAAGCAGTATGGCGAGGGTCAGGATTTTGTGCTCTTCGGTGATTGGCAGATATGTTTCCAGACTTATATCGACCTCTACAACCTCTCACCCGACGAGAAGAAGGTGGCACGTGCCAAGGAGGTGATGGGATATGAGGCGGACTCCAAGGTGCACGACTATTGGTGGTGGGCAGACGCGCTCTATATGGTGATGCCCGTGATGACAAAAATGTATAAGTTGACGGGTGACACCAAATACTTGGACAAACTCTATGAGAATATCCTATACAGCGACAGCATCATGCTTGACAGCGAGACCGGCCTATACTTCCGTGATGGCAAATACATCTATCCGAAGCACAAGACCGCCAATGGCAAGAAGGATTTCTGGGCACGTGGCGACGGTTGGGTGCTTGCTGGCCTTGCAAAAGTATTGCAGGACATGCCGGAAAGTTATGCCCACCAGCCTTTCTTCCGTGAGAAATACATCCGCCTGGCACGTGCCGTGGCAAAAACCCAACAGCCTCAAGGCTATTGGACACGGTCGATGATGGACCCGGAACAGGCTCCAGGACCGGAGACCTCGGGCACCGCATTCTTCTGCTACGGGTTGCTTTGGGGCATAAACAATGGCTATCTCTCCAAGAAAGAGTTTGCCCCTACCGTCAAGAAGGCATGGAAATACCTTACCAATACTGCTTTGCAGGCAGACGGAAAGGTTGGCTATGTGCAGCCTATCGGTGAGCGTGCCATACCCGGCCAGAAGGTGGATGCCAACTCGCAAGCAAACTTCGGTGTAGGCGCCTTCTTGCTCGCAGCCTGCGAATATGTGAGATACATAGAGAAATGACCGCAAAAGAGGTCTGAATCAGCCTTCATGCTGTGGAGAGCGGAGCATTGAGCGCACCATGTGAGCATTGGCATCATCTTACCACATACTTCTTGCCATTGAAAATATAGATGCCTCTCTTGGTGGGATTTGTGCTGAGTTGTGTGCCGCTGAGGGTGAACCATCCATCTCTCATGTTGTCCTGTTTGATTCCCAAGTCATTGATGACAATGATGCCAGTTGGGTTGTCTTCACTTGTGTCTTCTCTAATCCAGTTATCGCTGAGGGCGAAGGTGATGTCCTCCATTGGCATGGGCTGCGTGTTGAAGTCGAACATGCCAGCATCGTAGGGAGTGTCGGTAGAAAGGGCGAAGGAGAAGTAGCCGCCTTGATGAGCGGTGAAAGGCTTGGTGATGGTCTTGCCATTGCCAGAAGTTGCCTGGATATAATATTCCACAGTGGAATTAGACTTAAGGGCGTTTGCAGGAATGTTGCCATACCAGCGGTTGCCGTTGGATGTGAGGTCAATACACTGCCACTGGCTGCCGTCAGTACGGTACCCTCCCACACGAAATCTGTGATGTAGTTGGGTATGCCCATCTGCCTGTGAAGCAGTGATGGAATTTCGTCGTCGAGCGCACGATTGAAGCGCCTGTAGAAGAAGTCAAGCATGGCAAGGCGGTCTTCGTTGCCATAGTAGAAGCAAATGGGACCGCAGTCGCGATACCAGATAGAGCTGCCTTGTCCGAATATGAAACGCAGACGGTCGTGGCGGAGACCCATGCGCTTGAGAGCTTGATACACTAATGCCGTGTCGCTTTGCTGCGATACACGCACCCAGGCTTCAGCGCCGCCCTTTTGTATGCCGTCCATCAGGCGTAAGAACACTTTGCCCATGTCCGACTCGGTGTCCATGGACGTAATGTATGGTCCACTGCCCTCAATCTCCCATTTGCCGACTTCATTTTTATGGTAGTAGTTGGCATAGTCCTTCACCATGGGTTCTGCATTCCAAGTGAGGTCATCCTCATGGCCTGGGACTTGGTTTTCATAATAAGGGGTGTGGATGATGGCTTTTACCTCTTCCCATTCACCAGGGAACCACACGCGGTCGGTGAACAGCGGTGCCTCTGTCTTGGCACGTTTTATCGTCTGGTAGGTTGTTGACGGTAGCGTAGGTATCTTGCGCAAAGGATACTCTCCAGTGTAGGAGCGCTTGTGGAATGTCTTGAATATTTCACGCTTCATCTCCCGTCTCTGGTCGGTGGATGACTGGGCATGAACCATGGAGGTAAGAAAGAATGAACACAAAAGGAAAAGAATTGTCTTGATGTAATTCATAAGCCATTAAACTAAAAAGTTAACATCTAATACCTAATACAAAAGTACGACGATTATTTTAAAATGCTGCATCTTTCCCCTATTTTTGTCACCAGAAGGGGGACAGTTTTTGATTCATTCCAACAAAAAGCAATAAAAAGCATAGGTTTTCGTTTTGTTGTGTCATATGTCTATTAAGCATTTAAATAGAATGTTGCCAATTATTGATGAAGTATCAAAAAACTGTCATCTGACAACAAACGACGACCCAATACTGTTCTGTAGAACAGGTATCGGGCCGTCTCAAAATACTACTAACAAAACGAGCAATAGATCACCCAACCCCTTCTGCCTCGCGGCAGTTAGGGAAGGATGAATGTCTTTGGGCGGGGTTATTGCTGTGCCACTTTCACGTCGCTGACAGTAATTGAGCCGCCATAGTTGTTGATGCTCCAGCAGTTTTTCTGGATGCCGTAGATGCGTTGAGTGTAGGCGCAGACATCATTGATATAGAGCGTCAGAACTGAATTGTCGGTGTAGATGTCGATGTTATAGACATTGTCTGATGGGCGGGCGAAATTGAAGCCGTCGGCAGCCTCGATGAAGCCCTTGCCTTCCTCACCCTCCTGTTCGAAGTTTACCTTGCGACCATCTTCCCATTCGGGATTGACAACCATCGTGTAATATTTCTTGGAATCGGTGCCGCGTGCGAACGAGACGCCGAACTTGTCCCAATTGTTGGAGGTCTTTACGGTGAACGAGATGTGGTTGCAATTACCCAGACGGTTGTAAAGCACGTAAGCTCCGTCGCCACTAAGTGTGCCATTGTTGTAACCAGTTGACGCTACGACATTGGCATTGGCAGGTTTGTTGTACTTTGCAGCCATGGCAGGAACAGCGCCAAGAGTAAGAGTGCCGTCTGCATGCTGGATAATCTTGTGGCATACGAGGGCACCGCTCCATGCAGGCTCATTGCCGTCGCCAGCACCTACGTTGGTGTTCTTCTCGTGGATGTCGGCACCCGTGCGGAACGGACACCAGCCCCAGATATAGCGGTCTTGCCCGTTGGAAGCTGTCTTGGCGGCATAGAAGGCGCGGCTGTCGAGCACACCCTCATGTCCGTCGGCAGGCCACTTCGGACCGTCGTTGAAGCAGTTTTTCAGTTCCTCGTAGGTCTTCGCCATCATATACTTCACCTTGCGGCTCCATGAAGCGCGGAAGCTCTCGCTATAGACCAAGTACCAATAGTCGCCCATCTTGAAGACATCGGGGCATTCGAGCATACGGTCCCAAATCATGCGGATACGGCCAACATGCTCCCAATTCTTCAGGTCGGAGGATTTGAACTCAGCGAAGACGGGGTCGCCGCCATTCACTGGATAGGTGGCGATGATCATGCGGTAGAGACCATCGTCGGCAACGAAGATCTGTGGGTCGCGGAAGTCGTTGCCCGAGTAGCCGAAGTCAGGACCGTTGAGGGTCCAAAGCTCGTCCTTCGTCCAAGTCTTGAAATCGCTGGATGTGGCGCGCATCACCACTTCGCGGTTCTTGCAGTTGCCGTTGTGACCGGTATAGTAAATGTAATAGGTGCCGTCTTTCTCGTATGCACATCCCGTGCCGAGGGCAGCGTCCTGCTGGTAGTCGTTGGCTCCATAGGGCAGCATCTCGCCCAGAGGCTGGTAGTTGGCGCCGTCGGTGGTGGAAACAGCCCAGATGGGATGGAAGCGATGAGACATGTTGTTGATGAACTCCTGCAAGTAGAGCACCTTGAAGTCACCTGCCTTCTGGTCGTAGAAAGGCATGGGGTCGCCCACACGGCCGATGGCGGGGGTGTAGTATGTTCCGAAGCCCTGGTCGTCGGTAGGAGCAAAGAAGGTGGTCGTGCCGTTCCAGTCCTTGGCAGGGTCGCCGCTGAACTCATCGTCGCTGCATGCTGTCAGCGCAGTGGCTGACAACATGAGAGCGAATACTGAATATATCATTGTCTTCATAATTTTCTTTGTTATTTGGTTAGATAATCGAATGCGTTGAGCATGATGCCACCCATGTTGTCGTGATAGACCGACGTGTACGGAGTAGGCGAGTTCCAGTCGAAGAGTCCTGAGCCAAAGCAGATGATACCGCCTTTGCCGAAGTTTCCGTTGGAGGCTTTCAGCTCCCATGCCACTACAGCACCGTCGCCACCATGACTAAGGGCACGGGCACCAGTGATGGTCTCGAAGGCTTCCTGTCCGGTGTAGGGACTCCAGAGCGCAAACTGCGACGTGGTGTTGCAGATGGTGTAGCCGTTGTCGAGGGTGTAGATGGCATCCGGCGCAGCACCGGGATATGCCTTCAGGTTCTTCCACAGTGGGTGGTTGACATCGTAGGCAAAGAAGTGCCAGGGGTCGTCGCCCATCAGGTCGGAGCCTTCACCTCCACCGCCACCCCAGCAGTTGTTGGGATAGGCGTCCTCGGGCATGGCGCCTAAGGCAATGGCGTAGTTCACAGCCGAACGGCTCAGAACGAATGCACCACCGCGCTTCCAGAAGTCCTTCATCTTAGGCAATGCCGTCATGGCACCTGTTGCAGCCTCTGCAAATCCGTTGTAGTTGCCGTATGCGGGGCTGTGGCGGTGGAAGAAGATGAACTTGCACTCGTCGAGCGAGATGCTGCCACTTGCCACCATATCCCATGATGCGTAGGCGGCGCCCTCGATGCTGCCTGTGAGCCACTTGGCGGCAGCCTTCTCCTCATCGTTGAGCATCTCAACATTCTCAGCGTCACCCACGAAGATGGCTACGGGATTCTCGATGAGTGTCACATAGACGGTATAGGTGTTGGTGGCGGTGTTGTCGGTCAGCGTTATCTTAACCGGTTCCTTGAAATTAGCCTTCGTGCCACTGGCAGGACTGCATGTGGCATCCTCGCTGCACACTACTTCGAAGGTGGCGTTCTCAAGGTCGATGCCGCTGTTTGCCATCACAGATACGGTGACGGTCTTGTCGTCCTGGTTGATGGCTCCCTTCACGCCTTCAAGGATGAATAGCGACATCAGTGCCTCGTCGTTGCGCACACTAATCTGATAGTCCATCTCAAGGTCGCCATTGGTGATGTGCAGAGTACGGTCGGCGTCGAAGTTCACACGGTCGCCCACCTTCAAATTGGTTTTTGCGCCAGATGATACATTTAGGCTTGTGATTTCCATGTTGTCCTTTTGGTTGAAGTCAACAGGAACTTTTATTTTGATAAGCCGTTTCTCGGTGTTGATGGTGCCTTCGTACTTTCCGTTCAGCACGAATTTCTCAACGAGACATGAACCGCTCACGTCGATACTGCCAGTATGGTCGTCCTCGCATGATGTGAACATCATACCAAATGCTATAACACAAATGATAAATGTCAGACTTATCAGATTATTTATGGTTGTCTTGACTTTCATAATTGATAATACTTAATATGTATTCCTTTTTTACTATACTTATTACCACTGTCCGCAGTTCTGCGTGTAGTGTCCGTTGGCAGCTTTGATCTGGTCATCAGGAACAGGCAGGTACTCGTTCTTGTTGGCAGTGAACATCGAGCCGCTGAGGAAGTTCATCTTCTCACCTTCGGTGGTGTAGAAGCGGTTGATGACAGTGGCGGCTTCGCCCCAGCGCACGAGGTCGAAGAAACGCTCGCTCTCCATGGCAAGCTCCAGGCGGCGCTCCATCTTTACAATGCGCAGGGCCTCGTCCTTGGAGTAAGAACCATTGTACTTGCCGATGGCATAGTGAACACCGTATTTAGTGGGATAGTTTGCCACCACGCTGTTGGTGGTCATGGCTATTGCACGGTTGCGCACCTGGTTGACCAGTGAAATGGCATCGGCTGTATTTCCAAGCTGTGCGAGAGCCTCGGCACGCATCAGCAGCACGTCGGCATAGCGGAAGACCACGCGGTTCATGGAACTTGCCCACTGGTTGTCGCAGACGAAGAGGTAAGTGTCGGTGAGCGACGGATCGACGTTCTGCTTCAGCGATACGAAGTAGCCATACAAGCCACCCGAGCGGCTCCATGTGTTGGATTTGCTTATCATGTAGTTGGGGTTGAACATATAAGGAGTGCCTGGCACACCTACGGTCACGAAGAGACGTGGGTCAACGGTCTGTGCCGAGCCGACCTCATAGTCGGTTGTCGTGGCGGGTACATTGTCGAAGAGAGGCAGACCGTCGCTGTTGGTGCGATAAGCATTGACCAGGTTGATGGACGGCTTGTAGAAGTCGCAACCTGCGTCGTGAACCTTGGGAATACATGGGACAATCAGTCGGTATGAGAAGTTGAGGTTGCCATATACGGTGCCGTCGTTCTTGGAATACTGGATGGCCCAGATGCTCTCCTTGCCGTTCTCGTACTGCTCTTCTGGACGGAAGTTGTTGTGTAGGTCGTTCTCCAGACCATAGCCCGAATAGATGGCAGGAGCGGTGTATTCAACCACCTTTTGCAAATCGGCTTCGTTGATGGCGGTCACCTTGTTCGAGCTTTCATCGTCCTGACGATATGCCTTATAGAGATATGCTTTTGCCAAGAAAGCTGCACAGGCTGCCTTGGTGGGACGGCCCTTTTCCTTCTGAGTAACAGGCAACACGGCGTAGGCATCCTCGAGATCGTTGATGATCTGCTGCCATCCCTCGTCGTTGGTGTACTCGGTGTTCGTGAGGTTGTTGTAGTCGTCCTCTTGCATGTTGAGCTTGTTGACGAAAGGAATCTTCTTGAACAGACGCTTCAGCTGGAAGTGACCATAGGCACGCAGGAACTTCATCTCTGCCGTACGCTGCTGGATGGTGGCGTTCTCCTGGTCGGCAACAGCCAAGATGTCGAGCGACAGGCTGATGCGCGAGAGATATTTGTAGAAACGATTCCAAATGTCGTTGTAGGGCCAGTCGGTGGTCATCACGGTGGTGTGCTTCTCAAGAATGTGGAAGGCTTCACCGTCGGAAGGGTTCGAACCGCCGACGTAAGCATCGTCGGAACGTGTGTCGTAATTCCAAAGCGAGAACGAGGAGTTCATGTCCTCAATGCTGAGCAGTCCGGCATAGGCTGAAATCAGCACGTTGTCGATGTACTCAGGTTTCTTGACCTCGTCCTGAGTCAGCGTGGCCTGCGGCACCTGCTCGTCGAGGAAGTCGGAGCAGCTCATGAAACAGAAGGCGAGGCAGACGGCGCAGATGATTCTATATGTCGTTTTCATAATCTTTGCTGTATTTTAGAATGAAACATTGAGTCCGAAAGTGAAGTTGAGAGGGATGGGATAGTTGAATCCTGGGTTCTCGGGATCGACGCCAGTGAACTTGCTGCTCTTGATGGTCAGCAGGTTCTGTGCCGAGGCATAGAGGCGGACGCGCTCCAGGCGCAGCTTGTCGGTGAAGCTCTTGGGCACGTTGTAGCCGAGTTGGATGGTACGCAGCTTGGCATAGGAACCGTCTTCGATGTAGTATGACGAGATGCGTCCCTCGCGGTTGGTGTCCGACGTCGTCAGGGCTGGAATGTCGCTGTTGGGATTCAGCGGACTCCATGCGTCGAGCACGCGCACGCCCTTGTTCAGGTAAGGCACGTTAATCAGCGAGTTTGCCCAGAAGTCGGTCTGCGACTTGAAGCCTCGGCAGTCGATATCGACGCCCTGCACGCCCTGCCAGAACATGGTCAGGTCGAAGTCTTTGTACTGCAGGTAGATGTTCAGACCCCATGTGAAAGCAGGTGTCGGGTCGTAGATCCAGTCTTGGTCGTCCTCGGTGATGAAGCCGTCGCCGTTCAGGTCCTTATAGCGGATGCGGCCCAGGCCGGCACCATCTTGTATGGCATGGTTGTCAATCTCCTCCTGGCTCTTGAAGATGCCATCGTAGATGAAACCTACCTGTGAGTACATGGGGTGGCCTATGACGGTCTTTTTGCTGTTGCCGCCGTAGCGTCCGCTGGCAGCCACCGTCTCGGGCAATTTGGAAACTTCGTTTACATAGCGGCTGATGTTGCCGTTGATGTCCCATGAGAAACCGTTGGACAGATGGTGGCGATAGCCCAGCGAGAACTCCCAACCGTTGTTCTTCACTTCACCGGCGTTGATCCACTGGCCATTACCCTCACCCATGGCGGCGACACCGTCCATGAAGAGCAGGATGTCGGTGGTCTTCTTGTTGAACCAGTCGATGCTGCCGTAGATGTCGCCATGCAGGAGGCTGAAGTCCAGACCGATGTTGTGCTGGGCGCTGGTCTCCCACTTGATGTTGTCGTTGCCGCGCTGGTTGCGCACGTAGCCGTTGTCGAGGTCGTAGCCACCGTTGCGGCCTGCAATGTCGTAGGAGGAGCCTGCCTGGTCGCTGTTCCACAGACCAGTAGATACCATTGACTTGTAGAGCGTGTAGCGGGCGGTGTTGGAAATCTCCTGGTTACCTGTCTGTCCCCATGAATAGCGCAGCTTCAGGTTGTCGAGCCAACTGCGAGTGCTCTCCATGAACTTCTCTTCGCTGATGCGCCAACCGGCACTGAATGAAGGGAAGGTACCATATTGGTTGTGGGAACCGAAGCGGCTGGAACCATCGCGACGGATGGTGAACGAAGCCAGATACTTGTCGTCGTAGGTGTAGTTGGCCTTGCCGAAGAAAGAAACCAGCGAGAAGCCCTCGCCGAAACCTTCTGCCAGCTGTCGGCCGGCACCGGCGCTTGGCCACATATAGTCGGTATTCAGAATGGCGAGCTCGTAGCGCTTGGCACTGTTCATCTTATAGTCCATGCGGTTGACCTCGGTACCCACCATGAAGTCGGCACGATGCTTGTCAATCTCCAGATTGTAGGTGGCGATGGCATTCCACATCCAGCGCATGGTGTGCTCCTGCTTGTCCTCAACGGCAGATTCGGTGCGCATCACCTTGCCGTTGGCGATGGGGTAGGTGAAGAAGCGCTGCTC
>ONAG01000048.1 GCA_900315745.1 uncultured Prevotellaceae bacterium
GCCATAGATGCGGAAAAGGGTTTTGTAATCGCAAACATTGGAAGTCGTGTCTGCGCATGACACGGCATCCAAAAAACACTGAAGGGCACGTGGAGCCTCCCCCATGTCGCTGTAGGCACGCCCCAACAGATAATGTGCCGTCATCCGCTCATTGGGCGTTCCGTGTTTGTCGTAATATTCTGTGAGTAGAAGTTGAAGACTGTCGGAACGAAAAACCGTGTCGCATTTGTTTTGCGCCATCAGACGCAGGAGTTGCCACCTGCGGAGGCTTTCTTGTGAAAAATCATGGGATGATGGCTCCAACGAGTCGAGGATAACGAGGGCAGAATCTGGATAATCGTTGATGATATTATATGCCCTATCAAGCACAGCACGCTCCTTCCCACCACCCACACAGGCTGCGAGTATTACTGTCGTGACTATGATGTATAACAGATTCCGCATATATAGGATGAATATTGACAAATATGAATTCCCACTTAATTCAAAGGATGCAATGCCATTTTGGGCTTTGCATCCTTTGAATGATTGTCTTGTCTTATTGACGCAGCAGATATTCTTTGAAATCTCCGAAGTCTTTGGATGTCTCCACCACTTCTTTCTTGCCTTTCATCATTTTTGCAAGGCGGTCGGGAATGGCGATGTCGATGCCGAGGATATCATCAACCTTTTCCTTGAACTTGGCGGGATGTGCGGTCTCGCAGAACACGCCTTCTTCTCCTTCCCTCAACAGATCTTTTATCGCTTGATAGCCGCATGCTCCATGTGGGTCGAGAACGTATCCCGTCGTGTCATGACATTGCCGCATGGTGGCACGTATCTGGTCGTCGCTGTATGTGGCTCCACTGATATACGCTGTGATGGCATGATGGGATGCTCCATAGAGGTCATAGACACGGGCGAAATTGCTGGGGTCGCCCACATCCATGGCATTTGCCAAGGTTTGGCGACTTGCTTTTGGCTCATATTTGCCAGTCTGCAAGTAGTTGTAGAATATGTCGTTGGCGTTGTTGGCTGCTATGAAACGCTTGATGGGCAAACCCATGTGAGCTCCGAAAAGACCGGCTGTGATATTTCCGAAATTGCCACTTGGAACGCACATTACCATCTGGTCTGCCAAGCCCATCTCTTTCATGCGCGCGTAAGCGTTGAAATAGTAGAAGGCTTGAGGTAGGAAACGTGCCACATTGATAGAATTGGCACTCGTGAGTTGCATGTGGTCGTTGAGGTCTTTGTCGAGGAAGGCTTTCTTGACCAATGCCTGACAGTCGTCAAACACACCGTCAACCTCTATGGCTGTGATGTTTTGCCCAAGGGTGGTGAATTGACATTCCTGTATCGGACTGACCTTGCCTTTGGGGTATAGCACATAAACATGGATGCCCTCAACACCGAGGAAACCATTGGCGACAGCAGAACCTGTATCGCCGCTGGTGGCTACAAGCACATTTACAAGTCCTCTTCCCTCTTGACGGATGAAATATTGCAGCAGACGTGCCATGAAGCGTGCGCCTACATCCTTGAAAGCTAATGTGGGACCATGGAACAGCTCCAGGGAGTATATGTGATCTTCAACACGAACTACCGGACAATCGAACGACAATGTGTCATAGACGATTTGTCGCAGGGATTCTTTTTCCACATCTTCGCCAAAGAATGCTTCTGCCACGGTGTGGGCTATCTCTTGGAAGGATAGCTTGTCGATGTTGTCGAAAAATGATTTTGGAAGCCTGTGAATGGTCTCCGGCATGTAGAGACCGCGGTCGGGTGCAAGACCTTTCACCACGGCGTCACGCAGGGTTGCCAAGGGGGCTTGCTTGTTTGTACTGTAGTATTTCATTATTATTTAAAGTAGGTAATCTTTTCACTCTCCAATTTTCATGAACTCTTGCATGAATTGTTCCAACTTCAACATTCCATAACTGCCTGAAACACAACTAACCTCGTCGTAGCATGTCACATCGTCAGGAACGATGTCCCTGTGCCAGATGGCAAATGGAACAGGTTCGCTAACATGGGTTCTGGTCTCCACTGGCGTGGGATGGTCGGGGAGAATAGCTATGCATACAGGCTCGTCCCATGTCTTCACCTCATTGTATATGGGCGACACTATGCGGCTGTCAAGATATTCTATGGTGCGGATTTTCAAATCCAAGTCACCATCGTGGCCTGCCTCGTCGCTGGCTTCCAAATGCAGGAAGACAAAGTCGTCATGGCGCAATGCCTCTATGGCGGCAGCTGCCTTGCCCTCATAGTTGGTGTCGTAAAGACCTGTGGCTCCTTCCACCTCAATAATCTTTAGTCCGGCATAGTGGCCGATGCCCTTGATTAGGTCAACTGCGGATATGACACTTCCCGACTTCACTTGTGGATATGTCTCACTTATTTTTGGCATGGAAGGTCTGTAGCCGGGACTCCACGGCCAGATGGAGTTGGCTTCGTCTTTATTGTAGAATCGTCGCTCGGCGTTGAATGGATGCAACTTGAGCAAGCTTTGAGAACGCAGTATCAAGTCGTTGATGATGTCGGCAGTCTCTCTTGGAGTCATTCTCCCGTCATTGGCACAATCTTCACCAGGCTTTACCAGAAGTGGTTCCCATGGCTCGTCGGGGTGGTCGTGTGGTGGTGAGCAAATTATGTGCTTGTTGCCACCTCTGATGACGAGCAGATGGCGGTATTGTATTCCCGGGACGAATTTTATCTTGTCGTTGCCTAATTCTTTATCGAGATATTGTATGAGCGTCTTGCCGTCGTTGGTGGATAAATGGCCACCATGGTGGTTCTTGATAATTCCGTCTGCCAAACTTATGATGTTGCAGCGGATTGCCATGTCGTCTGGACGCATCTCATAGCCTATGGAGGCTGCCTCCAATGGTCCACGACCCTCGTACACTTTGTTCAGGTCGTAACCCATGATGGCTGTGTTGGCTACCTCCGAACCAGGAGGAAATCCTTCGGGCACGGTAATCAACCTGCCTGTGCGCCCATTGCGTGCCAACATGTCCATGTATGGCGTGTTGGCTTGTTGAAGTGGTGTCTTGCCTCCTAACCGTTCTATGGCATGGTCTGCCATGCCGTCGCCAAGTATTATGATGTGTTTCATTGTCTGACGTTGTTGGGGATTTGGTGTGCTTTAATGGCACTGTTTAGATGTTGGCAATGCTCATGATGTTGGCAAACACTCCGGCAGCTGTCACGCTGGCACCTGCTCCATAGCCTTGGATGAGCATCGGGAATTCACGGTAACGCTCTGTGGTAAGCATCACTATGTTGTTGCTTCCTTGCAGGTTGTAGAACGGATGACCTTGATTTACTTCTTGCAGCGAAACTCTTGTCTTGCCATGGTCCATGACGGCTACAAACCTCCAACGTTTGCCTTCCTTCTCAAGCATCTGGCGACGTCTCTCAAAATCAGCATCAAGTTCGGGGAGATGCTCCCAGAATTCTTCCACACTTCCCTCGAAGAATGATTCGGGCACAAAAAGGCGCTTTTCCACATCGGATTGCTCTACTTGATAGCCTGCTTCGCGAGTGAGTATCACCAACTTGCGAACAACATCGGTGCCACTGAGATCTACCCGTGGGTCCGGCTCGCTATAACCCTGTTCCTTGGCGCGGCGTACCGTCTCTGAGAAAGGCACGTCGGATGCTATCTCGTTGAAAATGAAGTTGAGCGTGCCGCTAAGCACAGCCTCTATCTTTAATATCTTGTCGCCTGAGTTCACAAGGTCGTTGATGGTGCCGATGATGGGAAGTCCTGCACCTACATTTGTCTCGTAGCGGAACTTCACACCACGGCTCAAGGCAGTGCGTTTCAGATGGACATAGTCGTTGTATTCTGATGATGCAGCTATCTTGTTGGCTGCTACCACACTGATGTTGTGCTCCAAAAACGATTGATAGAGCTTTGCCACGGCAGGACTGGCGGTGCAGTCCACAAACACGCTATTGAAGATATTCATGCCGATGACCTCGTCGTGAAGACGCTGGTTGTCGCTCAAGGGGGATTGTTTCAACAACTCCTTGTAATTGTTGAGGTCTATGCCGTCGCGTGTGAAAAGGGCATTCTTGGAGCTTGCAATACCCACAACATTGAGCTTCAGTCTGTTGCGCTCCTTGAGAAGTTCGTATTGAGAACGTATCTGCTCTATCAGCTTGCTGCCAACGGTTCCGATGCCGCAAATGAACAGGTTGAGTACCTTGTATTCTGAAAGGAAGAAGGAGTCGTGTATCACATTCAACGACTTGCGCAAGAACCGTCCCTCAACAACAAACGAGATGTTGGTCTCCGATGCTCCCTGGGCACACGCTATCACGCTGATACCGCTTCTGCCAAGGGTGCCAAACAACTTTCCTGCTATGCCGGGGGTGTGCTTCATGTTCTCACCCACAATGGCTATGGTGGCAAGGCCGCTTTCGGCATTCATCGGGAACATCGCTCCCGTCTCTATTTCTTTCGCAAACTCTTCGTTGAGCACTGCAACTGCTGATTGGGCATCGTCATCACGAACACCTATTGAGGTGGAGTTCTCTGATGATGCCTGGGATACCATGAACACAGATATGCCGTTGGCGGCAAGAGCGGTGAAGATGCGTTGGTTGACACCTATAACGCCCACCATTGATAGACCGGTGACTGTGATGAGTGTTGTTCCGCTGATGCTCGATATACCCTTGATAGGCTTCTTGTCGTTCTCCACCTTCTCCTTGATAATCGTGCCAGGGCTGTCGGGATTGAAAGTGTTCTTTACCCTGATGGGAATGTTCTTCACACATACAGGGTATATGGTGGGTGGGTAAATCACTTTCGCACCAAAATTGCACAACTCCATCGCCTCGATGTAGCTCAGTTCGTTGATGGTGTATGCTGTCTTGATCACTTTCGGGTCGGCAGTCATGAAACCGTCAACGTCTGTCCAGATTTCCAAAATCTCGGCTTCCAAAGAGGCTGCTATGATGGCTGCCGTGTAGTCGCTGCCGCCACGGCCAAGGTTTGTCACTTCGCCTGTGTCACGATCCATGCTGATGAAACCAGGTACAACCGACACCTTGGGCAGGTCGGCGAAGGCTTCTTTTACAAGTTTGTTTGTGAGCTCGCTGTCAAGAACATGATGGCCTCCTTTGGGGAATGTCTTTATGAAATTCCTCGAATCATAGCATTTGGCTCCATTGATGAGTGCGGCGACGATATTGCTGCTCAGTCGTTCGCCATAACTCACTATCGCATCTAATGTCTTGACACTGAGGTCGTGAATGAGATAAACACCGAAAAAGATGCTTTTCAATTGCTCAAACAGGGAGTCGATGGTGTATAATAGTATTTCCCTCTTTTGGGGATTGTCGATGATGGAACCGATAATTCGATGATGACGGTCAACCATTTGTTCAAATTCCTGTTTGTAGCTTTCGTCTCCCTTCTGTGCCAGGCGTGATGTGGCGATGAGCTTGTCGGTAATGCCGCCAAGGGCGCTTACTACTACTACAATGGGTTGGTGGACTGATTCTTCTTCGACTATATGTTTGAGACTAAGAATGCTCTTTACGGAACCAACGGATGTTCCGCCAAATTTCAATACTTTCATTTTTCGATTGTTTACCACCCCAATACAAATGGGGATTATTGCTCAATAGGCCGCAAATTTACGAATATTCAACGAATTGAACAAAAAAAACGCTCAAAACATGCACATCCGCTTTGCCATCTTGTGTTGACTACTTTTTCTATTTTATTATCGATGACTTCTTCAACTTGTCTATTTCCTTATTGCTTACAGCATAATTATAGATGCGGAAATCAGCTACTTCCGTTTGCGTCAGATACTTGTCGCCACGGAATGGAGCGCGGCCTATCCAGCAGTTGGCTGGAGCATCTTTGAATATCTCTGCGAGGATGGGCATCTTTTCGTTACGCCCGATGAGTTTGCCATCGAGGAACAACTCACCCTTGTGCCCCTGTTGGCGGTAAAGGGCGTGAACCCATTTGTCGCGCTTGGGCTTTCCTCCCTGCATGATGAACTCCTCATGTTCGTAGCCGCCCGTGGATGTCTCAAATCGCTGCTCGTTCAGTCGCATTGCCATGTATGGGCCTTCATGGGCGCTATTCTCCGCCAGTTGGGAGAAGGCGAAGAGGAAATGACCGTAACCGTCGAGCTGGTTTTCCGAGCTGACCTTGAACCATGCGGAAACGGTGAAGTCACGCAGTCCTTTGATGAGCGCGCCAGTCTCTGGTGTTAGGTCATAATAGCCATTGCTGCCAGCTAAGTGGAGAATGGCAGGATTCGCGTCGTCTATCTTGGCACCGTTCCTGATGTATTCAGGTTGCCAGACAAAACGATATTCAGCCTGTTGCTCGGTCTTTATCGTGGGTTGTGGCAGGGCAGAAGTCATCTTGCTGGTGATACGCTTGATATGGTCTTTCAGAATCTTGTAGGCTGGCTGCGCCATGGCACCATGGTCGTAGCCCTGCATCTCGTATAGTGTCACGTCTTTGTGGCCCACGAGTTTCAACATGCGCCAGAAATATGCCTGTTCTTCATAGCGTCCGAACAGTTCAAGTTCTCTGTCGCCCGATATGATGACGATGGGTGGCGCATCAGGTCGGACATAGGTGAGGGGGGCATATTGGTCAATAGTTGCCTGTAGCGGTGATATGCCTTGCTGCTTGCGGATGTTGTAGTGGGTGATGCACTGTCCGCTGAAAGGTACGAGGGCAGCCAGCGAGTCGGCATCTACGCCATACTTGGCGAGCCAGCGCTTGTCCAATCCGATGACGTCGAGCAGGTAGCCACCGGCTGAGTGTCCCGCAACGAAGATTTTGCGCTTGCTGCCCCCATATTTCGCAATATTCTTGTAGGTCCAGGCTATAGCTGCGGCAGCATCGTCGAGAATGTCATCGATGGGAGCCTTGGGCAGCAGTCGGTAGTTGGCTGCGACGACCACGAGACCGCTGTTTTTCAGTTGCGGGTCGATATGTTTGTTGCCGCCCTCTATGCCTCCACCATGAAACCATACCACTACGGGGGCTTCCTTCAAATCGGGGGAATAATAGACGTCAAGTTTGCAGCGTTCCTGAGCATAGGCATCGGCAGACTCCGTGTAAGGGATGTCATTCACCTGTTGGTATTGTTGTGCCTCGGCAATGGTGGCACATAGTAGTGCCATAAAAGCACTAATCACAAATTTCTTGTTCATATCCAAGTTGTATCAGTTAATTATAGAATAGGAAGAATATTGTTCCAAACAAAGTTCAGTTCACCCTGCAAGTCCCCAACATCAGAAGTGATGGCAATGACGGCATTCATTTGAATTGAACACATACTGCCTTGCTGACACGAATATCGTGATGAGTATCAGTCAGAATGCCTGTCTTCATGTCACGACGAAATACCTGAATAACCAGACCACCATCATGGCTGATGGTCAGAAATGATGGATTTCTCAGAGACAGTGAGTCCAATAGCGTAGCCTCTCCTGTTTCTTGATTGAAATGGTAGGAGTAGATTCCTTTGCTGCCCCCGTCGGTATATGTGCCTACAAACATCGTCAGTTGCTGCTGAGCCTGGGCACAGCAAATCCCCAAAACAAACAAAAAATAAAACGTCTTCAGTCTCCTCATCATAAGCATGGTCAAATCGAGTGTCTTTCCCTTGACATGACAGGTATGTGATATATCTGTCTATATTATGTAATAGCTGTGAGTTCGTTACACAGGCTACAAATTTACTAATTATTTCTTTTACGCGCAAATTCGGCATAAAAAAAGAACAATTATATAGGGCTTGACCCCGAATATCTCTTTACATAAAATATGGTGCTAACTTGTTTTTCCCGATTTCTATTTTGTTTTCTACATTATTTTCACCCCTTTTTTACATTTTGAAACATGACCTCAAAGGTTGGGAAACTTGTAGCAGTTCAGCGAATCAACTAATAAAGTAATGCTCGTCGGGATTTGCAATCCCGACGCAGTGAATATCGGATTTTTAATCCGAAAATCGCATTAAAAATGCTTATACTCCATGCAGGTGTATTATTTTGACCCTTCGGGAAAAAGCGGCAGAGCCGAGCGGCAAATCCACCTGAGCGTAAGATTCGTAACTACTAAGCACCTTCATAATGAATATACTTAGGAGTGCCCCTTTCGGGGCAGAAATCTTGCAAATCTGTACAAATCCAACAAATAAGGGCAATTGATTTGAGAGATTTTGAATAGATTTGAGAGATTTCTCGCCGTAGGCGACTCTTTTTTGATTTTCTAAACCTTTTTACCATGGGGTGCTTAGTAGTTACTAAGATTCGCTGATTTGTTACGGAAACTTCAGAAGGTGATTATTTTGTTAAATAGTGACATTTTTATAATAGAAAATCGCTCTTTATCAAAAAGATTTTGTAGTTTCGCATACGAATATGGATAAGAACCTATAGAGATTGCCTGTGGTGGCATGAATGCTGAGACAATCATCAGCGAAGAAACATTATTAAAAAAACTAAAGAACTATGTCAAATAAAGAAGTCAGGGAGTTCTCCGAGAAATTAAAGAACGGCCTTCAACTCGCAGAGAGGAGAATGCTTGAAGAGAAGGCCTTGCGTGGTGAAGAAATCATCGTGTCGTCTGATGGCAAAAACTTTAAACACATACCTGCCAAGTTGCTCGTCAATGCCTGCGATGTGCAGTGCCAAGGCCAAAGTTGACAATATAATAAAGAATAGAAAATACACTACAGGATGAAGGTCAAGTCGAACAATTCGAACTTGTCCTTCTTTTCATTTTGCCGGTGGACGGCACATCGCTACGTCCTAATCCTCATGGTCATTATTATGTTTCTTACCTGCCTCCATCACATTCCTCAGGAATTTCTGAAGATTTTGTCCGCTTAAGGACTAAATCGTGTTCTGCACTCGATTTTTCGTAACTTTAGATAAGTTACTCCATCTCGGCATAAAAAAAGAACAAGTTCTTTTTGTTCTGCTCTCGATTTTTCGTAACTTTAGATAAGTTACTCCATCTCGGCATAAAAAAGAAACGAGTTTCTTTTGTTCTGCACTCGATTTTTCGTAACTTTGCCGCATTAAACCAGAAAAGCACTTGACATGAAAATTATTGACGCCCATAGCCACTTGTGGCTCAGGCAAGACACTACATGGAACGGAATGCGTATAAAACCATTGCCTAATGGACGTTCCATGTTCTTGGGAGAGGAAAGACAAATGCTTCCACCATTCATGATTGATGGAAGCAACACAGCCGAAGTGTTCATTTCAAACATGAACTATGCACAGGTGTCGGCAGCAGTGGTAGTACAGGAATTCATCGACGGACAACAGAACGATTACCTCGATGTGGTGCAACGACAGTACCATGACAGATTCTTCGTCTGTGGAATGGCAGACTATCTTATTCCGGGCTTTTATGCGGAGGCAGAGAATTTGATCGATAATGGATTCAAAGGAATAGCCATTCCGGCGCACCGCATCATCACCGACAAAAAACGTGTATTGCTCAATAGCGATGAAATGATGAGGATGTTCCGCCTCATGGAAGAAAAGGGAATAATCCTGTCCATCACTTTAGCAGATGGAGACATGCAAGTGGGAGAATTGCGAGAGGTCATTCAAGAATACCCTAACTTGAAAATTGCTATTGGACACTTCGGCATGCCTACAGTGGATGGATGGAAAGAGCAAATAAGACTCGCACAGAATGATAATGTAATGATTGAGTCGGGAGGCATCACATGGCTCTATAATGACGAATTCTATCCTTTCCCATCAGCAATAAGAGCTATCAAGGAGGCAATTGACTTGGTGGGTGTGGAGAAACTAATGTGGGGAAGCGACTATCCCCGAACCATCACCGCCATCACATATCGAATGTCGTATGACTTCATTCTCAAGTCAAAAGAACTCACAGAAGAACAGAAAAGCCTGTTCCTTGCAGAGAACGCACGACAATTCTATGGATTCGGCAATCTAATAGATTTGCCATATATCAAAAACATGTCAGAGTAAATACTAACTACACAAAAATCATAATCTACTAAAAACAAAAAACAAAAACTTATGAAGACAACTTATCCCAAAATCGGCATTCGCCCTACAATCGACGGCAGACAAGGTGGCGTACGCGAGAGCCTTGAAGAGAAAACCATGAATCTGGCAAAGGCTGTGGCGGAACTAATTACCTCCAACCTGAGAAATGGTGATGGCTCTCCAGTGGAGTGTGTCATCAGCGACGAGACAATAGGACGAGTGGCTGAGAGTGCACGATGTGCAGAAAAATTTGAGAGAGAAGGGGTGGGGGCTACAATCACCGTTACATCATGTTGGTGCTATGGCTCTGAAACCATGGACATGAACCCTTATTATCCAAAGGCAGTTTGGGGATTCAATGGAACAGAAAGACCTGGAGCAGTATATCTCGCTGCCGTCCTCGCCGCTCATGCACAAAAAGGATTGCCCGCTTTTGGCATTTATGGACATGACGTGCAGGATATTGATGACAATACTATACCACAGGACGTGGCAGAGAAAATATTGAGATTCGCTAAAGCTGCACAAGCAGTTGCCACTATGCGTGGAAAGAGTTACCTCTCGCTTGGAAACACTTGCATGGGCATAGCTGGCTCAATAGTAAACGCCGACTTCTTGCAGAATTACCTTGGAATGAGGACAGAGTATGTTTCGCTTGTGGAAATACTCAGAAGGGTAGATTTTGGCATCTACGACAAGGAAGAGTTTGAAAATGCCATGAAATGGGTGGAAAAATATTGCAAACCACAGGAAGGACATGACTATAACGAAGACAGACAACTGTTCCCCGGGACTCCCATGACGACCTTCAATGGCAAGGGAAAAGGAAAAAACAGGGAAGAGAAAGATGCAGACTGGGAGTTCACTGTGAAATCCATGATGATAATCCGCGACCTGATGCACGGCAATCCACGGCTGAAGGAAATGGGATACAAGGAGGAGGCTCTTGGACACAATGCCATCTTTGGAGGCGTGCAGGGGCAAAGGCAATGGACTGACTACAAGCCTAATTTCGACTTCCCAGAATCGATGATGTGTACTTCCTTTGACTGGAATGGAACGCGTGAGGCTGACGTTCTCGCTACCGAAAATGATTTCCTCAATGGATTGTCGATGCTTTTCGGACACTTGCTTACCAACAAGGGTGTGATGTTCTCCGACATACGTACTTACTGGAGTCCGGAGGCTGTGGAAAGAGTGGCTGGGAAGAAGCCTGAAGGCGCAGCAGCCGGTGGATTCATCCACTTGATAAACTCAGGTGCTACCACTCTCGATGCCACAGGAGCAATGACAGATGAGAATGGCAAACCCACCATGAAACCACATTGGGAGGTGACAGAAGCCGACATGGAGGCTTGCCTGAAAGCCACCAACTGGATGCCTGCCGACAGAGATTATTTCAGAGGTGGCGGCTTCTCGTCACATTTCCTGTCAAAGGGAGGAATGCCTATGACCATGATGAGAGTAAACATGGTGCAAGGCTTGGGACCCGTGCTTCAACTTGCTGAAGGGTGGACCGTGGAACTTGATGAAAAGACAAACGACATTCTCGACAAGCGAACTGACCCCACATGGCCCACTACTTGGTTCGCGCCAAGACTCGACCCCAAGAAGGATGCTTTCAAAGATGTGTATTCGGTGATGAACAACTGGGGTGCCAACCACGGCGCCATCGCACATGGTCATATAGGAGCCGACATCATCACACTTTGCAGCATCCTTAGAATTCCAGTCTGCATGCACAACGTGGACGACAAGGATATCTTCCGACCCGCAGCCTGGAATGCATTCGGCATGGACAAGGAGGGGGCAGACTACAGGGCATGTGCCAATTTCGGTCCTTTGTATAAATAAAAATGTGTAAAGGGGTATGCTTAAGATTATGCAGGCTTCCTAATTGTTTCCATGATTTGAGCTGTCAGATAGAACTTTCTTAAATATTTAATTTCAAACTTATAGCATTGTTATGCAAAAACCTAAGTTAATAGAAAAAAAGTATCTTTTCACGTTCATTCTCGTCACATCGCTTTTCGCCTTGTGGGGATTTGCCAACGACATCACCAACCCTATGGTGGCTGCCTTCCAAACGTTGATGGAATTGTCGGCTGCCAAGGCTTCAATGGTGCAGTTCGCTTTCTATGGGGGGTATGCCACCATGGCAGTGCCCGCAGCTCTTTTCATAAGAAAGTACAATTATAAAAAAGGTGTAATGCTCGGATTGGCTCTTTATGCCGCCGGGGCGTTCCTTTTCATACCTGCCGCTTCGATGCAGAGTTTTGCATTCTTCTGCATATCCCTTTACATCCTTACTTTCGGGTTGGCTTTCCTCGAAACAACAGCCAACCCATTCATTCTCTCGCTCGGACACAAGGCAACCTCTACACAGCGACTCAACCTCGCTCAGGCATTCAATCCCATGGGGTCGCTTTGTGGTATGAGCGTGGCTTCGTTCATCGTATTGCCACAACTTATTTCCGACAAGCGAGATGCCGCTGGAAACATATTGTTCGGGGCATTGTCGGAAGTGGAGAAGGCGGATATCAGGATTCACGACTTGGCTGTCATCCGCAACCCTTACGTGGCAATAGGTGCGGTGGTGCTTCTGATGTTTTTTGTCTTCGCCATATCCAAGATGCCAAAGACTGAAAGCGAAGAAAAGAAGGCTGTGGGTCTGACTCATACAGCCAAGGAGACATTGTCCAACTTGTGGCATAATACTGTCTATCGTGAAGGAGTGCTTGCCCAGATGTTTTATGTGGCAGCACAAATCATGACATGGACTTTCATAATTCAGTATGCCGACAATCTTGGCATCAATAAGGCAACTGCTCAGAAATACAACATTGTAGCGATGGTGATGTTCCTTTGCAGTCGTTTTATTGCCACTTTCTTGATGAGGTTTGTCAATACACGCTTGTTGTTGTCATACTTTGGCGTTGGCGCTGCTCTTTGTGCAGTGGGGGCGATAACCATAGTCGGAATGCCAGGACTCTACTGCCTCGTAGGCATCAGCTTCTTCATGTCGCTCATGTTCCCAACCATCTATGGCATAGCGCTTGAAGACGTGGATAGCAGGGATACCTCGCTCGGGGCCGCTTTCTTGGTCATGGCAATCGTGGGTGGCGCCATCATGCCTCCTCTCCAGGGATTGATTATCGACCAAAAGGTCATCTTCAACCATCCTGCTGTTAATTGCTCGTTCATACTGCCGTTCTTGTGCTTCGTCATCATCATCATCTACGGATTGCGTTCGTACAGGTTTGGACAGGTGAAAGGAGGGAGCAGATGAACTCAGGATACAAGATGAAGGAGTATGCACAACCAGTGAAAAGGTATGTGCAGACAATGGATCTCAAGGATGACCCAGAATTGATAGCACGATACAAGGAAGCTCACAGCAGGGGAAAGTCGTGGCCAGAAATACTTGAAGGCATACGCGAAGTGGGAATTCTTGAGATGGACATTCACCTCTTGGGAACGAGGCTTGTAATGATTGTCGAGACACCACTCGACTTTGATTGGGACAAGGCGATGGCAAGGCTTGCCACCCTTCCCCGACAAGCAGAGTGGGAGGCTTTCGTCGCCCAATTCCAAAAATGTGACCCTAATGCCACAAGTGATGGGAAATGGATGATGATGCAACGTATTTTCCATCTTTATGATGAAAAAGAAACTGAATAATAAGTAGTTTGAAGACATTTTTGGCTCTTTTTGTCAATAATGTTTTGAAAATTGAAAAAATTGGTGTTATTTTGCAACTTAATAAAGAGGATGTCCCAAATGGAGTCTTGTTTTTAGTTACTTTTGAATAACAACCTAACATTAAAAAACTATATCGGATATGAAAAAATTTTTATTCGCTATCGCAGCATTCTTTATGACAATTCCATCATTTGCACAATTGAATAGTGGTGGTTTCTCCCTCGATGAGGAAAACTTGTATTGGGGTGTACGCCTTGGTATTAATTTTGCCGGCATTGGTGGCGACATCAAGTCAGACGAAGGCCGCACAGGTATGACACTCGGTGGTGTCATTGGTCTGAGAGTTTCTGACTCTACTCCGCTTTTCCTTGAATCAGGTCTTTATTATACCGAGCGTGGCGGCAACAAGTTGAAGGGCATCCATGCCATCGACCCCAATATTGCTGACAAGAGCGCTGATGGTCACCTCAACTATTTTGAAATACCTCTTTTGATAAAATATGGCATTTCCACCGACAGTGAAATTTCATTCCTGCCTTTCCTCGGCCCATATCTTTCCATGGGTATCTCTGGAGACTACAATTACCTGAAGCATCCTGAAATGGGCTTCAAATTAGGTTGCGGTGTTGAATGGAACTACCTGTATCTTGAGGCTGCATATCAGTTCGGCGTTACCAATATAGCTGATTTCCACAATGCTACCTCACACGGCCACGCCTTGGCAATCAATTTCGGTATCAATTTCTAAAAAACTCAACCATATCGTCAAGCCCCGACTTTCTTTTGAAGGTCGGGGCTTGACAGCTAAATCATACTTGTCTGGATGACAAAGGAATTGCAAATCAGGGTGCAGCCACATCAAGCAGCATCGATGGAGTCTCTGGCAGATTTCGTGGCAAGGGAAATGGCTATCGACAGACGTACAATAAACCATGTACGTGTGTTGAAAAGAAGCATCGATGCAAGGCAACGCAACATCGTTGTCAATCTCACGCTTAGGGTCTATATCAACGAAGAACCTGCAGATGATGAGTTCGTTCGCACAGAATATGCCGACGTCTCAGATGCAAGAAACGCCATTGTGGTTGGTGAAGGACCAGGTGGATTGTTTGCTGCGTTGCGACTAATAGAGAATGGGGTGAAGCCTATTGTCTTGGAACGTGGAAAAAATGTGACGGAAAGAAAACGTGACCTCGCAAACATATCCAAGACCCAGAAAGTGAATGAGGAAAGCAACTATTGCTTTGGTGAGGGTGGGGCAGGAGCATACTCTGACGGAAAACTATACACTCGCTCGAAGAAAAGGGGAAATGTGGAGAAAATATTGAATGTCTTCTGCCAGCATGGGGCTTCTACCGACATACTCGCTGATGCTCATCCGCATATTGGAACAGACAAGTTGCCAGGCGTGATTGCTGCCATGCGCAACACCATTTTGAGATGTGGTGGGGAGGTACATCATCAGACTCGTATGGACCGACTAATAATCCGTGGAGACAAGGTGGTGGGCGTGGAGGCAACAGACTTGACAAATGGAGAATCCCATGAGTTTGAAGGTCCTGTCATACTTGCCACCGGACATTCTGCAAGGGATGTTTATCGATACCTCAACAATGCTAAAGTGGAGATAGAGGCAAAGGGCATCGCTGTTGGTGTGAGACTTGAACATCCTGCCATGCTGATTGACCAGATTCAATACCACAACAGAGAAGGAAGGGGAAAATACCTGCCTGCAGCCGAATACAGCATGGTCACTCAGGTTGAGGGACGTGGTGTCTATTCTTTCTGCATGTGTCCGGGTGGTTTTGTCATTCCGGCAGCTACAGGACCACAGCAAATAGTAGTCAATGGAATGAGTCCAAGCAATAGGGGTACCAAATGGTCGAATAGTGGCATGGTTGTAGAGGTGCGTGTCGAAGATGTGGAGGGTGACGACCCTTTGAGGATGATGGCTTTCCAAGAGATGATGGAAAAGGAGTGCTGGATTCAGGGAAAGAAAAGCCAAACGGCTCCCGCACAGAGAATGGCTGACTTCGTGCAACATAAGGACAGCCGCGACTTGCCTCGTTCTTCATATTCTCCAGGACTGGTGGCAAGTCCCTTGCATGAATGGATGCCCAAGCCGATAAGCATGAGACTAAAAGAAGGCTTCAAGGTGTTCGGTCAGCATCACAAAGGTTTTCTGACTAATGAGGCAGTGATGATAGGAGTAGAGACCAGAACATCGTCTCCTGTGAGAATATTGCGTGACAAGGACTCATTGCAACATGTCAGGCTGATTGGTCTTTTCCCTTGCGGAGAAGGAGCTGGGTATGCAGGGGGAATAGTATCAGCAGGAGTGGATGGTGAAAGATGTGCCGATGCCTGTGCTCATTACATGGGTGTGCCTATTTCAAATGGAGAACCTTGAATGTCCATTTCGTCATCTTCTTGTATAATGGCGTGAATAATGCTGCCACCAAGATAGACACGATTAAATAAATCGGAGTGATGAGACGGAGGTCGAAACCTTTGTCCATCGCAAGGTATGAATACACCCTGAACACGGGATGCCATGCGAAAATGCCTGCCGATATGACACCCAAGTAAATTGCCCCTCGACCAGTGTAATGGCATGCACGACCTAAAAGAGTCTGTGCTTGCTCTCCTTCTTGGCTTGAACGTGGAACGGACTTTTTCTGAACCAATAAAAGGCAAGCCAATATGAAGAAGAATGGGCTGATAACCCAGATGTATGAGTTGATGGAAGAATATAGCCACAATGCACCAAACAAGCCTATGCTGGCAATGCGGTGGCTGAAAATCATATTAATAATCCTGTTCTCATGACCTCCACGAGCATACCATACTCCAAAAAGAAATACCATGAGCCATCCTATGCTGTTATGCCTTGAGTAGTATAATGACAAAGGCTCTCGTACTTCAAAATAGAATACCAAAACAATGGAAAGCATACTTGCCGCATATAACCAGTATTCGCCTCGTTTGTAATAGAATATAAGGTATAGTAGGTAGAATTGGAATGTGAGTCCGAAGTACCAATATACGCCTGGAGTTATGTTTCCTGGTTCTATCAAGTTTATTGTGAATGTGAGATGTTCGAGAGCCTCGATGCTGAAGATATGCCCTGCATACATTGTGGTCAATGGGATGACCATGAGGAGAAACAACTTCAAATAATTGCGTAAGATATAGATAAGAGGTGAAAGGGATTGCCCTTTCACCTCATATTTCATTACCAATCCATAACCGCTAAGGAACATGAATATGCAAACACCATACCACCCCCAAAATGAGAAAATGTAATCAAAAACATCCCACGCACTTGTTGGAGTGTGACTAAATAAATTCTCTACTCTTGCATTGTTGAAAACGAATTCGCATTCGTAAACCTTGCTCTTCAAGTGTAGAAGATTATGCAGGCAGATGCTGATGATGCATGTCCCACGCAGTAGAAGTGATTGCTCCCGAGTAAGAGTCATCGGTTAATGTCTCTTACAGGTCGCTGTAACTGCCTGTGAATGTGGTGGTTCTCATGTCGCCTGTTTGGTAGCCAAGCTTGAGCCATTTCATACGTTGGGCAGAGGTGCCATGGGTGAACGATTCAGGCTGGGAATAGCCTTGAGCCTGTTCTTGCAAGTAATTGTCGCCGATGTGCTGGGCGCAATTGATGGCCTCACGCATGTCAGTCTCGTCCAAAGAACCAAAGGCTTCGTCCTCATAATGAGCCCAAACGCCAGAATAATAGTCGGCGAGCAATTCCAAACGAACACTGATCTGGTTTGACTGTGTGGAGTTTAACCGCTGCATCTGTGCGTGGGCTTTGCCAAGTATGCCAAGCAGATTCTCCACATGGTGGCCTACTTCATGGGCAATGACGTATGCACGGGCAAAGTCGCCGCCAGATTTCAGCTGTCCCTCCATCTGCTTGAAAAATGCAAGGTCGAGATAAAGCTTTTGGTCTGCCGAACAATAGAATGGACCAACAGCAGAAGTGGCTCCACCACAATTGGTCTGGACACTGTTCTTGAAAATGACAAGAGTGGGAGGGGTGTACTCCGCGTTGAACTGTTGACGGAACACAGCCGACCATACGTCCTCGGTGCTCGCTAAAATTTGCTTGCAGAATTTCACCTGCTCTTCTTCCTCGGGTGAGAATGTCTGAGGACCTGCTTCTTCTTCGGTAGTACCTGTCATGCTGCCAAGGCCACCCGTTGACTGGATGACATCCAAAGGATTGCCTCCCATCAACAAGGTGATGAGGCCTATGATGAGCATACTGCCAATGCCGATACCAGCCTTGGTGCCGCCACTCATGCCACGACGATCTTCAAAATTCTCGCTTTCTCTTCTTCCTTCAAGATTCATAATGATAGATTTAGTTAATGTTTCTGTATAAGTAGTGCAAGTCGAGAGGAACGCAAAAGCAAAACACGAAACTGTTGCTTTCTTTTCCGAGTAACTTCTAACTTTGCGTCAGCAAATATAATAACTTTTTTCTATTTATAACTTTTTTCTGGCGTTTTTTTCGATATTACTGCAATTCTATCCTTCCTTCATGTCGTTTTGAGATGCTTTTTAGCATTTCATCTCTGAAAATCTTCATTACAATTTGTGACAAAATCCATATAAATTCTTCTCAAAATTTGCAAGTATCATGGATTTTTGCTAATTTCGCAACATGATAAAGAAATAAAAACAAATTCTATACTATTATGAATAAACACGAAAAATTTGTCATCACCATCAATCGGCAGTTTGGTACCGGTGGGCATGAGGTGGGGGCTGAAATTGCTAAAAGGCTCGGAGTGAAATTGCTCGACAAGCAAATTCTGGAAGCTGTAGCAAGGAAATTCGCCATCGGAGAGGAAACAGTAAAAAAACTTGAGTCAAGAAACATGTCGTGGTGGGATGACTTCACACAGTTCTACAGGTCTTATATGATTGATAACAAATATCATGACCTTGGTCCGGAATTGACTTCCCACCAGTTGTTCGAAGCTCAGGCGATGGTCATAAGGCAAATAGCTGCCGAAGAGTCGTGTGTGGTCATTGGCAGATGCGCTTTTGACATCTTCAAAAACCATCCTAACGCACTGAAAATTTTCATTCATAGTCCGGAGGAGAAACGCATCAAGAGAATCGTTGAAAAATATGGCGTGACAGAGGCTGATGCCAAACTGATGATTGTGGACAACGACTATACCCGTGAGCTCTATACCAAGACTTACACAGGCACGGAGTGGTATGATGCACGCAACTACGACGTCACACTCGATGTCAGCGCTTTCGGACTTAATGGCTCTGTTGACTACCTCATGGCTCTCGTGGGCGATGACTAAAGCGTTCTCTTTTGTTAGGGCTGATTTGTGACAGGCTTGTTCCCTTTTTATACAAAAGTATCGTCACCTCATATAGTAGAGGTGATGGATACTTGTGTGCAACCATGTTTTTCTTCTTATTTTTTGCTCTTTTGGTGAAAAATATGTAATTTTGCACGATTTTTATAGACCAAAACCTACAGCATAATGAATATTTCTTATAAATGGCTGAAAGAATACGTTGATTTCAACCTTTCTCCAGAAGATGTGTGTAAGGCTCTAACCTCAGAGGGACTTGAGGTAGGGGCGCTCGAAGAGGTGCAAAGCATAAAGGGAGGACTAAAGGGACTTTTTGTGGGTCAAGTGCTGACTTGTGAACCGCATCCCAATTCCGACCATCTTCATGTCACTACAGTGGATCTGGGGAAAGAGGCTCCATCGCAAATAGTATGCGGCGCTCCTAATGTGGCTGCCGGACAAAAGGTTATCGTGGCAGACTTGGGGTGTGTCCTCTATGATGGTGACAAGGAATTTGTCATCAAAAAGTCCAAACTTCGCGGCGTGGAGTCGTGTGGAATGATATGCGCTGAGGATGAAATAGGAGTGGGAAACAGCCATGATGGTATAATAGTGTTGCCCGATGACACCACCGTGGGACAACCGGCGGCAGAATATTACAACCTGGAGAGTGACTGGCTTATTGAAGTGGACATTACAGCCAATAGGGCAGATGCCCTCTCTCATTGGGGCGTGGCACGCGACCTTTATGCCTGGCTGAAGCAGAATGATTATAAGACAGCACTGCACAGGCCTGATTGTGAGGAGTTTGTGGTAGATAATAACGAACTGCCTATAAAGGTGACCATAGAGAACGCTGAGGCTTGCCGCAGATATGCATGTGTCAGCGTCACTGGGTGCGAAGTGAAGGAGTCGCCAGAGTGGTTGAAAAACAAACTGACCACGGTGGGGTTGAGGCCAATAAACAACATTGTTGATATCACCAACTATGTGATGATGGCATACGGACAACCTCTGCATACTTTTGATGCCGATATGGTGAAAGGACACCACATAATAGTGAAACCACAACCCGAAGGCACGAAGTTTGTCACTCTCGACGGAGTGGAACACGTGCTTGGCTCTCATGACCTCGCCATCTGCAATGAGGAGGAGCCGATGTGCATCGCAGGTGTGTTCGGAGGAAAAGGAAGCGGAACATACGACACCACTCATGACGTGGTGCTTGAAAGTGCCTATTTCCATCCTACATGGATACGCAAAAGCGCTCGCCGTCATGGTCTGAGCACCGACGCCTCGTTCAGGTTTGAGCGTGGAGTTGACCCCAATGGCATAATATATGCTTTGAAGCAGGCTGCCATATTGTGCAAGCAACTGGCAGGGGGCAAAATATCCATGCAGATTTGTGATGAATATCCAAGTCCCATTGAGGACAGCATCGTCGAACTCGAATATGCTTATGTGAATTCACTCATTGGAAAGGACATCCCCAAGGAAACGGTGAAGAGCATCGTGGAAAGTCTTGAGATGAAAATTGTAAAGGAGACAGATGAGTGTGTCACCCTACAAGTGCCTGCCTATAGAGTGGATGTTCAAAGACCATGCGACGTGGTGGAGGACATTCTGCGTATTTATGGTTACAATAACGTGGAGATTCCAACCCAGTTGAAGAGTTCGCTCGTCATCAAGGGAGAGGAAGACCTGAAACACAAACTCCACAATCTCGTTGCAGAACAGTTGGTGGGCTGCGGATTCTATGAAATAATGAACAACTCGCTGACCAAGGCGGCATATTACGACGGGCTTGAGAGCTTCAAGAGCGAAAACCTCGTGAGAATAATGAATCCGCTCAGCAGCGACTTGAACGTGATGAGGCAGACAATGCTCTTCGGAGGACTCGAAAGCATCGCTCATAATGCCAACCGCAAAAATCCCGATTTGAAATTCTTCGAGTTTGGCAATTGCTATCAGTTTGATCCGGAAAAGAAGAACAATGAAGACCCGATGAGGGCTTATCGTGAGGAGAATCACCTCGCCATCTGGGTGACTGGCAAGAGAGTCTCTGGAAGTTGGGCGCATCCTAATGAGGACAGCTCCTTCTACGAGTTGAAGGCTTACGTGCAGAATGTGCTTGCAAGAATCGGAGTGCAGCCTGGTCAGGTGGTGATAAAAGACAGCAACAGCGACATCTTCGCCAAGGCTCTTGTCATGGAGAACAGGGCTGGAAGAATCGTTGCAGAAATGGGTGTGGTGACTGCCAAATTGCTTAAGAATGCAGACATCGAGCAACCTGTTTATTATGCCGACCTCAACTGGACAGCCCTCATGAAGGTGGTGAGGAAAAACAAGGTACAGTATGCCGAAATATCCAAATATCCTGCCGTTAGCAGAGACCTCGCACTTCTCATCGACAAGAACGTGGAGTTTGCACAGGTGGAACAAGTGGCTTTCGCTACCGACAAGAAACTGCTCAAGAGCGTGGTGCTCTTCGATGTTTATGAAGGCAAGAACTTGCCGGCTGGAAAGAAGAGCTATGCGGTGAACTTCATACTGCAAGATGACCAACACACTCTCCAAGACAAGCAGATAGATGCCATAATGAACAAGCTGATAGCAAATCTCAAGTCAAAACTAAACGCCGAATTGAGATGAAAGGCTGATTAATAAAAGAAACATACCTTATCATTTAAAATAATACTCCAATGGGAAGAGCATTTGAATATCGCAAAGCGACAAAATTGAAGAGATGGGGCCACATGGCAAAGACTTTCACCAGAATCGGCAAGCAGATAAGCATCGCCGTGAAAGCTGGAGGCCCGGAACCAGAGAACAATCCCACATTGAGGGCAATCATTGCCAATGCCAAGAGGGAAAACATGCCTAAGGACAATATCGAGAGAGCTATCAAGAATGCCATGGGCAAAGACCAGAGCGAATACAAGGAGATGTCATACGAGGGTTATGGACCTCACGGAGTTGCCATCTTCGTGGACACACTTACCGACAACACCACAAGAACTGTAGGTGACGTGCGCTCGGTTTTCAACAAGTTTAATGGAAACCTTGGCACTCAAGGTTCATTGAGCTTCCTCTTCGACCACAAGGCTGTCTTCACTTTCAAGAAGAAGGATGGCATCGACATGGACGAATTGATTCTCGACCTTATTGATTATGGCGTGGATGATGAATTCGACGAGGACGAAGAAGCTGGTGAAATCACCATCTACGGTGACCCGAAGAGCTTTGGTGATATCCAAAAGCACTTGGAGAGCGAAGGTTTCGAAGTGACTGGTGCTGAGTTCACTCGCATTCCAAACGACCTCAAGGATGTCACACCCGAGCAAAGGGAGACCATAGACAAGATGATAGAGAAACTGGAGGACTTCGATGACGTCCAGACGGTTTACACCAATATGAAACCCGCTGAGGAATAATGGAAAACCGTAGGGTTGCTTACAAGACAACAGGCACGTGTTCCCAATTAATAGAGGTGGAACTGGATGCCGACAATGTGGTGCGTGACGTAGTGTTTGTGGGGGGATGCAATGGCAACCTGCAAGGCATAAGGTCACTGGTGGTGGGAATGAAGGCAGAAGATGTCATCAAGCATCTCGATGGTATCAGATGTGGATACAAGAACACCAGCTGCCCCGACCAACTTTGTCGCGCTCTGCAGCAGGCAATGGCACAATGACGACTTTCAAGTCATTTACATTATAGAAAAACAAACGAAGGCAGGATTTTTAGTCCTGCCTTTGTTTAGTAATCCTCCTTTGTTACAGTCTGGTCGTATAGCACAATGTCCTTGTTACTTGCGCTGCGGGCAATGTATCGGAAGGAATAACCGGCTTCTTTCATCCTTTTATAGCGGGTGTTGTTTCTCACTGCCTCAATCATTATTGAACGGAGCTCATCAAGCCTGCTCTCAATCTTTTCAGGAGAGTCAGCTTCTCCCGTAAGAGTCAGGTTTTCTGTCAGAGTATGTGTGGCTACGTCAAATGTGATGCTATCGAGTATGCTGGTGTCGTTCAGGCGTTCCGGACAGTGCTTCGCCGTGTATTCCTGTGTCTCGCGAAGGGCACGCTGTTCCATAGACTCTTGGCAACTTGTCAGCATTGCACCTGCAAGGATTGCAATTATAAAGATTCTTCTCATTACCTTTTTTGTTATATAGACAATTCTGATTGCAAAGATAGTGCAAGCCGAGCGAAGCACAAAATAAATCGAAGATTTATTTTTGATTCCGAGGCGCCGCCTATCTTCGCGCCAGCAAAGTAGTGCAAGCCGAGCGAAGCACAAAATAAATCGAAGATTTATTTTTGATTCCGAGGCGCCGCCTATCTTCGCGTAAGCAAAGTAGTGCAAGCCGAGCGAGATAGATAATAACTCATGTTTCCTTTTTCATAAAATTCCTTAAAAAGATTACTGTACGAGGCTTAAAGGTACGTACAATGAGCATTTTTGTGTATTTTTGCATTTTATAGAGAAAAACAACATGGACCTCATCAGAAATTTTTGTATCATTGCGCATATCGACCATGGTAAATCCACATTGGCCGACAGACTCTTGGAACATACCAATACCATTCAAATCACCGAAGGGCAGATGCTCGATGACATGGACCTCGAAAAGGAACGTGGAATCACCATCAAGAGCCATGCCATTCAGATGGAGTATGAAATGGATGGAAAACGATATGTGCTCAATCTGATAGACACTCCGGGACATGTGGACTTCTCTTACGAAGTGTCAAGGAGCATAGCCGCCTGCGAGGGTGCGCTGCTTGTGGTGGATGCCACACAGGGCGTGCAGGCACAGACCATATCCAATTTGTATATGGCTATCGACCACAACCTTGAAATAATTCCTGTCATCAACAAAATAGACATGCCTTCGGCAATGCCGGAAGAGGTGGAGGACGAGATTGTGGAACTCCTCGGATGTGACCACGAAGACATCATTCGTGCTTCAGGGAAAACAGGCGAAGGGGTAGAGGACATCCTGAAAGCCGTGGTGGAGAGAATACCACATCCAAAAGGTGACCCGAAGGCTCCACTGCAGGCACTTATCTTCGACTCCGTATTCAACTCATTCAGGGGCATCATCGCCTACTTCAAAATTGTTAATGGAAGCATAAAGAAAGGCGACAAGGTGAAGTTCTTCAACACTGGCATGGAGTATGATGCCGATGAAGTGGGCGTGCTCAAGATGGATATGATACCTCGCAATCAACTGACAACCGGTGAGGTGGGGTATATCATCAGCGGCATAAAGGATGCCAAGGAGGTGAAGGTAGGCGACACCATCACGCATATAGCAAGACCTTGCGACAAGGCAATCGAGGGCTTCCAAGAGGTCAAGCCCATGGTGTTTGCAGGTGTGTACCCCATAGACCCGAATGACTATGAGAACTTGCGCTCATCTCTTGAGAAACTCCAACTCAACGATGCGTCGTTGTCGTTCACTCCAGAGTCTTCCGTGGCTCTTGGATTCGGTTTCAGATGCGGATTCCTCGGATTGCTGCACATGGAAATCATTCAAGAACGACTCGACAGGGAGTTCGACATGGATGTCATAACTACCGTGCCCAACGTGTCATACATGGTATATGACAAGCAAGGTGGAAGCAGGGAGGTGCACAATCCATCGGGACTGCCAGAGCTGACTCTCATAGACCATATAGAGGAACCGTACATCAAGGCTTCGGTCATAACAACAGCTAACTTCATAGGACCTATCATGACCTTGTGTCTCGACAAGAGGGGAGAGTTGATAAGCCAGGAATTCGTAAGCGGAAATAGGGTGGAAATCAACTTCTACTTGCCTTTGGGCGAGATAGTCATCGATTTCTATGACAAGCTGAAAAGCATTTCCAAAGGATACGCATCGTTCGACTACTATATCTGCGGATACAGACCTTCCAAACTGGCAAAGCTTGACATTCTGCTCAATGGCGAACCTGTAGATGCACTCTCCACACTGACACACCAAGACAATGCCGTGACCTTCGGCAGACGGATGTGTGAGAAACTGAAGGAACTCATACCAAGACAACAATTCGACATAGCCATTCAGGCAGCAATCGGAGCCAAAATCATCGCGCGTGAAACAGTGAAATGCGTGAGGAAAGACGTGACGGCTAAATGCTATGGTGGCGACGTGTCAAGAAAAAGAAAACTACTTGAAAAACAAAAAAGGGGAAAGAAGAGAATGAAGCAGATTGGCAATGTGGAAGTGCCTCAAAAGGCTTTCCTTGCCGTGCTGAAACTTGACTGACAACCATCTGGCGAAAGGAGAAAAAATGAAAGAATTGCCACATACAACACGCGACATTGCACGAGAATTGGCAAGAAAGTACAGTACAATGACGCATGATGAACTCGATATCCTCGAGAGCATCCTCGTGCCCAAAAAAATCAACAAGGGTGAGCAAATCCTAAAAGAGGGTGAGGTGTGCCGTGACATATTGTACATTCACACCGGACTGATAAGGCAATACTATCACAAGAAAAGCATGTACGTGACTGAGCACATCGGTGTCGATGGCACTATCGTCATGTGCATAGAGAGCCTTTTCAGGGAGGAACCCACCAAATTGCAAATGGAAGCTCTCGAAAACTCCATTTGCTATGCCTTGCCAAAGAAAAGACTCGAAGAGGTGGCTTTGCACAATGTCAACATACAGATATTGTACCGAAAAATACTTGAGGAGTCGCTAATATTGTCACAGGTACATGCCGACCTCGTGAGGTTTGAGTCTGCTCAGGATAGGTATAAAAAATTGTGCAAGCTGATGCCGAAAGTGGTTCTGAGGGCTCCTCTCAACTATATCGCCAACTATCTTCAGATGACACCCGAGACACTGAGCAGGGTGAGGGCGGCTACGCTCAACGACTGACACACAACTTCTTTCACGTTTTGTTTGTGTCGGCATAAAAGTGGAGTGGGGTAGTCAGATGATGAGGCAGTTGACAAATCCCATGATGAAACCCAAACCGGCGCCAAGCCATACGATGGCACGCAATTCCTTGCTGATGACGTCAAGTATTATTTTTTCGGCTTCTGACATGTCCATCTCGTTGATGCGGTCTTCAACAATCTTTCTTATGTCAACTGCTTCAAGTATGCGGGGCAGACGCTCCTTTATTGTGCTCTTGTAGAGGGAAAGCACGCTCGATACAAAACGTTCAATCTCCGCATCCTTGCCCTTCAGCAACTTGTTCATCGGGCGCGAGAGAAAGTCGTCCATCTCTGTGTGCAGCAGTTGTCCCACAATCTCCTCGGAATGGTTCTGGAGCATGTCGTTGATGTTTGCTGACAGCGCCTGTTCCACAGGTTCCGCCAAGCTGTTTATGAACTTTGATGTGGCGTCGCTGCCAGTGCGGCCAAGTATTTTTCTTATCCCTCTGCCTATCATGTCGCCAAAGCCGCCGCCCTCGCCAATGCCACCCTCTGCAAGCTTGTCGCCAATGCCGCTGCCAAAGTGCTGCATCTTCTTCATCACGTGCTTCACTGCCATGTGGGCTATCTTGTCACCCACCTCTTGAGAACCCAATTTCTTGTGCAACAGGGATGTCAGGTCGTCGCATGTCTTGTCGGCAATATCCTCTATGTCGCTTGCCGGCAGATATTGCGACAGCCATTCGCGGAGGCTGAGGGGGGAATGACGAAGCGTGTTGCAGAACCGGCGCAGGGCATTGTCAAGCTTTTCCAACATTTCATCGGAGAGGAGGTTCTTCTCCAGCACTTCGCGATTCATTAGGTTCACGCTGATGGATGCTCCTACCGATGCCGCGATCCTCCCTTTTTCCTTTGGGATGATTCCGGGGGTGAAGGGCACTTTGTGTCCTAACACATACCGTGCCTTGTGAGGGCGAAAGAGCATGCGTATGGCTATGTCGTTGGTGATGTATCCTATCACGCTGCCAACCAGTGGAGCAACAATATATGGCGTCATGGTAATGATGTTTTTATTATTATCTTGCAAATATATGTCTTTTTTCTCATATTCAGCACCAATTCGCCTTTTCTTGAAAAAAAAACCATTTTCATTTGGCTATTACGACAAAAGTGTTTAACTTTGCATTCGCATTCGGGATTTAGCGCAGTTGGTAGCGCACACGTCTGGGGGGCGCGAGGTCGCTGGTTCGAGTCCAGTAATCCCGACCGAGGTGGTAAGAAGTTGATTTTCAACGACTTACCACTTTTTATTTTCCCTCTTTCGTTGCCTTCGGCAATAAAAAAAACGGCATTTTTTGCACTTTTACGCACTTTGTAGCGTGTTCAAGCACAAGAAAAACGTGCACAATCCGTGCACGTGCCGTCTAAAATTACTGAACTATGGCAACAGTATCATTTTACCTGGATAAATGCAGAAAAAGAGCCGACGGGACATTTCCCGTCAAATTATCCGTCAGATTTATGGATACATCCGTGATGAAATCCAAAGGCACATGGGGACAATGGCTGATGAGTGATGCCATGGCATACTCCGACTCTTGGTTTGATGGAAATATGATGGCCGGTGATGCAAACGATGACTTCTATGTCTATCAGAGTGTCCTCGACGAGAACGACAACGAGATTGTCAACTACGGCTTGAACAACAACCGCTTCAATATATACTCCAAGGATGGTTGGCTGACCTACAACAAGTCTTACCTCCAGTTGCCCAAAAGCGTGTCGGATGCCATCGAGAGGAACAAGGACTCTGAGGACGACTTCGCCGACCTGACTTTGGTATTCGATAATGCCGACGGAACAACCGACAAGGTATCGGCGGTGGAGTTCACCCGGAATGCTGAGAGCAACATCTTCTATAATCCCTATGGTCAGCGTGTAAAGGCTGATACCAAGGGGATTGTCATTTCAAATGGGAAAAAAAGAGTGAATAGATAAGTTTTTTCATAGGTTATTTTTTGATTAGTTATTATGTTTTTGTTTATGGGCGGCTCCTCGCGATGGGGAGCCGCATTTTTTCCATATTTGTCAACCTCTGCGTAAAGAAACAAGAATGCCTAAAAAGTACATATTGCATCCCAACAAACAAGATCTTCACGCACATAACCTATTTTTCCGTCAATCTTGATTTTGTACCAACCATTTACCTTACCCAAACAGTCATAGGGGTCGGGCAAGTTATGACCAGGGTCAGGAATCTTTGCCACTACGGCACTCTTTATAGAAGGTCCCTTTCGTACATTGATATTGCCTGAGCGATCGGGATGGCGATAGATGATACCCTGACCTTTGTCGGCACTATAGGTGACTACATGGTTGCCTACTTTAGGTACGTCATAGTCATCCTGCAATGAAACGGTATAAGTCGTGGTATTGGTACGCACGAGTCGACCCAATTCTTCACCTTTGCTGTCAATTACCACTTTCATGCTTTGTGCGCCAGCCATCACGCAGCATAGCAAACAGGCTATCAGATAAAGAGTTCTTTTCATCACAGTTTCTTTATTAAAATGAAGTAATCGTAAATAACGGTGCAAAAATAACAAAAATATTGGAATGCGCAATAAAGGAATACATTTTTCCACAAGTTGAATTATTGTTTTGCTACCACCATCGGGACACGCTTTTTCTTGCAAAGTTACTGAGGGGTGAACATGGCAAGTACCGCTGCGCTATTTGACAGTTCTTTTATGGCAGCCTTCCACAGTTTCCTATTGGAAACGGGGTATTCCACAAAAGAGCACTCAAATTCCTTGCCTTTAGTTCACCTTTCCCCTCAGTCTTTTTCTCGCACGAAAAATCGAATCCCGATGGCTGGAGCAAAGCTCCAAAACCAAAGGGAAATAAAACTCAACTCAAACACTTTTTATTATGCACGCTAAAGTATTCCAAATTACCAAGCAGAGAGTGAACAAGGAGAACACTCTCGACGAGAACACCCTGACGCAGGGCGATGGCAGTTTCTATGACTACTGCTCCGAGATTTCCGATGAGACAAGGACGGAGATGATTGACTACCTTGTGAACGAACTGCTGCCCAAAGGCATGTTCACACTCGTAGGCACCGATGAGATGGTTTATAACGGAGGTGCCAATGAATGGAAAGCCAAGTGGGTGAAAGCCATCCACGACAAGGCCAGAGAGGTGACCACCGAGAAAGTTCTGGACTGGATAGGCCCGACCTACCAGTTGGAAAAGGAGTTGAAGAACCCGCTCCACACCGACCACCACTTCTACCTCTCTGAAGACTCCTATCAATCCTATGCCGAGCCATCTGCAGAACTCATGGAAATGGTTTGTTCCCTGCCGGTCGGCACTCACCTCTACATCGGTGGAGTCATCGACTTCCATTTCTAAAATAACAAATGGGGAGGGGCATCCCCTCCCTTTTTTACTCACATTATAACATCTACTGATATGAATACGATGACAACGATTTTGGGCTTTGACATCAAGGGTGTCAGCAACCCTATCCTCATGACGGAAATACTCATTGAAACACCGAGCGACCGGAAAGAAATGACCGTACCCATCGATATGGACTACATGGGCATCGACGAGGACACGGACTTCGATATGGAACTCTCCAAAGACTTCATCCGCGAGGTGGAGAAATTCTATAGGGACAATGGGCGCATCCCGACTGCCGATGAACTGAAAAGACTCGTGGAGAAATACGATTACGGCTGCCATCCTGCCCCTGACGGCGACATCGAGCGATACTTCCTCCAATGCGAGATTGACGAGGTGACAGCCGACTGCAACATCGGTTTTTAAAATCCACATGTGGAAAAACTCCACACCCCCAAAATCGAGGGTGTGGAGATTGTGAGTGCATCATGGTCGCCCATGCTGTGTATGTAGTGTAAGCGCTTACCTGCGTCCACCGAAGGTTCCGCGAGCGGTTGATGTGCCACCGTTGCCATGGCTGGCCACGTTGCCCGACGGACGGGTGCCGAATGTGCGGCTGGGAGTATTGGCCGACCCTCTGCTATGACTGTTGCCGAAGCCACCACCCATCGAGGGGTTGCCGTTACCCGTCATTGGACGGTTGCCGTGGTTCATTGAGGGATTGTAATTGCCGTTGCCATTGGGGTTTCCATTGTGGTTGCCACCGTGGTTCCAGTTTCCAGTATTGTTGTGATTATTGTTATGATTTCCGTTATTGTTATGGTTGTTATTATGGTTGCCATGGCCCTTGGGAGGGTTGGGCTTGTCGAAGTGGTGTCCGGCATAGAAGCTGCCACCTCTATGGCTGTGGCCACCCTTGAAGGTCACGAACACTGCAGGACGATGGTAGAACATCCTTCCGACACCATAGCGGGTGTAGATGGAGAAGGTTCAGCCACCAGTGCCCCAGACGACGGGACGGTAGAACCACTCACTGGCCATGAAGCGGTCGTACTGCCAGGTGCTGAGCACATAGCGCAAGTCGCGGTTGCGAACTTCCCACCAAAAACCGAACACGTCGGCGCGGGTATCTACGTTGAGCAGATAGTCGAGGTTGATCTCATACACTGCCTCATATTGTGTTGCTGTCAGTCCGAGCTCGTAGGCCATCTTGTCTGCCAAGAAGAGGGCCTCGTTGCGTGCGGTGTTGTACGGCATTGCTGCGGCGGAGATGGCTATCGTCATCATCATCACCAAGGTCATCATCTTCTTCATGTCTTCTACGTTTTGATGGTTGAACTTCTATTGTCTTATCTCTCTCTTTGTACTGCAAAGGTAAGACGAAATACATGTCAATGAAAGGGATTATGCCTAAACCGAAAGGGTGGTTTTCCTATTTTGATTAGGAAAACCACCCTTTGTGTAGAGAAAATGGTTATTCAGATAAATTGGGATTTACCTAATCTCTCACTTGTGAAAACAGCCACTTTATTCTTTTTGTCGAAAAGGCATTGTCACACGCATTGCGATGTTTCTGCCCAAACAGAACGTCAAACTTTACGTTTCCTCCTGCTTTGCGGATTTCTGTAGT